>CALMBD010000013.1 GCA_937861115.1 uncultured Bacteroidota bacterium | reverse complement strand
CTCTTTCGAGTTGTATTCGGCAAGCATAATGTTGCTCCCCTGACCGGGATACAGGGAAAGTACCGTGCGCTTGGCGGCGGTGATATCCACCTTGTCAAAGTTGAGCGTGCCGTCTTTGGCCAGGAAGATATTGCCGGCAATGGTTTTCGTTTTTTCCCCTTTTTCGCGGTCGTAATTGATATAAGCGATGTTAAACGTGCTTTTATCCTGGCTTTGCTGTAGAAACTGGTAGTCGAATCCGCCGATCGAACTCACGAAATAACCCAGCAGTCCGGCGCCCAATGTGCCGGCGCCGGGGGGCAAGCCCACATCGCTGCCGTCCTTTTCGTAATACTGCAGGGCGACCGGCTTGTAATCGCCGTCGAGTTCAAGCACCCACAGGTTGCCCACTTTAACTTTCACCAAAGCGGAACCGCCGCCGCCCAATACTGCGAACGCGATACCGGCGCCGTCGGCCACCTTTTTGAATTGCTCGAAAACGATGTAATAGTGCCCGTTGGCGGCCTTAAACATCGTATGGGGGAAGTTGAGATATTTGTCCTCGATGCTTTCCTTGCCCTTGGCATTGAACATTTTACCGATGTCTTTGGTCCAGGAAAACAGTTTTTCACTGATCTCCTTGCCCGTTTTCAGGTCGTACATTTTCAGGTAAAAACCCTTGCTCTTGCTGACGCCGGGCTTGTCGTCGAGGTCGTAGTACTCGCCTTGCAGGACCACCTGCTCATTGCCTTCCTGCAGGGTGATCGACGAAATCGAGAGTTGCTCCTTGGGTTGCTCGGCGGAGACATCAATGATCTTTTTGCCGCTTTCGATATCGAATACCGTCAGGAAGTATTCCACCTTGCGCGACATCAGGCCATCCCTTCGCAGGGTGATGCCCGTGGCGTAGGATTCATTGACGTCCGACAACAGGAAGGTTTCGTACTCCTTGCTCGACTCGGGAGTCTGGTACGACCACTTGGTTTTGAAATTGTTGTCGTAAAAAGTGACCTTGAACTTGTCCTTGTCTTCACCGTATCCGGCACGTACAAACCCTTTGCCGGGCACCGGGTGCAGGCCGTAAAACGAAGCCGCCGCATCGCCGTCCATTTGTGCCAGACCGGCCCGCTCGTATTTGTGGGGCTTTTCGGTGCTGAGGGAGCCTACTTGTTTCAGCGTTTTGTCGTAGGAGCGGAAGATATAGTTGCCCTTGCCCTGGTCGTAAAACATCAGGCCCAGCACTTCGCCGTTGTACACCGGCTGCAGCAACATGGCATTGCGCGGAAGAATAACCTTAACGGTGCTGACTTTATTCAGGTTCTCATCGAGGAGATCGAATCCGTAATTGTCATTTTTGGAATCGGCTTTGTCGGTTTTGTAAAACAGGACGTAGCCGACTACTTCCTTGTTGTTCAGAATGGCTTTGATGCCGTTGGAAGAAAAGGAATTGATGCCTTTGAGGGCATACGTTTGGGCCTGGAGCCCGAGCGATAATTGTGCTGCAAAAAGCAACAACACGAGGGTTTTGGAACGCATAGGTGGTTGTTTGATGTGAAAAGTGGTTGTTTGATGTGTATGAAGGAGTGCCCTCCTTACTTCTTGGCCTGTTGAAAAACATCGGCAAAACGCCCCTTCCGGTATTTCGACAGGTATTCTTTTTTGGCTGCGAGCATGGCGCTGCGATCGTCCTGCGCCAGGGCAACAAAATAGGCTGCCATCAGGCCGTGTTCTGTTTTTTCGGTTGTCGACGCCAAGGCCGCGTCGAGGCTGCAAACTTGCAAGGCCAGCAGGTCTTTCAGCCGGAGGTTGTTGAGAAAGTCGAGGAAGCGGTTGTACTTGCCGGGGTTGTCGGGCGCACTTTGCGACAACACGTCCGACAGGGAGTGGTCTTGCAAATGCGTGTACAAGCCATTGAGCGCCAGCGCCTCCATTTCTTTAAAATAACTGCAATCGGGATAGACCTGCTGGTATTGCACCGCATAGAAAAGCGCCTTGTCGTAGCGCTCCACGCTGAACCAGGCATCAACCGATTCCAGGACGCTCAGGTAGCGGATCGGCGCATACGGGTCGCCGGAAACCGTTTTGGTTGATGTGCCGACCAACAACTGTTGCGCCATCTCTTCGAGCCATTGCATCCGGTTGCGCCAGTCGGGGTGGGTGCGCAGGGAATCCTGCATTTGTTTTTCGGCGGCGGCGTTCAGCGCCTGTGCGTCGGCCCAGACGGAGCCTTTTGCCTTTTCCAGCCAACCCGCCTGAAACGGATGCCGCGCGCACCCGAAGTGGGTTTCCACATTCAGGCTCGAATCGCGCAGCGGCTCGTCGATGGTTTCGAAGAGCGCGCACAGGCGCTGCGCCTGTCCCGGCGCGTAGTTCGTTTTCAGGAACATGCGGTAAGCCAGCGAATCGGCCTGCCGCTCCAGGTCGCGGCGGTGGTACCTGGACTTGAACAGCACATTTTTATAGATATTGGCCAACTGTTCATTCCGGTTAAACTCCTGCTTGCTCGCCGCTTTAACCTTTGCCTTGAAAGCCTTGTCGTGAAAGGTCGCGATTTCCCTGACCAATCCGTTGGTGGCGTGCTCCAGCAGGTAGTGTGCGATTTCGTGGCACAGGACAAAGGCCAGTTGGTCTTCATTTTCCAGACCGGCCAGCAGTCCGCAATACACGAAAAGGGTACCGTCGCCCACCGAGTAGGCGTTGGGGGTAGGGTTGATGGTCAGGATGACCTTGGTAGCGGCGCCTTCAGGATTGGCGGCGACAATGGCAGCGTGTGTCTTTTGGACAAAAGGCCACAGCACATCATCCACGAGGGCAGATTCGCTGATCTCTTCGGATACATCCAGTCCGATGCGGTCGCGGGCAGACCGGTAGGCCTCCCTTGCTTCCTTGTTGAACTGATCCGGTTCCCGGAAGGTGGCCTGGATGGAAGCCGTCGTTTTTTCGGCAAGTTGTTGGCGGAGAGTGGCCGCGTTGGCGTTGTAATACGGCGCATTGCGTTGCGCCTGAAGCAACGGACTGCATACAAATAGCAGAGCGGTACAGACGGGTATCCAGTACCCGGGTTTCTGCGGAGGGGGTGTGTTCATTACTGTAAGGGTTTCGGAATAAACAAGCTGGCATTCCGGTACAATGTGACAAAGGTGTGCAGGTTTTTTTGTTCCGGCAATAGGTAGGAGGGGGTTTAATTTATCGGGGTGACGGCGATTCAAGTGCTGCGGGGCGCGGGGTATGGGAGGATTGGGATGAGAACAGCGGCTCAACGTGAGGATACGAGCACTTGGGGCGTCTGCGCATGGCAGCGACAGCCGCCCAGTCCGCTCAGGTCAACAATAAACCGGCACCCTATCGCTCAATTGCCAAACCGCGCTAAAACAATTTTCGCCCGAAAACAGCCGTTTGGTTGCACACCAATGCTATCCAAAAAATGGTTGAGAAAATCATACACAAGTATATTCAAGACCTGAACCGGCTTCGGGAGGACGAGCGCGAGTTTAAAAAATATACCTATACACTGTCTGAGGATGGGAAGAGAGACTTAAACCAATTCAACCGATTCACAATTGGCGTAGGATTGTTTAATGATTTAAGGGTTCCCGATGACTATTCCATTGTCCGTAGACTCTTTGAAGAGGAAGTAAAACACCGGCATGCCAATACGGACAATTACGATTTTGAAGTGATCTATATGTATTGCTATTTCCTGTCGGAGTTTGGCGTAATAGAGGATATCTGGGACTTCGCAGCACTTAAATTCGATGGGACAATGGATGCCGATTCAGGATTTGAAACCGGTTTTTTTCTGACTTATGGAAAGGAAAAACTCAGGCATTATGTGACGAGTTCAAACCACAGGTTGCAGACCAGAATAATAGAAACGGTTTTTAGTGATGAAACGTTGTATTCAGAGGATAGCGGCAAGGCATACAAGGAACAACAAATAGCCTATTTTGGACTCAAAAAGCCTGTCGGAATCCCGCTCGGGTTTTATATGCGGCTACACGAAAAGGAATATTTTAAAGCAGCCTTTGAAACCTGGAAATCAGAAACCGACTTGACAGACAAGCGAAATGCCTATGAATATGTGAACTTTGCGGAGTATCTCGGTGAGGAAGGAGAAATACGTAGCGCCATGGAAAACCATGTAAGAGTTAATCCCAGAAGTTGGATGTCGGACAAGTACAAAAAGCTATTGAACCCAGATCAAAACAAGTCCTTATTACACAGGATAATCAATTGGTTTATGAAATAACTTTGTTGCAATACCCGCTCGTGCAAGTCTGTGCCCCGCTCGAGCGAGACTTCGCCTCAATTGACCAATCCTATGGGCTTTACCCTCCTCCCGCTCCCGCAAGGCTCCACAAGTTTGATCAGTCCATCGGACTTAATCCATCATTCCAGTCCGCTCAGGCCAACAATAAACCGGTCACGCTATCGCTCGCGCTAAAACAATTTTCGCCCGAAAACGGCCCTTTTGTTGCACACCAATGCTGTCCAAAAAATGGTTGAGAAATCACATACCGGCATGTCCAGGACCTACCTTTATGACAAGATTGGTTCAGCGATAATAAAAAGGAACTGTGCGGGGAAATCGTTCGTTGTGGTATTGCAATAATTGAAGGTCGGATTAAAGAATTTTTACGAAATGGATTTCGAAATAATTGAAACAGAAAGGCTGATCCTTAAAGGGCTTTCACCGGACAGTATGAAGTATCTTTTTGAAAACTGCTCAAAAGATGAAATAAAGAGAATTTTGGGTCACCGTTCGGAGGAGGACTATCAAAAAGAAGAATACAAGCACAAAAACGGATACTCCAGCTACAACAGAAGTTTTGAACTGTTTCTAATGATCGATAAAGCATCCGACACTATTATCGGGAGGTGCGGAATACACAACTGGAATGTCGAACACAACCGGGCGGAAATAGGTTATGCCATGGCAGACGAGGATTATAAAAGAAAAGGGCTGATGACCGAAGCACTTGGGGTGATCATTGAATACGGGTTTACTAAAATGAATTTGAACAGGATGGAGGCGATTGTCGGTATCGGAAACATTCCTTCCCTGAGGCTGATGGAAAAATATAACTTTACAAGGGAGGGAGTGTTGAGACAGCATTATTACGCCTCCGGCAAATACGAGGACTCCATCCTGTTTTCCAGGTTGTACGCCGAGTATATAAAATAGAAGCCTAACCGATAATACAACAACAGGCAGACCGGTTGTTGTATATCATGATAAAAGTCCTTGAAATGACCTTTCAGATAGATCAAGCCATAGAAATTCTGCAAAAGACCCCTGCTGTATTGGAACACATGCTTGGCGGTTTATCCGACGAGTGGTTAAAAGTCAACGAAGGAGTCAACACCTGGAGCCCGTACGATATAGTTGGCCATCTGATTCACGGAGAAAAAACCGACTGGATTCCCAGAGCAAGGATCATTTTATCCGATTCAGAAAATAAAACTTTCGTGCCGTTTGACAGGTATGCCCAGATGGAAGAGGCCGGAGAAAAATCAATAGAAGCGTTGCTGAAAGAATTTAAAGAGATCAGAGAAAGAAACATAAATGAACTAATATCTCTTCAAATCAATGGCCTTAAACTGGAAGAGAAAGGGATACACCCTGAATTGGGAGAGGTTAATTTAAAACAACTTTTATCAACGTGGGTAGTGCACGACCTGGGCCATATTGCCCAAATTTCGAGGGTTATGGCCAAACAATATACATCTGAAGTTGGCCCCTGGATAGAATATTTGGGAATTTTAAAAAGATAAAGAACAGGATGAAAATTGTTGAAGCAGAAATACCCCTGAAAATATATCAAAACATGAGAGTCGCTTGCGGGCTATCGCCTAAAACAGATGAAGCAGGCAAGATCGGGCTTAAAAATTCATTGTATTCAATAATGGTAATGGAAGAAGACGAGGTAATCGGAATGGGAAGAATCATTGGCGACGGGGGATGCTTTTGTCAGGTTGTGGACATATGTGTGATCCCTGAAAAGCAGGGGAAAGGAATAGGAAAATTAATCATGGAAAGCATAACAAATTATATACACAATAAACTGCCCGAATATAAAAGAACGCCATAAACACATCATCTACACTAACCGCCACCAGGGTCCAACGCACGAGAGCGGAATGGACTCACACATACAGCCGTGGCATGCAATAATGGAGAAATGAAAATACACGAATTTAACAATGAAAAAGGCGTATACAAATTTGAGTTAAATGAAATTGAAACTGAATTTCACGCTCATCCTGCTGTTGAAATTATATTCTCTGAAAATGGAAATATTGAATTAGAAACACCCACGTCCAAATATATAAATATTTCCTTTGCAGTTATTGAACACAACATACTCCACAAGATAAAATCTAAAAAGGGGAATGTTTTACTGTTAATGATGGAGTGTAATTTAAGCCATTTTCAAAAGTTGATATCAAATTTTGACATCTCACTACTTGATGGAATATATGTCGAAGCCAATAATACAGACCGCGCAGAAATAATTGAAGAGATAGCCGGCACACATAACAGGTCAATCATTCCAATTACTGCTAATAAAAGAATTCAAAAGTGTTTGAATTACCTGAATAGTACATCCGCTGAATACAAGGTGATGCTGGAAGTTTTAAGATCGGAAACAAATCTTTCTGAAAGTCGATTATCACATCTTTTTAAAAAAGAAATGGGTATTTCAATAAAAAAATACCTGGTGTGGAGCAAACTAAAGAGAGCATTTGAAGGTGTATTATATAAAAATATGAACATGTACGAAGTCTCAATTGAAAGCGGTTTTTATGACCAGGCGCATCTAAGTAAATCTTTTAAGCAAATGCTTGGGATAAGTCCCTCCGATGTTTATAATAGCAGAATGTTACAAGTTTAATGAATACGGCGGCAGTACATTTGTGATATTTTTTCACAAAAATCAACAAAATGAATCCATCAATCAGAAAAATTACAAAAGACGACATCCAGCACCTGAAACGCGTTTTGGATTCAATTGAGTTATTTCCATCAGAAATTCTTGAAGATATGATTTCAGATTTCTTTGACAATCCGGATACAGAAGAACTTTGGTTTACAGCAACTGAAAACGATGTCCCCATATCCATTGGTTATTGTGCGCCGGAAAAATTAACTTCGGGAACATTTAACCTCTATGCGATTGGTGTAAGATCTGATATTCAGGGAAAAGGAATCGGGAGGAAAATGATGCTGTACCTTGAAGAACTTTTAAAGCAAAACGGGCACAGAATACTAATTGTAGAAACATCAGGAACCAACGACTTTGAACCGACCAGGAAGTTTTATGAAAAACTTGATTACTACAAAGAAGCTGTCATTAGAGACTTCTGGAAAGAAGGAGATGATAAGGTGATCTATTGGAAAAAATTAAAGTAAAAAATACTGGATGTGACTCTGCCAGAGCGAAGCTGTGCACCTGCTCGAGCGAGGCTGTGCCTCGTTTGAACTATCTATCGGGCTTCGCCAGGCTCGACATTTGACCCAAATCAGGTCAACCGCACAAATGATGCAAATTTGATTTGATATTGGATATTTTCTATCAAAATTATATCTTTGATGCGATCAAACGATGGCATCATGGTTTACAAATACTACGAAGGAACGCCCCAAATAATCAATTTATCGATCGAGATAGGCCGGTTGTTAGGTGTTGTAGATACAACCCACCTGAGGAAGCCGCCGACAGAACTGAGAAAAAAAAACAAAGTCAGGACCATTCGTGCGTCATTAGCAATAGAAGGGAATACATTAAGTGAAGATCAGATCACCGCTATAATTGACAATAAACGCGTAATCGGCCCCGCTAAAGATATAACGGAAGTGGAGAATGCAATTCATGTGTATGACAATCTACCCAATTTTGACCCTTTCTCCAAAGCATCTTATCTGGAAGCGCACCGGCAGTTAATGGCCGGCCTGATGGATACACCAGGTCAATTCAGAACCGGTTCAGTCGGAGTAATTCAAGGCAACAGAATAGCGCATTTGGCGCCACCGGGATGGAACGTCGATAATTTGATGACAAACCTGTTTGGGTATCTCGAACATGGGGCAGATAATCTGATCATCAAGAGTTGTGTATTCCATTATGAAATGGAATTTATTCATCCTTTCCTGGATGGAAACGGAAGAATGGGTCGATTGTGGCAGACCCTGATATTGATGCGAGCGAACCCTGTTTTTGAATATTTATGGAGCGTTTAAACTATTTTCTGGACCAGCCAGACGTATCAGTGTTTACAAGAAAAGACTACCTTAAAATGTTTCCTGCAATATCAACGGCAACGTCTACAAGAGACCTTAGAAAAGGTGTTGAAGCAGGTATACTAACCAGAAAAGAGACCGATCGACCGGCCACATATCAAAAGAGATGACTCCTCGCCACTCAAGTCGTAAGTTATTACAAACTATTCCTGTTTTCTGAATTTACACACATAACTTTTGCCGGAAGTGTTATATGCAAATAGCCAATATAAACCATTATGCAGATCAGAAATGTCAATATGCTGGTAAGGAATAACATCTCTCACCAAACTTGTTCTCCCCATGACATCAATTATTCGAACCGTTGTTAGGGATTGATCAGGCTCAATTGTCAAATAAATATGAGAATAAGCCGGGTTGGGAGACACCTTTAAAGAGTATTCTTCATTACTGTAAAAGGGAAGATCAACATTTCCCGTTGAGACTGCATTTAATGTAACGATCCAGCTATCAAAAGAGCCATGATTGCCCGAAACGTCGCCATCATTCGATGCCGTAGTTCCTGCCAAGATAAAGCTGCCGTCATCTATTTGCAAAATGGTGTTGGCCAAATCGTCATACATACCGCCAAGGCTTTTTTGCCATTGAATATTTCCAATATTGCTCAGTTGGACAATCCAGCAATCATATTGACCCTGATTGCTCGAAATATCACCGTCGTTTGAGGATGATGAGCCCGCTACGATGTATCCACCATCGTTTGATTGTCGAATATCACCAACAACATCCTGAGAAGTTCCTCCTAAGGATTTTTCCCATAGAATTGCCCCGAAATCACTGAATTTCACAACCCAAATATCCACATTGCCATGAAACCCTGATACATCACCGTCTTCTGATTGTGTGTAGCCTGCGGCGATATAATTGCCATCATTTGTAGGAATCATCGAAACAACTTCTTCGGAATTACTTCCGCCAAATGTTTTTTGCCATTGCATCTGACCGTTCTCATTCAATTTCACAATCCACATATCTGATCCGCCGTGGAGGAACGTGACATCTTCATCCGAAGACTCGGTAAATCCTGCGATGATAAACCCGCCGTCACTCGTTAACTTGACGACGGAAGCCTTGTCTACCTTACTCCCTCCCAGTGTTTTTTGCCACTGTATGGACCCTGTGCCGCTTAACTTAACGATCCAGCAATCAAAATCTCCGTAGTTATTTGTCAAATCTCCGTTGTTTGAACTAGAAGTGCCGGCAACAATAAACCCGCCGTCGCTTGTTTGCTGTACCGACCGCGCTTCATCAAAGTTGCTGCCACCTAAGGTTTTTTCCCACTCTATTCCTCCAAACATATCCAATTTTACCACCCAACAATCTCCGCTCCCATGATTGCCAGAGACATCCCCGTCATTTGAATACGTAAAACCTGCTAAAATAAAACCACCGTCAGTCGTTTGCTGGATAGAACGGATCTCATCGTCAGAACTGCCACCCAAAGATTTTTGCCATTGTATGGTTTTCAGAGCAGATAATTTTACCACCCAAAAGTCGTATCCACCGTGATTGCCACTCACATCACCGTCTTTAGAATTGCTGGTACTTGCCAATACATAGCCATTGTCATTAGTGGGCTGAAATGAGTATGCCAGGTCATTGAAGGCGCCGCCGAAGGAGGTTTGGTCGATAATATCTGGTTGAGCTTGCACTATTGTAATTGTCAAAAAAGCAAAAATGATAAAAGAGACTTTTTTCAGATACCTGTTCTGTTTATAAATTTGCTTTCTTATTATTTTGCCACTAAGGGTCATTGAGATTTGATTTACATTTAGCATGACTATGATTTTTTTATAACGGTTGATGTAACAGAGGAGATAGATGTGAATTGATGAGGACTTCTTTGGGCGGCGTTGAGTACATAGTAGTGCAATTTTTTAGAGCGTGTTTAGAAAACCGCTGATTCTCGCATTTGGAACAGACACACCCTAAATTGGTCACCTGCTAGTGTTCTTTATTCGATACAGGTTTTGGCTGTTTTTCACATTCTTTTTTCAATAAGTCAAGCCAGTTTAGCATTCCGTTCTCAAGATTTTTGTTAAACGATTTTTTGAATAAGCCTGCTAAAAACCCTTCCATACTTTCATCTACCCGGACATTTGTTATACCGTTTGTTTCGGTCAGTGTCCAGTTATGAATGGCGAACATTCCAAGGGTCTTACCTGTCCAGCCAAGTTCTTTGTTAGGCTCAACAGTGTGCAGGGTCGAATGAATTTTTGCTCCGCCGGTTTTCCAGTCAAAGGTTGTTGCTGGTTTTAGTTCTCCATTCAGTCGTGGTTTACTGATATCCGTTTGCCATGTTGCCCAATTGTTGATGTTGGATAGCACAGCCCAAACTGTTTTGCCAGGTGCGTCGATGGTGATTGTCTTGCTACATTTAACGGGTGCATTTTCATTGATACTTTTCATTTTTGAATTCAATTGACCAAATGAACCTGTAGAAATAGTCAAGCTCATCGCGGTTAGTAAAATTGATTTTGTAAACATTGTCCTTCCTTTTATAGCGTGTTCGGGAATCAATTCCTAATCACGCTCTCAATTGACAATGCAAAGGTCTGTACGAAATCAATCCTCCCTCTTGACATAAATCAAGAAGTTTTATTCACCGCTTTTTTCTTATTCTGCTAAGTGTTTCAGGGGTCATTCCGAGCATCGAAGCAAGGTATTGCAGGGGCACCTGGTTGAATAATTCCATGTTAAAATTGAATAAATGATTATACCTTTCTTCCGCGGTCATCGAAAGATGCGTGATAATTCTGTCTTCCAGAACGATAAAGCATTTTGCGATAAACAGCTTTTCCAAAACGGTCCATTGTGGAATGATCTGCCCGATTTTTTGGTAGTCCTTTTGATCAATAACAAATAGTTCGCAATCCGTCAAAGCCTGCATATTCCATCTGGCGGGAGTTTTAAACATAAAACTTGCCAGGTCAAGCACAAAATAGCCTTTCGTTGAAATCCATTTAGTTATTTCTTTATCTTCAGTAAAAACAAACTCTCGTATTATACCTGACTGTACAAAACCAAAACGCTCTGATTGCCTGCCGGTCTTCAGAAAATAATCGCCCTTCTTTATTAAGAGAGGTTTGAAAAAGGAACTGATCTTTGGCAAGTCGCCTTTCTTTACGCCGAAGAATGTGTTTATGTATTTTTCAAGTTCTGTCATTATTCGTTTTGTTGGGTCAAAATGGTATACAAGTGGCGGTCGGGTGTATGCCGAGTCGCCTCGAATAAGGCGATTGACGCAGTGGATTTATCCTTTTCATAATTATTCAATGTAAGGATTTAAATTGAGATGTGCAGAATGCATAACGGTTAGCACATGTGTAGTATAATTGAAATGGAGTGTTATCGCATATACAATGTCGCGTCTTCGTGATTCGTTTTACGAATAGATTTCTAAAAAATTAATGCCGTCCTTCTTATCCTTAAAACTCGCTTCGATTCTGTCACCTGTGTTGTATATGACAATGATTTCATACTTACTCAAAGGAAGATTGAGATTGTCTTCTGAATACTTTTGCAGATAGTCGATTGCTTCAGTTACTCTATTTGAAACATTCTCTTGTCCGTGAAGTGGTAAAATGATAATTTTTTCAATGAAGCGTGAAACAGAATCCGAAAGCGAACTCATAAATTCGTCAACACTTTTTTTGTTTAGTTTCAATAATTCCTTGGCAACATCTTCTTTGTTTGGCAATTTATTCCAACTCTCAATTTTCTTTCTGAAATCGGTTTCTGCTGTTTTCTCGTCAAATACTGCATTAATGCCAAACCTTGTGAATGCTTTTACAACCGATTCATAAGGGAAATAAAGTACACCAAAACCAAGTGATTTTAATTGTGTCAATGCTCCTTCTGTAAATACGCCTGCCAACACAACACCAACAAAAGGCGACGAATTTTTATATTTGATAGCCAATGGCAAAACTGCACTTTGAATTTCCTGTGCTTTGTTTCGTGAATGCCTGGTGTATCGCCTCCAAGCAGATTCAATAAACGCAACTGGAACACCGATCTTGTTTTCAGTTCCGCCACGTTCAAGTACAAAGTCTAAATCATGTTTGTTCCCGTTGGCATCAGTCCAAGAAACTTTTTTCCCTGAGCGAGCTTTGCGTTCACCTTTCTTATCGAGGTAAAGTTTGTGTTTTCGGGCAAACTTCTGTAAGTGTGGCTCCAAAGCCAATTCTAAAAGGTCGCCAATTATTTGTCCGAATTTATGTGCTGGTGATTCCGCCATTTCTTAACTATTTATCCAAAGCCTGCCTTCGTGCAAGGGGACTGTGTGTTTTCTATTTTTCCATTTAATATTCCTGTCTCGCAATTTTTCAAAAGAGTAATCGCTAAAACCTGCAGACACTGCTAGTTTTCCAAGCCATTTGTCAACCGGAACATAAATTCCATAAGGTGCTGAATCGCCTACAACAAAACACATTTTGCAATTCTCATTTGTAACTCGTCTTAATGAATGGAATACGTCTGCAAGGTCATTGAAGTATGCGGCAATCATTAAATGATAATTCTTTTTACCTCCATGTTTTAAGCGTTCTTCTTTTAGTGTTTCAAACACTTCCATAAGTTCTGATTTAATAACTTCTAATCTCGGATTTGATAAAATGCTGTCAATACTGTCGCCAAGTTTAGAAACGTGTTGTGTACAGGCTCTCACCAAATGTTTTCTTACATTGTCTTGCAAGTCTGCCCAACCGCTTATGTCGCCCCAAAAAGTCATTTCAAGTCTTGTAGCATCAGCATAGTCGTAATTATTCGCATAAGGTGGCGAAGTAATCACAATGTCACCCCAACCGTGAGGAATAGACTCAATGTTTCTTGCATCTTCATTTAAAATAATTGAATCGATCACATTTTTGAAACGGTTTTGAGTTTGTTTCATGTCCAAATACATTTCATTCACTTTCAATTCAAAAGCTACAAAAGGGTCTATTACCTTTGATTTTGTTTTATTGGGCTGAATGTACTGCCATTGTGCAGTTCCAACGGGTGAAGTAGTTCTGAGAATTGTAGTAATAATGAACCAATTAAAGTTTTTAATTTCTTCTTCCTGATTCATGTCAAGCCAAGTTTGCTTGAGCGCTTCCAGTTTTTGAATTATTTCTAAAGGATAGCAACTCATTATCAGTTTTGGAAATTCAGTTTGTGTTATCTTCTTGCCCTTTGCAATTTTCAATAAAGCAAGTGCTTCTTTTTTGAATTTCTCGGTAGGATAATTCCAATTTAATTTTGCTTTTGCAATTCGATAAATGTATGGATGTGCTTCAACTCCAAAAGATTCAACACCTGCAAATTCGCTTTCAATCAATACAGTTCCTGAACCTGCAAATGGGTCAATTATTCTTGTTCGTCCTTTTTTTCTTTCTTCTTTTATGAGTTCGTTCACCCAAGCTGCTGAAAACCCTGCTGTATATCTATACCACTTGTGAATAGGCATTTTCATATTGTCGGCAAATGTGGCAGACAAGTCGTTGCCATTTTTTTTTCCCACTTCAGGTACGTCAAATAATGTTCCTTGATATATATTCATTCTGCAAAAATACTTTTTTATTGATGAAATTGATTTTACTTCATAAGGCACAACTAAGGCTGTTCTTCCTCCCTACATAGACCCAATTACCTCATAACCCGCTTTGCCCCTTCCCCTATCGCAGCAACCCGGCCAAACAGGTTGAATAACCACAGCTGACAACACAAAACGGCGCAACCCGCTGCCTCAAAAAACAATTGCGTAAAACCGCCGTCTCCGGCAGGTTTTACGCAATCGGGCACGGTAAGGTGCCGGCAATGGATAGAAGGTGTTTTGCAGTCATATAACAATACATTTGGACAGAGAATGCTCCCAAATGTATCGCCACCCTTTCAAATATCCAAATCATCAAACGGGCTTTTTGTCTGGTCCCGGGCCATACCTTGCTCGAACGATCTCATCGGGCTTTGCCCGCGCTCAGGTCCAGTCATCTCACCTCTGCAAACCGGCGCTTTATTACTGCAGCACTCAGTGTAGAACCAATACCGGACAATGACACCCACTCAGGCCGAACCCCGCCCCGTTCATCCGTTCATTCCCGCGCACCCGTGTCCGAAACCGAACAACCCGCCTCTTTTTACCTGCCTCTAAAATACTGACAATCAAAACAATGTAATTTCGGCACGCGGTTGGCGCAGATGAACGACTATCCAGTCCCAACCAGATCGTCCATGCTCTACAACTATATCAAAATAGCCCTCCGCAATTTCCGGCGGCAATTGTTTTTCTCTTTCGTCAATATAGCCGGTCTCGGCATCGGGCTGGCAGCCTGCTGGCTTATCATGCTGTTTGTCTGGCACGAGAAAAGTTACGACCGCTTCCTGCCCGACGCCGATCGTATTTGCGCCGTGGCGCTCGACCTGAAAATGGGCGACCAGGAGGAACGCACCACCAACACACCGCCGCCCCTCGGGCCCCGGCTTGCGGCCGACTACCCTGAAATCGAAATAATGGCGCGCTCCTTCGACCTCGGCGATGTGGTCATGCGCCGCAACCAGCCGGGACACGCACCCCTGCTGTTCAATGAAAACAGGGCCCTGGCCGTCGATACGACATTTCTCGAACTGTTCGGATTCCCCATGCAGGAAGGCGATGTGCATTCGGCGCTCGACCGGCCCGGAAGCATGGTGCTGACCCGTCAGGCTGCGGAGCGATACTTCGGAAATACATCGCCTCTTGGGCAGCCGCTGCTGCTGAACGACCGTGTCTTCACCGTCACAGGCGTGCTGCAAAACCTGCCTGCCAATTCGACCCTGCGTTTCGACTTTCTCGTACCGATGGCCAATTTCCGGGTAGTGGAGCATTTTTCCTGGAGCTGGATCTGGCTGCAGGTGGATACCTGGGTAAGGCTCCGGCAGAAGCCCGGCGCTGAAAGCCTGGCCGGCCTTGAGGCGCAGTTCCCGGCGATGGTGCACCGCTACGCGCCGTCTGCCTACGAACGCATCGGCCAGAACTTCGAGGCGCAACTCGCCAAAGGCGACCGCTACGACATCAAATTGCTGCCCCTGACCAGCCTGCACCTAGGCTATGAAAACCTCGCTTCCCGGCTTTCCACGCTTGGCGACGGACAGCAGGTCCGGATATTCGGCATCGTGGCGCTGCTGATCCTGCTGCTGGCCTGCATCAACTTCATGAACCTTTCCACGGCCCGCTCGATGCAGCGCGCCCGCGAAGTAGGCGTGCGCAAGGCGCTCGGCTCCCAGCGCGGTACGCTGATCGGCCAGTTCATGGCAGAATCGCTGCTGCTGAGCGTGGTGGCCATGCTGCTGGCGACCGTGCTGGCCATTGCGGCATTGCCGGTGTTCAACCGGATGACAGACCTTGAATGGGTTGCCGACGACCTGTTTTCCCGCAACACCATGGGCTTCGTGCTGGCCCTGCCGCTGCTGACCGGGCTGCTCGGTGGCTTGTACCCGGCCTTTTATTTGTCCAAATTCCGAACGGCGGATATTTTTAAAACGGCCGCCGGTTCAACAGGCGGGGGGCAGGCAGGCCTCCGCAGCGGACTGGTGGTATTCCAGTTTTCCGTTTCGATTGCCCTCATGCTCGGCGCTATGGTCGTGTACCGCCAACTGGAATTCGCCCGGAAGCAGGCGCCGGGCCTGCAACGCGAAAACGTGTTGATCATCCGGAACACACAGCATTTGGAGAACCCCGCCGCGCGGGAGACTTTTCGCCAGCAACTGCTGCAAATACCCGAAGCCATTGCGGCAACACACTCCACGTTTTTACCCTCGCTGGGAAGTTTCGGCGATTTCTACGAGCCGGAACAGGGCGATCAAAGTCACCCGGTCGTGCAGAACCTGCCCATCGGTTCGTTCCTGACCGACGCCGATTTTGTGCCTGCGCTGGGTATTGAAATACTGGAAGGGCGGAATTTCATGCCCAACTCCCCGGTCGATTCGACTTCCGTGATCCTGAACGAGACGGCCGTCAAGGCCATCGGCTGGGAGCGTCCCGTGGGCAAATGGATGCGCTACCCCGGCAACGCCAACCAGCGCTTCCAGGTGGTGGGTGTGATGCGCGATTTCCACACCGGTTCGGTCAAAATGCCGATCGAGCCGATGGCGCTGTTCCACGAATCGTCCAAAACCTACCAGACCTGGGGCTCTTATATCGCCGTGCGCCTTCGGGCGGGTTCGGAAAAACAGGCCATTGCAAAAGCCGGCCTGCTCTGGAAGGCGGCAGCCCCCGGCGCCCCGTTCGACCACGATTTTCTGGACGCTTCGTTCGCGCGGCTGTACCGCACGGAGGCCAAAACGGGCGCCGTACTGGGTATCTTCACGGGTCTGGCGCTGTTTATCGGCTGCCTCGGCCTGTTTGCCCTGGCGGCATTTACCGCCGAGCGGCGCACCCGGGAGATCGGCATCCGAAAAGTGCTGGGAGCGACCGCCGGCTCGGTGGTCGGGATGTTGTCGAAGGATTTTTTGAAACTGGTGTTGCTGGCCATCCTCATCGCTTCTCCGCTGGCCTGGTGGGCGACAAACAAGTGGCTGGCAGGTTTCGCCTACCGCATCGAACCGGGCTGGCAGGTGTTTGCCCTGGCCGGCGCTGCGGCCATAGCGGTAGCGTTCCTGACGGTGGGCTTCCATGCCCTGCGGGCCGCGCTGGCAAACCCGGTGCAGTCATTGCGGAGCGAGTAGGGCATTTTGGCCCGGCACATGGAGAGGAGTTCCCGCTGATTCGCGCAGATCAATCATCCGAAAAAGACCTTGAATCTTCGACCTTATCAGGCCATTCTGCGACAACCTGCGAATTTTTTCTGCGGCAATCTGCGGGAAACGCCCTACGCCCCACCCCGGATGCCCTACTTTTGAAATCAAAAACATGAAAATACAACTGATTTTTGCCCTGACCCTTGCGTTGTCTGTCCCGCTCGGCGCCCAGTCCGCAGCAGACACCTCCGCTCCATCCATTCCTTTGCCCTACCGCGAAATACCCGCCTATCCGGATTCCTTTACAGCAGAAAACGTGGTCGCCCGCATGATCGACGGACTGGGATTCCGGTTTTACTGGGCAACCGAAGGTTTGCGTCAGGAAGACCTGGCCTTCCGCCCCACACCAGAGGCCAGAACCAGCGAAGAGACCATCGATCATATTATGGGGCTTTCGGTCATCGTTGTCAATGCGGTGAAGCACCAGCCCAACGTGCGCAGCGGAGAGGAGACATCGCCTTTGTCGTTTGACGAAAAAAGAAAAATGACGCTGGACAACCTGAAGGAGGCCAGCGACCTGCTCAAGCAGCCGAATGCACGGCTGGAAGAGGATGTCATCGTTTTTGTCAATGGAGAGAAGACCACCGAATTCCCGTTCTGGAACATGCTGAACGGCCCGATTGCCGATGCCCTGTGGCATGTGGGGCAGGTCGTTTCTTTCCGCAGATCGTCGGGCAATCCATTTAACTCCAAAGTGAGTGTTTTCTCGGGAAAAGTCAGGGAATAGGTGGCAGCCATACGGGATTTAACCCGATGGCATGCGTTTTCAGAAACATCCTGATTCAACCGTACAACGTTTTGTAGAATGCAATGTCTTTCAGGTCGCATATTTCCGAATCAGGAGACTTAACCGTTGAATCAACACCTCTTCCATGCTGCTTAATTATTTCCTGCTCGCCAGCCGGAACATTGCCCGTCAACGCGGCTACGCGCTGGTCAATACCCTCGGGCTGGCTATCGGCCTCGCATCTGCCCTGTTCATTTTCCTGTATGTGCGCGACGAACTCACCTTCGACACCCACCATCCCGACGCGGCACATACCTACCGCATGGGCTGGAGGTCGGTCATGCCGAACGGAGAAACCAATGCTTTCCCGGCAACACCGGCGGGCTGGGACAATTACATCAAGGAGAATTACCCCGGCATCGGGGCTATCGCCAGTTACGACGCCCAGGGCATGCCCACCACGGTGCACTACGCGCCCAAAGACAAAAAAATCCTGACGGAAGATATCATCTGGTCCGAGTCGGCACTGACCGATATCCTCGATGTCAAGGTGATCAAAGGCAGTCCGGTAGCACCCCTGAAGGAGGTCAACAGCATCATCCTGAGCGAGAGCGCAGCCTCGGAACTGTTCGGCAACGAGGACCCGATCAACAAAACGGTCGAGGTGTCGCATACCTGGACCACTCGGGGACAAAAGATCAACATGCTGGTCAGTGCAGTGTATGAAGACTTTCCTTCCAACACGCACGTGCATCCCAAATACATTTGCAACATCCTCGCCCTCAAGCCAATCGTCCCGAACCTGGAGAACCTGCTGAATACTGCCATGGGCGACGGCGACCAGGGTTACTGGACCAGTTCATTCTTCGTATGTCGCGACGACAAGCAGATCCCGCTCATCCAGGCCGACCTTCAAAAGCGCGCCAGTGACATGCTCGCGCGGTTCGCTCCCGATATCAAGGGCAGCGTCGTCATCCGGAAGATCACCGACATCCACTTCGACCAGGAGATCGACTGGGCGACCAACCACAAATCAGCCAACCGCAAATACATCTCGGTATTCATCACCATTGCCGGTCTGATCCTCGTGGTGGCTTGCATCAACTACATCAACCTCGCAACGGCGCGCTCCGTCACCCGCGCCCGCGAGATCGGCCTGCGCAAAACCTTCGGCGGCGTCAGGCTCCAGTTGTTTTTCCAGTTCATGGCCGAGTCGTTCCTGATGGTGCTGGGCGCCACCGTACTGGCCCTGCTCATCGTCGCGCTGTTCCTGTCGCCTTTCAACGAGATGACCGGCAAGACCTTTTCCCTGGGTCACCTGTTCAACGGCCCCATGCTGCTCATCACGGGCGCCGTGGTTGTACTGGTCACGATCATGGCCGGCAGTTATCCCGCCCTGTTCGTTTCCGGCTTCCAACCGGCGGTGGTGCTCAAGGGGAAATTCGCGTTCCGCAAAGGCTCCAATACCTTCCGTCAGTTCCTGACAACGGTGCAGTTCACCGTGGCCATTACCCTGCTGGTCGGGTCGATCGTGGTGGTGCGGCAGATGAACCTCATGCGCAACTCCAAACTCAACGAGGCCGGCAAACAGATCCTGTCGATCCGCTACGGCGGCTTTTCCGGCCCCGCTACCGACAGCCAGTTTTCGATATTCAAAAACCTGGTGCTTCAGGACCGCGACATCCAGGCCATGACCCTGGCCAACCACCTGCCCCGGCTCGACTACTTCGGCCCCATCAACATGCAGATGCAGTTTCCCGAGATCAACACCGACCAGCACGAGTGGTTCCAGTTGAACGGCGACTTTGACTTTCCCAGAACCTTCGATATGAAGATCATTGCGGGCCGCGATTTTGAACCGGGCCGCGTGACCGATTCCAGCGCGGTATTGCTAAACCAGTCGGCCGTAAATGCCCTGCACCTGAAACCGGAAGAAGCCGTGGGCAAAACGATTATACGACCCGATTTTTCCATGGGCTATGGTCCGCCCGACTCCACCCGGGCGCCGGTCAGCGGGCTCGTCGTGGGCGTCGTGGAAGATTTTCCCTACCGATCCATGCACCACAAGATCGAGCCGTTGGCCATCAGCGCCAAACCCCACCCCATCGACAGGATCATACATGTGCGGCTGCCGGCTGAAAAAATGGGTGAAAAGATCGCGTCGATCGAAAAAGCGTGGAAGCAGACGTTTCCCGATTTCGGCTTCGACTACTGGTTTGTCGACGAGGAATTTGGCCGCATGTATGAAAACGAGACCCAGGTTGCGCAACTCACCAAACAGTTTTCCATACTGGCCATGTTGATCACCTGTGTGGGACTGTACGGGCTGGCTGCGTTCCTGGCCAGGCAGCGCATCCGCGAGATCGGCATCCGCAAGACACTGGGCGCCAGCAACCGGCAGATATTGCTGCTACTGCTGCGCGTTTTTGCCCGGATTCTGGTGATCGCCTGCTTCATCGGCATCCCCATTGCCGTTTACCTGTCGGGCAGGTGGCTGAAAAACTTTGAATACCAGACCACCCTGACCTTCTTCATGTTTGCCGGCTCCATCGCGCTGATCGCACTTGTCACGATCCTCACGGTGGGCTACGAATCGCTGCGCGCATCCCTGGCCAACCCGGTAAAGGCGCTGCACAGCGAGTAGTTTATGCAGGCTGGCGTTCGGCAGGGAAGGTGTCGTATTTAGCCATCAGGGCCAGCAAGCCGGCCCGGTCCGACGGAGGCCATGCGGCTTCCGTCGCCATGAGCCGGGCGACTTCACTGAAATAACCTTCGAAACCACCCGGTGTATTGACCACCAGTACCCGCGCGGGCACGGGTGCAGGGTTGCTGAAGGTGTGTACGGAGCCGGCAGGCACATACACGAACGCGCCTGCGCGCGCCTCGAATTGCCGTGGGCCCAGTTGAAACAGGAGGCTGCCCTCCAGCACGTAAAAAATCTCCTCCGTGCTGCGGTGGTAATGCGGCGGCGGTCCGCTGAAGGCGGCCGGTGCGGTGTACTCGAAGGCGCTGCAGCGGCCGTTGGTGGCTGCGCTGTCTGCCTTCATATCCAGACTGATGTTGGCGAAGGACAAACGTTGCCCCTCCCCTGCCTGCCATGCAAGCGGCTGTGGTATTGACATATGAAATTGATTTGAGTAAAAAATCAGAACAACACCCCCGAGTCCAGTCCGCGCGACAACGCGAACAGTTGCGAGGGCGTTTCGCCGGCCAGTTCGCGGCAGTCCCGGATAAAATGCGCCTGATCGGCATAGCCGCTGGCATGTGCAATGGCGGTCAGGTTGCCCCGCCCCGCAGACGCCTGTGGCGATTGCAGGGCATTGCGAAACCGCTCGATGCGCAGCACCATTTTGGGGCTCAGACCCAGGTGCGCCCTGAACTGACGTTCCAGTTGGCGCCGGCCGACAAACAATTGACGGCTCAACTGCTCCACCTCGATATTGCCCCTGCTTTTCCGGATCAGCGACAGGGCGTTATCGAGGTAGGGATGCGCGATCGCCCGGCGTTGAAGCCGGCGCAGGAAGAAAGCGTCGGCAATGCAGCCCCGCTCCCTGTCGTCGGCAGCGTTCCGGATCTGCTCGATCCAGTTTTTTGCCGGCAAACCCATTACCCCCTCCAGGTCGGCGGCACTATCCGTCATGTCGCGCAGCGGCAGTCCGAACAGGAGGCCTGACGCCTCCGGCCTGAAGATGACGCCGAACGAAGCCGTTTTTTGCTGCGCATACAGGGTGTACGGTCGGGTGCAAAGGCCCTGCAACTGTGCACCGTAGGGCGCTTCTCTGCTGTCGCCGCGGTCGATCCACGAGAAATTCTCTATATTGATCACCGCCGATGCCATGCCGTCGGGTACCCGCTTGCGCACCGGTGTATCCAACTGGCTGTCGAAAGCCCAGTACATTTGTACATAGGGCTGCAAGGCTGCACAAGGTTGTATGATCCGGTATGCCATTTCCATTTTTTGACAGGACAAAGATACGGGAGGGTGGTCAACTGAAAATTGAATAAATGCGACCTTTGGTAGCCTTATAAATAATTATTGGTCGGAAAAACTGTCAAAATTGTGTTTATGAAACGGTTTCGATTCCGCGATTTTAATTGGCACAACCTCCATTTAACTACATGAATATCAATAATTTAATAAGGAGTCGCCAATAGGAGCCCAAGGTCAAACCTTGCCTTTCCGGGATTTCCGGTAAAAAAAAGAAGCACCCTGCTGCAACGGCGCTACAAAAAGTCGATCTATTTGAAGTGCCGCTCCACACTAAAAAGATCAGGCCATGATCCAGAACTACATCAAAACAGCCCTCCGGAACCTCAGTCGCCATAAACTCCAGGCCATGCTCAACCTCGCCGGTCTGGGCATCGGACTGGCTTGCTGCCTTCTCATCGCCCTTTATGTGGCAGGAGAACTGCGTTACGATCGCCAGCATGCCAATGCCGACCGCACCTGGCGCGTCACGCGCACCTTCCACGACCCCGACGGTTCCGAAAACCTGCACCTGAGCGCCGTCGCGCCACCCTTTGCGGGACTGCTGAAGCAAGAGTTCAGCGAGATAGACCGCATCACCCGCCTGCTGCAGACGACGGTTTCGGTGCGTTCAGGCGACAATCTGTTCCAGGAAAGCAATTTTTTCTTCGCCGATTCCAACTTTACACGGGTCTTTACCGTTCCTGTTCTGCGCGGAAATGCGGAAAAAGGCCTTGCGGCGCCCTGGCAGGTATTGCTGTCGGAGCGGACGGCAAAGCGGTATTTCGGCGACAGGGACCCGCTCGATCAGTCGCTGCGCCTGAACAACCAGTTTGAGTTCAAGGTGGCGGGCGTATTCCGCGATTTCCGGGAGGGCACCTCTCATTTTTACCCCGATGCGCTGATATCGTTCCCGTCGCTGCGCGATTCGGTGCTGTACGGCGACGACAACCTTCAAAACAACTTTAGCAACAATGCTTTTTATACTTACCTGCTTGTTAATGAGGGCTTTGATCCCGAAAAGATGGCTGCGCGGTTCCCGGATTTTCTGGACAAGGTATTTCCGGAACGCAACAATCCGCAGGCGCCCAAACCTTCGTCCTGGACCCAACTGCACCTCCAGCGCCTGACCGACATCCACCTGCGCAGTCACCACGACGACGAGATAGAACCGGGCGGCGACTATGCCGGAGTGCGCATGTTCGGTATCATCGCGCTGATCATCCTTTTGATTGCAGGTATCAACTACGTCAACCTTTCCACGGCATTTTCCCTCTCCCGCGCACGCGAGATCGGGGTGCGGAAGTCTGCCGGCGCGTTGCGCATACAGATCGCGGGTCAGTTCCTCAGCGAAAGCGTGCTCCTGACCATTGGCGCCACCGTCCTGGCCATGATCCTTGCTGCCGGGGCAATCCCTTTGTTGAAGCAGACCCTGGGTATTGTGTTGATACCTTCGCTGTTGTCGGTATGGTACATCCCGTTATTGCTGCTCGGCGTTGCCCTGGCGACGGGCGTGCTGGCCGGGCTGTACCCCGCTTTTTTCCTTTCCTCGTTCCGGCCCGTCGAGGCCTTGAAGGGCAATCTGCAAACCGGAAGCCGGAATGTTTCCATGCGCAAGGTGCTGGTAGTGGCCCAATTCTGCATTTCCATCGTACTGCTGGTGGGTACCGGCGTCATATACCGGCAGTTGAATTTTTTACAGCACAAAGAACTCGGGCTCGACAAGGAACACGTCGTCACGATGGTCCAGAACCGCGACCTGATCCCCAAATGGGAAACCTTCCGCGCCGAACTGCTGAACAACCCCAATGTACTGAACGCCTGCCGCTCTTCGCGCCTGCCCGCCGGGCAACTGCTCGACGATGTGGGCGGCACCAGCGTGCAGATCGGCGATACGATGTCGCCCCTGACGACAACACTGAAAATGATCGCCGTGGACATGGATTTTGTGCCGACCTACAATATTCCGTTGGCTGCAGGGCGCAGTTTTTCGCGCGATTTTGCCACGGATTCCACGCAGAGTTTTCTGCTCAACGAAACGGCCGCACGCGCCATCGGCTGGAAAACACCCGGCGATGCCATCGGCAAAAAACTGGTGTACGGCGGCCGGGAGGATGCGCAGGTAGTGGGTATCCTGAAAGATTTCCACTTCGAAAGCCTGCACTCGGAGATCATTCCGATGATATTTTTCATCCCGCGGCAACGCAACAACCTGTTCCGCATTTCTATCAAAACCGGGACGAATGTGCAGGCCGCACTCGCGCATATCGAAAGCACCTGGAAGCGATTCAACCCCGACAACCCCTTCGAATACAGTTTCCTCGACGAGGACTTCGGGCGGCTTTACGAGGCGGAAATGCGGCAGGGGCAACTCTTTACGGTATTTTCCGGACTGGCTATTCTGATCGCCTGCCTAGGGCTTTTCGGGCTGGCTACCTTCGCCGCGCACAAGCGCACCAAGGAGATCGGCATCCGCAAGGTGCTGGGCGCCTCCGTGACGGGAATAACGGGCCTCCTGGCCAAAGATTTTCTCAAACTGGTCGGACTGGCCATTGTCATCGCTTCACCCGTTGCCTGGTACATCATGCGGGCGTGGCTGGCCGATTTCCCGTATCGCATAGCCATCGGCTGGCAAGTATTCGCAGCAGCCGGGGCCATTTCTGTTTGCATTGCCTTCTTTACGGTGGGCTTCCAAAGCGTGAAGGCGGCGCTGATGAATCCCGTACGGTCGCTGCGGAGCGAGTAGCGATACACTGTTTACAGGGAAAATCAGGTCCGAAAAACCGAGACGCAGTTTACCCATTTAAACCTGTCCACGATATGATCCGATTGAATCGTTATACGACGTACCTCCTGCCGATGCTGGCCTTTATATTGACGCAACAAGCCATTGCGAGCCCCGCCGACCGGCGCCAAACGGTCCGGCAGGATACCAGCGTCAGGTTTTTTGACGGTATTTACCTCGGCGTCGCTGCAGGTTCGCAAAACATATTCGGCGGCTCTTTTGTAGACGGTGTCGATATTCTGGCGCAGGATTCCCGTTTTGTGCTCGACTGGGCGGCCGGGTTTCGCAAGCAGTTTTTTCGGGACAGGATATTGGCGGGTGTCGAGTTTCAGGTCGGTTTTACGGATGGCGACCTGGCTTATGCGGAACCGGCAGCACAGCGCAGCATAAAGTACGAAAACAGCACGCAAAGCGGGCTGGGGCTGACGCTCGGCGTAGCGCTCGGCAAACGGAAAAA
Source organism: uncultured Bacteroidota bacterium (assembly GCA_937861115.1). Taxonomy (GTDB): domain Bacteria; phylum Bacteroidota; class Bacteroidia; order Chitinophagales; family Saprospiraceae; genus M3007. Next base: position 15,937 of record CALMBD010000013.1, on the reverse strand, counting down.
CATTTTGCTGTTCGGCTACGGAAACGAAACAAAGCGGAATTTTGATGTCACGGTCATGGACGGCGCTCAATCGTACCGGCAAAAAGACAAGCAGGGCATGCTCAAATACGGTCTTGGGGTGGAAACGCAGCTCTGGAAAGGACTGAATGCCCGCGCAACAGCCGGCAGGCTTCGTGTCGATTTCGGCGACCGGGTGACGAATATTGACGTGGAAGACAGGATGGATTTTATGGTCGGACTGGTGTACCAGTTCAGGATAAAAATAAAGCCGGCCAATTGATGGTTGCAAACATATAACCTGCCGGTTTGTTCCTGCTTCTTTAAAATACTCTAATACCACAACCTCTGCGATTACATGCTGCACATTGGTACTGCCACTGCCGACGACATCCCTCAATTACTCCTGCTGATCAATGCCGCTTACCGGGGTGAGGCATCCCGCAAAGGCTGGACGACCGAGGCAGATTTTCTTCTGGGCGAACTGCGCACCGACGCGGAAAACCTGCGAACCCTGCTCGACAAGGAAACCGCCGTCATTTTGAAATGCAGCGATGACTCCGGAGGACTGGCCGGCTGCGTTTTCCTCGACAAGCACGGCGACCGGCTGTACCTCGGCATGCTCTCCGTTTACCCTGAAAAACAGGCCGGAGGCATCGGCAAGCAACTCCTCTTTGCGTCGGAAGCACAGGCCAAACATACCGGCTGCCGCTCCATCTATATGCGTGTGCTGTCGAAACGCACCGAACTCATCGCCTGGTACGAACGGCACGGTTACTACCAGACCGGCGATACCCAGCCCTATGACGGTCCACCCCAATTCGGTACGCCGACGGAGCCGCTCGTTTTCCTCATCATGGAAAAGACCCTGGCCGCAGCGGTTTCCTGACAGGATTAACAGGCACCCCAAAGCGCCGTACGATTCCGCACGAGGGTGTACGGTATCGTACAGCCCGTTTTTTCATTTATGCATGTAAATTACTGAAAATCAATGCATAGAAAATTCGGCATAGTGTATGGACAATTGCAGCAACAACCTTCTGTTCCATGCTGTCCAACTTTATCAAACTCACCCTGCGCCTGTTTTGGCGCAACCGCATATTCACCCTGCTGAACGTTCTGGGGCTTTCCATTGGTCTGAGCGCCGCATGGATCATGTACCAGTACACCACTTACGAATTCAGTTATGATACCGGCCATGAGCACGCCGACCGGATGTACAGGGTATCGAGCCGTTTCCTGATGGACGGTTCCGAATCGGGTAATACCGGCGCGCCGATGCCACTGGCCAAACGCGCGCCGGAGATACCGGGTGTCGAATTGGCCATACCTGTTTTTGAACAGGGCATGAGCAGTGCGCTCCCGGAAAACGGCACGATGGTGGAAAATCCCAAAAACATGGTGGCCACCTCGCCTCAGTATTTTCAATTTGTTCGCTATCAATGGCTTGCAGGCAATCCCGCTACGGCGCTGGCCCAACCCGATCAGGTGGTGTTGACACAAAGCCGGGCAGCCCGTTATTTTCCGGGGCTTACACCGGAGCAGGTGAGCGGAAGAATGCTGACCTACAATGATACCCTGGTTTACCGGGTAAGCGGAATAGTAGCCGACCTGGACTATCCCAGTCATTTCACGGGCCAGGAGTTCCGCCGCTGGAAGCCGGAAAAGATCGTCGACGATGCCTGGGGCGGGGTCAGTTCCAACAACGAATTATTCCTCCTGCTGGCTGAAAACGCCAGCCCCTCCGACGTACTGGATCGCATCAACCGGCTCTCCGACGACAACAGCCGCGAAAGGCTGGCCAAGTGGAACATGAAACGCTGGCACGTGCTGCTGCCGATGGGCGATATCCATTTCGCCGTCGACTATGGCGGTTCGGCGCGCACGGCAGACAAAAAAGTATTGTTCGTATTGACCGGCATTGCCGGGTTCCTGTTGCTGCTGGCCTGTATCAATTATATCAACCTGGCCACCGCACAGATTCCGCAACGCGCCCGCGAAATTGGCATACGCAAAACGCTGGGCAGCAGCAGGGCGGCCATCCTGCGCGATTTTCTTGGTGAAACGGTGGTAGTGACCTCCCTTGCTGCTGCGCTCTCTGTGGTACTTACCCGCGTGTTTTTTCATTATTACGCCGACATGTTGCCCGAAGAGGTTCTGAAATATGCCCGGCCGGAAAAAACGGTGCTTTTCCTCGCGGGACTGGTGCTGGCAGTGAGCCTGGTGTCCGGGATTTACCCCGCCTGGCTCACCATGCGCGCCCAGCCGGTACAGGTACTGCGCGGCCATACGGACACCCGGCGGGGCTCAGGCGGTATCACCTTGCGCAAAAGCCTCATCGTGTTCCAGTTTGGCATTGCACAACTCTTCATTGCCGGCGCCGTCATCGTCGGACAGCAGCTCCATTTTATGCTCCACAAAGACCTCGGTTTCGAGCGTGAGGCTGTCGTGCTGGTGGAGGCGCCCTGGAAACTGATGCGCCAACCGGAATATCGGGAAAAGCACTTCACCCTGGCTGAAGAATGGAAAAAACTGCCGGGTGTGGCCGGCATTGCCCTGGGTGAGCCCCTGTTCTCCGGGTCTTATTCGAGCAATACCCACTCCCGGGTCAATGAAAAAGGGGAAGAAGTCATGCGCAATTTGTACCGCAAATACGCTGACCCGGGCGTTATTCCCCTGTACAACATACCGCTGCTCGCCGGGCGCAACCTTCGGATGAGTGATACGGTGCAGGAGTATGTGATCAACGAGACCGCCGTAAAGGAGTTCGGATTTGCCTCGCCACAGGCGGCTGTCGGCCAGTTTTTGAAAGAAGCGGGAAGCGACCACGCCGTACCGGTAGTGGGTGTTGTCACCGACTTTCACACCCTGTCTTTCTCTGAAAAGATCGAGCCTGTGGCCTTTATGTGCGACAAAGAGGGCCTGGGGAACCTCAACATAAAACTCGCTTCGCGCCGGCCGGCCGACTGGCAACCTGTGTTGCGCGACCTGGAAGCCGGCTGGAAGGCGTTCTATCCTTCCGAGCCGTTCAAATACAGTTTTTATGATGAAACCCTTAAAGCGACCTATGAGTCGGAGACCGGCCTGGCGCGAATCATAAACCTGGCCACAGGCGTTGCCCTGTTCATCAGTTGCCTCGGCCTGTTTGGTTTGGCGGCATTTATGGCCCAGCGGCGCACCAAGGAGATCGGCATCCGGAAAGTGATGGGGGCGTCCGTAGCCTCTGTCCTGCGGCTGTTATCGGGCGACTTTCTCCTGCTGGTTTTGGTGGCTTTTGCCTTGTCGGCGCCTGTTGCCTGGTACCTGTTGCAGCAATGGCTGGAGCACTATGCCTACCGCATCGAAATACAATGGTGGATGTTTGCGGCAACCGGCCTGGCGGCTGCGGGGATGTCCCTGCTGACGATCAGTTTTCAGAGCCTGCGCGCTGCCCTGGCCAATCCGGTAGATACGCTGCGCAACGAGTGAGTTTTTGAACAAAATAATTCAATATTTGCAGGTGTAATAATGTACAGGGCATCACTGCTTCCTTATTCATCAAGCCTGACAAAATATGAGTTGGTCATTCAAAATCGCCATTGCGGTCGACTGCATTGCCGTCGTTGTGGCCTTGTATTTTATCATAACCGATTCGATGCGCGCTTCATCGTCGGACAACGGGTCGCTGTCAATGGTCACCATCGGCATGTGCCTGTGGATAGCGCTGTGCTATTTTCTGCAGTCCGGCGGATACCCGCGGCTGGGCAATACCCTGGCCTGGGTTCCTGCCGTACCCTTGCTTGGCTATGGCATTTTGATGCTGTTGTTCCTTATTTTAAAACCCGATTTCAAGTAACAATGGAATTTCGGGATAAAATCTGGCTCGGCGTCTGCATTATGCTTGCCCTGGGCGGCACCCTTTTCGCCATTATCGCGTGGAACAGTTGGCGGTCGACCTATCGCATTATCCGCAACGGCATCCAAACGGAAGGTATGGTGCTGGAAAACCGCAGGCGCCCTGCACGGGGGCTGGAAGCAAGACCCACTTCCGTGGCGCCTGTTGTACAGTTTGTCACCCCGGATGGCCTGACGGTGCAATACTATTCGCAGACGTACACTACCCCCGCCACTTTTCAGGTGGGGGAAAGGGTAGCGATCTGGTACCTGGCCGACGACCCCAAACAGGCGACCCTCGATGGCGTGGATGCCTGGATATTTCCCGTAGTGTTCGGCATATTTGGTACTGCCATGTGCCTGATCGGATATCCGACCCTGATTAGCGCCCTTATTGCCTTCCTGAAACGCTGAAAACAATGGAAACCGCAAGAATTGTACTGAAAGAGCCCTTTATGAAATATCCCGCCGGTACGGTGTTCGTCAGGGTAAGGTTTTGACCCGGTTTCAAATACCGCCCGGGGCGTCCACCTCCGCACAATCGTGTCCGTTTCCGTACACCTCTGTATTCCTTATTATTCTGATAATCAAATAATTAGTCTTTTGGTACGGCTTTGGCGACGACTAATGCTATACGACAAACCATGATACGAAACTATCTGATTATTGCGCTGCGCAACCTCCGCAACCAACGTGTATACACCCTGCTCAACGTACTCGGCCTCGGGCTGAGCGTGGCATGCAGTGTGCTGATCTTCCTGCTGGTACGCCACCACCTGAGTTACGACAGTTACCATACCAATAAAGACCGCATCGTCCGGATGGTCACGGACGTACACTTGCAGACGGTCACGCCCCTCTCGGGCGTACCCAACCCGATGTCGCAGGCCTTGCGTACGGAATATGCATTTTTGGAAAAAACAGCGATGTACGCAGCGCGCGACGAGGTGCTGATCAGTGTTCCGAATACAACGGGGTTGCCCGACAAATACAAGGAAGAATCTGCCTTCGCCTGGGCCGAGCCGGAAGTGTTTGACATCATGGACATTCCCTTGTTGCAGGGCGACCCCGGGGCATTGCGCGAGCCCAATACCGCCTTTATCAGCGAAAAAATAGCAAACAAGTACTTCAACACCACCGATGTGATCGGCAAGACATTCCGGTTCGACAACCGGGTGGATTTTCGGATCGCCGGCGTGTTGCGCAATCCGCCTAAAAACACCGATTACGGGCGCGAGATACTGGCCTCCTGGATAACCCGAAAAACGATGGAAGACGGCGACGACCTTGAACATTGGGGTGGCATCAACAGCAGTACCTATTGTTTTGCGCTGCTGCAAAAAGGCCATAAAGTCGACGAGTTACAGGCAGTTATGCCGGCATTTCGCAAAAAATACCGGCACCCGGACAGCGAAGAACTGTTTCAATATCAAGCCAAAATGATGACGGGACTGCACTTCGACGGGGGGTATGGAGCCGGCATCGAAAAACGCTACCTGTGGGCGCTCGGGCTTATCGGCGTTTTCCTGTTGATCACTGCCTGCGTCAACTTTATCAATATGGCTACCGCCCAGGCGCTCAACCGCGTGCGCGAAGTGGGCATCCGCAAATCGCTCGGCAGCACCCGCGGGCAAATCTTCTGGCAGTTCATGTTCGAGACCGGCATGATCGTGCTGGCCGCCGTAGCCATAGGAATCGTACTGGCCAAACTCGCCATCCCGTACCTGAACGACTGGACAAACCAGCAACTGACCCTGACCGAGCCGGGCATCCTGCCCATGGCCGGTTTTCTGCTGCTGCTGAGCCTGATACTGGCCTTTCTTGCGGGCGCCTATCCGGGTGTGTTGCAGGCCCGTTTTCAGCCGGTCACCTCGCTCAAGGGCCAGATCGAGGCGCGGCAGGCAGGCGGGTTTTCCCTGCGCCGGGTGCTGGTGACCACTCAATTTGCCATTTCGCAAATCCTGATCATCGGCGCGGTGGTGATCACTGCCCAAACGCGGTATGCTCAGGAGGTCGACTGGGGCTTTCGTCCCGGTGTGGTAATGACGGTGCCCGTACCTGTGTCCGATGCCACCAAAATGAATACCCTGCGGCAGCAACTGACGGGTATTGCGGGCATAAAAAACGTGTCGCTCTGCTTCCAGCCGCCCGCGTCAGGCTTGAACAACCAGACAGGCGTCAAATACGACAACCGACCCGAAGGAGAACCCTGGATCGTGAACAACAAACCCGCCGACGAACATTATCTCGAGACATTCGGACTGCAACTGGTCGCAGGTCGCAACCTCCAGCACAGCGATACCATTCGCGAATACCTGGTCAATGAAACGTTTGTAAAAAAACTCAACCTGGCTTCTCCGGAAGAAATACTCAATAAAATAGTTGCCATCAACGAGGTCAGGGCCCCGATCGTAGGCGTAATCCGCGATTACCATAACTGGGGACTTTCGGAGCAAATATCAGCCATTTCCATCGGTTCGGAATCGCAGGCATATTCCAATTGCGCCATCGAGTTAAACCCCGGCAATCCTGCACCAATACTCGACCAGGTGAAGACCATCTGGGAAAGCATTTACCCGGAATACTATTACGAGCACGAATTCATGGATGACCAGACCGCCAGGTTTCTGGAGGCGGAGAACACGATACTGCGCCTCGTCCGCGCCTTTGCCGGCATCGCCATCTTCATCGGCTGTCTGGGGCTTTATGGCCTTTCGGCCTTCATGGTGGCCCGTAAAAACAAAGAAATCGGCATCCGAAAAACACTTGGCGCGTCCGTGGCGGGCATCCTCTGGTTATTCAGCAAGGAGTATATCCGGCTGATCGCCGTGGCATTTTTTGTGGCTGCTCCGATTGCATGGTGGGCAATGGAATCATGGCTTCAGGATTATGCCTACCGCATTTCGCTGGGTGCGGGCATCTTTGCCGTTTCGCTGCTCACGACCTTTTTGGTAGCCGCTCTGACGGTTGGTTTCCAATCGGCCCGGGCTGCTCTGGCAAACCCCGTCGACAGCCTGCGGTCGGAGTAAAGGCTTGTCCGGGCACCAGTATTTCCCCCTTGCACCGCTTACGCGACACAAGCGTTTTTCTTGAGATAAACCATTGACTTATCATATTATGCTTCGAAATTATATCGTCCTCGCCCTCCGCAACCTCCGGAACAACCGCCTGTATTCTTTCCTTAATATCGCCGGACTGGCGGTTGGCCTGGCGGCAGGCGTGCTGGTACTGCTTTGGGTAGCCGATGAGTTCAGTTACAACAAATTCCATGGCAACCTGCCGCAAATTTTCAAGGTGTTGCAAAACCAGACCCAGGGCGGCGTGACCTACACCTTCGAAGCCATGCCCGGTCCGTTGGCGGCTGCCATACGCGCAGAAATTCCGGAAGTAAAACGGGCGATCCGCTGCAGCTGGGACGACCGGTATCTGCTCAACTTTGGCGACAAAAGTACCTACGAAAAGGGCCTGTACGCCGAACCCGATTTATTCAATATTTTCACTTTCCCGGCGCTGAAAGGCGACCCGGTGAAGGCGCTCGAAGATGCCGGCTCCATTGTGCTCACCAAACGCACGGCCGACAAATTTTTTGGCGACGACGACCCGATTGGCAAGGTGCTGAAAGTAAACGGTCAGATCGACCTGCGCGTGGCCGCCGTCGTGGCGGATGTGCCGTCGGCCAGTACGGTCAGGTTCGATGTGGTATTGCCCTTCCGAATTTACGAGCAGATGAACAGCGAATGGATCAACAGCGCCTGGGACGACAATTCCCTGCCCATGTGGCTCGAACTTCAGCCCGGCGCCGACCCTGTCGCCCTGAACCGCAAACTGGAAAACTTCATTCAGGCCCGGTCGCCGGAGTCGTCGGCGCATGCCCTGGCCTATCCGCTCGACCGCTGGCGGCTCTGGGGTAAATTCGAAGAAGGCAAACCAAGCGGCGGCCGCATCGACGTTGTGATGATGCTTGCCATCATAGGCGCTTTCGTGCTGCTGATTGCCTGCATCAATTTCATGAACCTTGCCACCGCCCGTTCGGAGCACCGCGCCCGCGAGGTGGGCGTGCGCAAGGTGGTAGGAGCCCAACGCAGCCTCATCATCGGCCAATTCCTGAGCGAAGCGCTCATCATGACCTTCCTGGCCCTGATATTGAGCATTTTACTGGTAAAACTGGCCTTGCCGCCGTTTAATAATTTTTTTGAAAAAACCCTTGTGCTTGATTTCTCCAACTGGCAACTGTGGTCGGCGCTGCTTGCGCTGGGCATGATCACCGGACTGGTTGCAGGCAGTTATCCGGCATTTTACCTCAGTTCCTTTCAGCCGATCCGGGTATTAAAAGGCGCCATTTCCAGCGGCAGGGGCGGGGCGGCATTGCGAAAAGGACTGGTCACGTTCCAGTTTATCATTTCCATTTTCCTGATCATCAGCACTATTGTCATCTATCGCCAGATCAATCACGCGCAAAGTCGCCCGCTGGGATACGACGCCGAAAACCTGATCGAAATCCCCGCCCGCGGCAGTATGATCGACAAATTTGACGTGATCAAAAACGACCTGACGCAGATCCCGGGGATCGAAAGTGTGTCGGCCGGCTCGGACAACCTGATCCAGTTCGGCAGCAACACCTCCGGTATTTCATGGCCGGGCAGAACCGACGACCAGGATTTTCTGATCACCATAACCAGCGTCCAGTATAACTGGTCGAAAACCGCCGGACTAAACATCATCGAAGGGCGGGATTTTAGCCCGGAATACGGCGGCGACTCGATGGCATGCCTGGTCAACCGCTGCGCCGTCAAGCGCATGGGCCTGAAGGAACCCGTCATCGGCACCGTGCTGCGACACGATACGACATATACCATCATCGGCATCGTGGAAGATTTTGTGTACAACAATCCCTTCTCTTCCCCGGCGCCCATGGTGGTCCGGCTGGGAAACCAGGGGCTCAGTCATTTCTTCATCCGCATCCGCAACGACGAACACTGGCGTCAGAGCCTCGCCCGGATCGAGCAGGTGGTGAAAACACACAACCCGACCTACCCGTTTGAGTTCCGCTTCACCAAAGCGGAATACCAGAGAAACTTTGACGAGATGCGCTCCATCGGTCAACTGGGCAATGTATTCGGCGGTCTCGCGATTTTCATTTGCTGCCTCGGGTTGTTCGGCCTTTCCGCATTCGTAGCCGAGCGGCGCAACAAGGAGATCGGTATCCGTAAAGTACTGGGCGCCACCGTGGCAAGCATCTGGCTTTTCCTGTCCCGCGACTTCCTGCAGCCCGTCGTGCTGGCCTTTCTGCTGGCGGCGCCACTGGCAGGCTGGGCCATGCAAAAGTTGCTCGATACCTTTGAATACCGCATTGAACTGTCGTGGTGGATGTTTGCTGCGGCGGGTGTTGTGGCTCTGGTCGTTGCCATGCTGACGGTGAGTTACCAGGGAATCAGGGCAGCGATGGTGAACCCCGTCAGGTCGTTGCGCAGCGAGTGATGCAGCCGGTACGCCGTGGCCTGCCGTTGGCTGGCACGAATGCCTTGTTGATCTATAAACTGCTCAAATACGGGCGTTTTTTTTACATTTTTGATGGATTGCGTAAACAGATTATTCATCGTTAACCAATACAGAAAAAATGAAAAAAATGTTCGCCCTCCGCTTTGCAGCGCTGCTATTGTCGGTACTGCTATCTGTTCCTGCATGGACACAGGGAATTACCATCCCCCGAACCCCAAGCCCTGCCGCCGAGGTATCACAAAGCATCGGGATATCAAAAGTAACCGTGAACTACTCGCGCCCGTCGGTGCGCGACCGCGACATCTGGGGCGCTCTGGTGCCTTACGGATGGAATATCCAGTCGTTCGGCGCCGGCAGGGAAGCGCCCTGGCGTGCCGGCGCCAATGAGAATACCGTGATCACGTTTTCACACCCTGCCAAAGTGGAAGGGAAGGAGGTACCGGCCGGCAGTTACGGCCTGTTTTTCGTGATCAACAAAGACGACACCGGGGAGGTGATCCTGTCGAAAGATTACCGTTCCTGGGGAAGTTTCTGGTACGACCCCGCGCAGGATCAACTGCGCGCCAACATCCGGCTGCGCCCGGTAACACACACGGAACAGCTCACCTACGATTTTATCAACCTTACGAAAAATACCGCCGAACTGGTGCTCAACTGGGAAAAGAAACAATTCCCCGTCAAGATCGAGTTTGCCGTAGACAATATCGTCATGGACAATGCCGCAGAAGAACTGAAAGGACAGGTTGGTTTCACCTGGCAGGGATTTTCGAGCGCAGCCGCTTATGCCCTCCAAAACAACATCAATCATGAAAAGGCCCTGGCCTGGATCGACAAGGCCATCGCGCAGAACAAGAATTTCACTACCCTGAATACCAAAGCGGGATTGCTGCGGCAACTGGGCAAAAAAGCCGAGGCCGACAAGATCAGTGCCGACGCCATGACAATTGCAACGGAGGCTGAACTCAACCAATACGGCTATCAACTGCTCGGCGCAGGCAATCACGACGAAGCCATCAAGGTGTTCGCCATCAATACCGGACAACATCCCGAAAGCGCAAATGCCTGGGATAGTCTCGGAGAAGCCTATGCCACCAAAGGGGATAAGGACAATGCCATCAAAAGTTTTAAAAAATCGCTGAGCCTGAACCCGCCGGCCAACGTCAAAGTCAATTCCGAGAAGTACCTGAAGCAGTTGGGGGCGATGTGAGGTTCGGGAGGTTGCGGGTTGCGGAGGTTGCGGGTTACGGAGGTTGCGGGTTGGGGAGGTTGCGGGTTGGGGAGGTTACGGGTTACGGAGGTTGCGGGTTGCGGAGGTTGCGGGTTACGGAGGTTGCGGGTTGGGGAGGTTGCGGGTTGGGGAGGTTACGGGTTACGGAGGTTGCGGGTTGCGCAGGTTGCGGGTTACGGAGGTTGCGGGTTGCGCAGGTTGCGGGTTGGGGAGGTTACGGGTTACGGAGGTTGCGGGTTGCGCAGGTTACGGGTTGCGGAGGTTGCGGGTTACGGAGGTTGTGAGTCGTAGGTCTTTATCAATTCGCCAGTGAGATTCCGAAGGGGCCTGTCGGTTTTCAAGAGTCTGGAACCTAAAAGTCTCCTCAGAGTCTCGCTATCGCGCAACCCGAAACCCGCAACCCGAAACCTCCGTAACCCCCAACCTCCGCAACCTCCTTATCCCACCACTTCAAACACCGTAACGGGATTCGACTTGTTTTTCAGCGCTATTTCCCCGATTTTCTGGTATTGGAAGGATGCGCCGGCCTTTTCAAAAGTATCCTGGTTGATCAGAATGCAACCGGGGCCGGCCGCCGACTGAAGGCGCTGGGCGGTATTGACCACGTCGCCGATAACGGTAAAGTCGAAGCGCCGCAGGGTGGCCGACCCGACATTCCCGGAAATGACCTCCCCTGTATTGATCCCGATGGAGACCTTGGGGTAGAACGTAAGTGCGCCGGACAGCGGGTCTTCAATAGACTGGATCGATTCATTGACCGACAAAGCCGCCCGAATGGCCCGTTCGAGGTGTTGCTCATTTTTAAAAACGGCCAACACGGCATCGCCCATAAACTTGTCGACATATCCTCCCTCCGCAATGATCGCCTTTACGATGATGTCGAAATATTTGTTGAGCAGGTTGATGACCACATCGGGTGCTTCCCGCTCCGAAATGGAGGTAAAGCCGTTGATGTCGACAAAAACGATGGTAGCCTCCAACGTCTCGCTGACCAGCAGGGAGGACTCATACTCTTTGCAACACATAAACCGCAGCACGCTGTCGTCGACATACATTTTCAGAATGTTGTTCTCCTGAACGGCCCGAATAGTATCCCTGATCTGTCGGCAAGCCTTCAGCGTTTTCAACATCGTTTGTTCAAGGTCCTGAAAATCAAGCGGTTTGCAAATAAAATCGAAGGCGCCGCGGTTCATGGCCACCCGGATATTGGCCATGTCGCTGTAGGCGGAAATAATCACGGTTTTGAGCAGCGGACTATTCTCCGTTAATTTTTCGAGCAGCGTCAGGCCGTCCATTTCAGGCATGTTGATGTCGCTGAACACCATTTCGGTGTCCGGGTTTTCCTGCAATTTGGCCAGGGCTTCCCTGCCGTTTTGGGCAAAGATGAATTCAAACTCGCCATCCCGTATCTGCCGGCGGAATTTCTGGCGGATGAGTTGGGCCACGTCGTCTTCATCGTCCACGACCAGTATTTTGTATTTGGCACTCATGGCAGTTGCGTTAGTTTTTGTTTGAGGACGCTGAAATCCAGCGGTTTGTGCAGAAAATCATTGGCGCCGAGGCGCATGGCTTCCGCCTGTTTTTCCGGATCGCCGTAAGCGGTGATCATAACAATAAACGGTGGAGGAGCAGGGTTGTTTTCCCGTATCCGGCTCAATAGCTCCAATCCGCTCATGCCCGGCATGTTGATATCGGACAGGATCAGAATGGCTTCTGAGGGGTGTTCCCGGAGGAAGGTCAGCGCCTCCTCGCCAGAATAACAAAATGCGAAGGAAAAGGCGCCTTCGCGTATCTCCCGGCGGAATCGCTGTTCGAATAACAGCCTGATGTCTTGTTCGTCGTCTACTACTAGTATCTTCATAGTTGTCGGCAATGTTGGTTAATGGCACGCTCGTCTGTAGAGGATGGCACGCTGATGACACTGATTAGGCAGATTAACGCATAATGGCAAAATGGCACGCTGATGACGCAGATTAAGCAGATTAACGCTGATTTTTATAAAGTTTTATCTGTGAAAATCAGTTTGATCAGCGTCATCAGCGTGCCATCCCAAATCAAACTTCATCCGTGAAAATCTGCCTAATCAGCGTCATCAGCGTGCCATCCCAAATCAAACTTCATCCGTGAAAATCTGCTTAATCTGCGTCATCAGCGTGCCATCATCTACATGCCAACCCCGATCTTTCAGGGTTTTTCCTCTGCTGTAGTATCCCCGTATACCGCCTGCAGGCGCGCCAGTTCTTTCCTGAGTTTTTTTACTGTCTTGTCATACTTCGGCTGCCCGTACAGGTTGTGCATTTCTCCGGCATCGCGTTTCAGGTCGTACAGTTCCCATTCGTCGTTGTCGTTGTAAAAATGGATCAATTTATATCGTCCGGTGCGCACGCCGTAGTGTTTTTTTACATAATGCCAGCCATAGGGGTATTCGTAGTAATGATAGTACATGGATTTGCGCCAGCCTTTGGCCTTGCCGTTGCGAAATAAAGGGATCAGGGACTTGCCCTGCATATCGGCCGGTGGCGCCACGCCGGCCACCTGGAGCAGGGTGGGCGCAAAATCGAGATTGAGCGCAATGGCATCGCTGACCGTGCCTGCGGGTATCTTGGGCGGAAAACGCATGAGCAATGGAATGGCCAGCGACGGTTCGTACATGAACCGCTTGTCGTACCAGCCGTGCTCACCCAGGAAAAAACCCTGATCCGACGTGTACACGATGATGGTATTGTCCAGCAGGCCCTTCTGTTCCAGGTATTCCAGCAGGCGCCCCACATTGTCGTCGACGGAGGCAATGCAGCGCAGGTAGTCTTTTATATAACGCTGGTACTTCCATTTCGACAAGGCCGTACCTTCCGGTTTCTCGCGATAAAACGCTTCGCTGATGGGCCGGTAGTAGCCGTCCCAGGATTTGCGCTGCGCCACATTCAGGCGCTGGAGCGAGGGTTCGATGCGCAACGGCCGGTCGGTTGTCTTTTTACCGCCGGTGCCCGTCTCGTCGCTCTCCTCGTTCAGGAACAGCTTCAGGTCGTAGCCCAGCCACATATCCTCCACCCGCATGTCCTGCTCGCGCGCAGCGCGGGAGCGGCCTTCATAATCGTCGTAAAAACTGGACGGCATGGGCACATCGCGGTCGTTGAACAGGTCGAAGTGCGTGGTATCGGGCATCCAGTTGCGGTGCGGCGCCTTCTGGTGGACAAAAATGCAAAACGGCTGGCCCTGCGGCTTGCGTTTTTCGAGGGTCTCGATGGCCAGGTCGGTGATAATGGTGGTGGCGTAGCCTTCGCGCCGGATGGTGTCGCCCATCTCGATCATGTCGGGGTTGTAATATTCGCCCTGATCGATCAGCACATTCCAGTAATCGAAACCGACGGGTTCGGAGACCAGGTGCCATTTCCCGATCATGGCCGTGTAGTAGCCTTCGGCGTGCAGGATTTTGGGAAATGTCTGCTGCGAACCGTCGAAGCGGCTGCGGTTGTCGCGAAAACCGTTGATGTGGCTGTACTTCCCCGTCAGCAGTACTGCCCGGCTTGGTCCGCAGATCGAATTGGTGACGAAGGCATTGTGAAAGACAATGCCTTCCCGGCCGATGCGGTCGATATTGGGCGTACGGATCAGCGCAGTATCGTAAGCGCTTACCGCGCGGCGGGCATGGTCGTCGGTCATGATGAAGACGATGTTGGGCCGTGTGGTTTGGGCAAATAGGGTGGCCGCGCCGGAAAGGGTCAGGATGAAAAAAATGCGAATAGCCATATCAATCGATTTTTGTGTCCAAACAAATGTAACAAAACACGGCCGGAAATCACCACCTGAATGCGGCCTCCATAAGTTCTTGCTCATGCCTTGAAATGCCGATATTATTCGCAACGAATCTCCATTGGCTCACCACTTTTTTTACCTGTTCCAATATGTCAAGCATTTCTTTATTATTCAACTGGAAATATTGCCCTGTGCTCATGGCCAGTTGAAAATCGAGCGCATTGTTATCCATGTCTATATTTAAAGCCAGTCCGTCTTTGTCATTGGAAGGGTTTAAATCATAGGCAGGCGCCAAATTCCATCCGGTTGATGACAAAAGAAATCCATGATTGCGCAAGTGATCGTCGGTGTTGGAAACGGCAATATGGAATACAATGCGCCGCCACAATTGCTGCAAATCAGCTTTGATGTTTGACCCTGAAAAACGGATAAACTCAGCCAGGTCGAGATAACTTGCAGGATGCTCCTTTAAAGTATCCTCGTTATTGCCGGTCATAGTCATGGCCGAAGCGAAATGTACCCTTTCACCCCCGACGCGGTCAAATCGTTTTGTCAGAAAGGTATGTCGATTGCCACTCACTTTCAATATTTTGGATGCTGCCATGACAACCCCGGCATCTAACGCCAATTTATAGAGAAGGAACTCCCAGGCGCCTTTGTCGAGCGAATCATTTTGGGAGGGAAATTTTGCAATCCAGGGATTGCCTTGTACATCCAGGACATTGGCCTTGGGTCGAGCCCCACCCAGGGAGGAACCGGGCGCTACCAGAATGGCCAACCATTTTTTGATGGCTTTATCATCAACATCAGACTCAATGATGCTCGCCGCATGCTGCAATTCCCGGATGGATGATATAGGGGGCACTGGATGGACGGCATCATCGTTCAAAAACGGGCCATTGGGGTCTAGTTTGAAGCGTAGTCCCCCCATTCGGCTCTCATCTTGTACTCCCAGCAGGAAATCAATGTCGTAGAGCGTAGGGACCCGCTGACCTGCTTCTCTTGCAATCTGCGCAGCCCGTCTTTTCAAAAGGGTACGACCCCAACGGTCGGGCATAGCGTCGAGAAATACTCCAAAGTTTTCTTTCCCGTTAGGAAACTGTGGGCCGGGAAACCAGCCAATGTCAGGGTCGAGCAATAACTGCCTTTTCGAACGAATCCAATCAGGGTCGTATTCGAATCCAAAGGCCTTCCTTCCTTTTGCCTGATGGGCGGAAAGGATGCCGACACATTTAGGGGTGTCCATCCCCACCCAATGTGCATAGACCCAAATATCTGTTTTGTTTGAAGCCATTTTATTTCCCCTGCAACAAGCTTAAGTCCTGGAGTTTCCTCCCTAACTCATCGTCCGAAGCCAATTTTAAGAAATCGTCTTGCAAGCCCAGTACCCGCAGCACGTTAAAATAAGCGCCTATGGATACCCCCGGGTTCCCTTTTTCCAGCTGATAAAGTGTTGTCCGGTTGATATCGGCACGTTCCGCGACCTGAATGGTTGTTAAACCTCTCCTTTTCCGCGCCAATTTGATGTTCTCGCCCACCTGTTCCAGGATTTTCAGCGACCGCTCTTTGCGGTCGTTTCTCGATACC
>CALMBD010000012.1 GCA_937861115.1 uncultured Bacteroidota bacterium | reverse complement strand
CTGAAATAGTGCCATTTTTTTATTGCAGGGACTACGCAGAACTGGTAGCGGCACACAAAACAGCCCCCCAATTTTAAGTTTTTGGACAAAAACTTAAAATTGGGGGGCTGTTTTGTGTGCCGCACCTCATCATCCGGGCCGAAAAACTACACGGCAGTGGTCCGCTTGACCATCTCCTCGTTTTCCACGCGACCGTCTTTCAGGTGCAGGATACGGTTGCCATACCGGGCATTTTCTTCGGAGTGCGTGACCTGAATGATCGTCACGCCGTCTTCGTCGTTGAGTTTCTGGAAAATTTCCATAATTTCCTTTGCCTGAGGGCTTTGCAGGTTGCCCGTAGGCTCGTCGGCAAGGATGAGTTTGGGGCGTCCGATCAGGGCTCTGGCCACCCCGACGAGTTGCTGCTGGCCGCCGGAGAGCTGGTTGGGAAAGAGATCCTTCTTGGCCACGATGTTGAACCGGTCCAGCAGGTCGGCAATCCGGCTTTTGCGCTCGGCGGAGGGTACTTTTTTGTACAGCAAAGGCGTTTCGAGGTTTTCGTAAACCGTCAGATCGTCGATCAGGTGGTAGGCCTGAAATACAAAGCCGATGTATTGCTGGTAGAGTTCGGTTCGGCGACGCTCGTTGAATTTATGCACCGCTTCTCCCAGGAACCAGTATTCACCCGCGGTAGGTTCGTCGAGCATACCGAGCACATGCAGAAGGGTGCTTTTACCCGAACCCGAGGGGCCCATGATACTGACAAACTCCCCTTCCGCGATGTGGGCGTTTATGTATCGGAGTACGTATGTTTTCAGAGAGCCGTTCTGGTAATACCGTTCAACATCTTTAAGTTCGAGCATAGCGCTTGTGTTTTTGGTACGCAGAAAAAAGCAGCCGCAATTTGCCACGCCTTTTCGGATAAAAACGGCTGACAATCAGAAGGTTAGTTAATACTGCTGGCAAACTGGCCGGCTGCTTTTCTGTGTGGTAGTTTTTGTTTTTGTTTCCCTTGGGAAAAATGCTCCGTTGTTGCCCCGGTTTTATACGTGGAAATTCTCCGTCACCACTTTACCGTCGAACAGGTTGACGATACGGTGTGCAAAACCCGCGTCGTGCGGCGAGTGGGTTACCATAATGATCGTGGTACCACCCTGGTTGAGTTGTGTCAGCAGGTTCATGACCTCGAGGCCATTGGTCGAGTCCAGGTTACCCGTCGGTTCGTCGGCGAGGATCACCTTCGGGTTAGCGACCACGGCCCGGGCAATAGCGACCCGCTGCTGCTGGCCACCGGAAAGTTGCTGCGGAAAGTGGTTGCGGCGGTGCATGATGTTCATGCGCTCGAGTTGTTCTTCCACCTTCTTTTTGCGTTCGCTTGCCGGCGTTTTCAGATAGAGCAGCGGCAATTCGACATTTTCATAAACGGTCAGTTCGTCGATCAGGTTGAACGACTGGAACACAAAACCGATATTGCCCTTGCGCAGGTTGGCGCGGTTGCGTTCGGTCATTTTGGCGACTTCGGTGCCAAAGAAGTGGTACTCACCTTCGGAAGGGTTGTCGAGCAGGCCGATGATATTGAGCAGCGTGGATTTGCCGCAGCCGGAAGGTCCCATTATGGCGACAAATTCGCCGGCCTGGATTTCCAGGTTGATGCCGTTGAGCGCCGTGGTTTCCACTTCGTCAGTGGTGAATAACTTATGCAGGTTCGTCGTCTTTATCATATTGTTGAAAAAGTTTCAGTGTGTTTTTTAGTTGTGCGTTGCAGATATTGTAGCCCGTGGCATTTACTGCAGGTTTAATACATCCTTGTCTCCAAAATTCTCGTACGAACTCGTGACCACCATCTCGCCCGGTTCCAGTCCGCTCAGCACCTCGAAATATTGCGGGTTTTTTCGCCCGAGCGATATGTTGCGCTTTTCCGCCCTGGAGCCCGATTCATTCAATACATACACCCAGTTGCCACCCGTATCGCTGAAGAAACCGCCGGTGGAGAGCAGCACTGCTTCGGCCGGCTTGCCCAACTGGAGCCGTACCGGAACCGATTGTCCGCGCCGGATGCCATCGGGTACCGACTGGGCGAAAGCCATGTCGACCTCAAAGCGGCCATTGCGCACTTCGGGATACACCTTGCTGACGCTGAGTTGCTGCGTTTTGCCGTTGAACTCAAAAGACCCTTCTAATCCGGGAAAGATGCGCGAGATATAATGTTCATCCACCTCTACCCGCATTTTGAACCCGTTAAGGTCGTCGATCTGGCCGATATTCTGCCCGGCGGCGATACTGGCTCCGATTTCCACATCGACCCGGGAAAGCAATCCGGATACGGGCGCCCGAACCGACAGATTTTCGAGGTTTTGTTTCATCATCGACAGGTTGAGCCGGGTGCGGTCGAGGGTTCCTTCGAGTTGCTTGATCTGGGTTATGCTGTTTTCTTCCTGAAATTTCTGGTTTTCAATTTCGATGTCGCGTTGTTGCTGCAGGCGTTCGTAGGCAATTTTGGTGCGGGTAAACTCCTGCTGGCTGATTACATTGTCCGCAAAAAGTTTTGCGTTGCGGTCGTGGTCGTCTTTGGCCTGCTGGATCAGGTAATCGAGTTCCGAAAGCGTTTTTTTCAGGGCAAACTTGTCCTGCCGCAACCGCAGCCGGGTATTTTCCAGGTTATTGATGAGGTCGTACATTTCTGTTTCCCGGTTCACGAAATCGAGCATCAGCCGCTGGTTTTCGAGTTTCAGGATCAGGTCGCCTTTTTTGACCGAGGCCCCGCCGTCCAGCAGTTTCTGGGCCACATAGCCCCCTTCAATGGCGTCGAGTTGGTACGTTTTCAGGGGCTGTACGACGCCCGTTACTACGATAAATTCGTCGAAAACCCCTTTTTCCACTTTGGAAATCGTAATTTTCTCCCGGTCTACGTTCAGGCTGCTGTGGCGGCCGGCCAGCATCAGGCTGTACACGGAAAATGCTACAAAAGCAAGGGCGCCGATCCCGATGGCGATCCGCTGAGGCGTCCATGTTTTCTTTTTAATTGCTCTGTCCATTTACTTTAGCGTAAGGTTTCAAGGTTTCGGGGATTCAAGGATTTTCGCTCTTGTTTTCCGGCTGCATGCGGGGCGGTTTTCCGGTCTCCGTTGAGCGAAAAACCGCGGCCCGGCATGACAGCAACCAAATCAAACTTAATTACCAAAATAGTGAACCCCGTGCCAAATTTATAATTGACTGGAAATCAGGTTTTTCATATCAAATTGTTTTTCATCTAATCGTTCACTTGCGAACGCAGGTGTCCGAAAACGAACACTTGATCCAAAAAAAATCAGTTGATTTGCAGACCCTTAGCCCCGGGCATTGTCTTTGCGGCATGTACGCCGGAATTCAGTTTCGGCTGGAAAGACACCAATTACCGGAACAGGGAGTTCCGGTTTACAACCCGGCGTACACCATGGAAATGAAACAAGCCAATATCCTCATCGTCGACGACAACCCGGGCGTGTTGAGCGCCGCCAAGTTGTTCCTGAAACGGCATTTCGCAGAAGTGGACACGACGCGCGAGCCGGCGGATATTCCTGCGTTTTTCAAGGAAAAACGGTATGCCGTTATCCTGCTCGACATGAATTTCGGGCGCAGCGCCAAAAACACCGGCCAGGAAGGTTTTGAGTGGCTGGAAAAGATCCTCGAACTCGATCCCTCCGCAGTTGTCGTGCTTATTACGGCGTACGGCGACGTTGAGTTAGCCGTCAAGGCGATCAAGAACGGCGCTACCGATTTCGTGCTGAAACCCTGGGACAACGACAAACTGCTGGCCACCCTGCATTCTGCGCTGAAACTCCGGAGCAGCCAGGATGAAGCCGACCAGCTCAAATCCAAGCAGGTGGGCCGGAATATCGCCGAAACGCGCGACCTGCCGGAAATTGTGTTCCGCAGCCAGGCCATGGAGCAGATATTCGAAACCGTGCACCGCATTGCCGAAACGGATGCCAACGTGCTCCTTCTGGGCGAAAACGGTACCGGAAAGGACCTCGTGGCGCAAGCCATACACGCCCAGTCGAAACGCGCACAGGAAAATTTTGTCAAGGTCGACCTCGGCGCGCTGACCGAAAGCCTGTTTGAAAGCGAACTGTTCGGCCATGTCAAAGGCGCATTCACCGACGCCCGCGACGACCGCCCCGGCCGGTTCGAAGCCGCCGACGGCGGCACCATCTTCCTCGACGAGATCGGCAACCTGTCGCTGGGGCAGCAGGCCAAACTCCTGACCGTCTTGCAGAACCGCACCATCACCCGTGTCGGCTCCAACCGTGTGCGGCCGGTGAATGTGCGCGTCATCGCCGCCACCAATCAGAACCTCTTCGAAGCGGTCAACAACCGGACATTCCGACAGGACCTGCTCTACCGGATCAACACCATCGAGATACACCTGCCGCCGCTGCGCGAACGCATCGACGATATAGAACCCCTCGCCACGCGCTTCCTGCAGCAGTTCAGCCAGAAATACAACCGCCCCGTCAGCGGCCTCAGCGCGGCCCTGCTCAAGGAAATGCACCGCTACCCCTGGCCCGGCAACGTCCGCGAACTCCAGCACGCCGTTGAACGCGCCGTGATCATGTCGAAAGGAGAAAAACTGCAACCCGAGGATTTCTTTTTCCGGCAGCCCGGCATGGAGGAGCAAGGCGGCGATTTCCCGACCATGAACCTCGACGATATGGAAAAGCAACTGATCATGAAGGCCCTGCAAAAATACCACGGCAATATCACCGAAGCTGCCCAGGAACTCGGGCTGACCCGCGCCTCCCTGTACCGGAGACTCGAAAAATACAACCTGTAGTGACTGATTCCCCGATTCACAATTCAAGACCCACGACATCCGGCCATGCTTTTCGTACGCTCTTTCTCCGCCAATTTAGCCCTGCGTGTTATTCTGCTGGTCGCCCTGATCATCGCAGCGGTAATGGTGTCGACGGGCGATACCCCCCAGTACTGGCTCACCCTTTTGTTGTCGGGCGCCACTATTATCCTGATTTTCAACCTGTTCTATTATGTGAATGATACCAACCGCCGCCTCGCCCGTTTTTTTGAGAGTGTGCGGTATTCCGACTTTGCCATCCGCTTCTCATCGGCAAAAGAAAAGGGCGATTCCTTTGCCGACGTCAACCGCCAGTTCAACGAAGTGCTGGAGGCCTTTCGCCAGACCCGCGCCGAAAAGGAGGCCAACCTGCTGTTTATGAATACAATAGTGCAGCACCTCAGCACGGGTCTGCTGGCCTTCGACGCGCAGATGAACGTACTGATCTCCAATAATGCCGCCTTCCAGTTGCTCGGCGTGTACCGGCTGCACCACCTGAACGACCTGCCCGAGCGGCACAGCGCCCTGGTCCAGTTCGTACAGGGTCTGAACGCCAGGGGCAAGGTGTTGTATCAACCCGAGGTCGGTCGCCAGTTGTCCGTGCAGGGCGTCAGCATCAACCTGCAGGGCCGGGCGGTGCGGCTCCTCACCCTGCAAAACATACACCCCGAACTCCAGCGCAAGGAGCTCGATGCCTGGCGCAACCTCACCCGCGTGTTGCGCCACGAGATCATGAACTCCGTGACGCCCATTGTCTCGCTGGTGGAAACCGCACAGGATATCGTCGAGTACGATCTGGAAAAAAATGCTGCCACCATCGACCTGGCCGAGGCGCTGGAGGTAGTGGCTGCCCGCAGCACCGGGCTGGTCAATTTTGTGGAAGCCTACCGGTCCTTCACCTCGACCCCAAGTCCCAAACTTCAGCAATTCCCCGCCAAAAAACTGCTCGACAGGGTGGTTTCACTGGTATCTGCCGAGCACAAGGACCTGAAAATCAAAACGGAAGCCTTTGTCATTCCCGAAGGGCTGGAATTGTATGCCGATGCCGCCCAGTTGGAAATGATCATGCTTAATCTGGTTAAAAACGCCCGCGAATCACTGCGCAACATCGACCCTTCCCGGCATCCGCGCATCACGCTGCGCGCGGGCGCCGACAGCAAGGGCCATCCCTTCATAGAGGTGGAAGACAACGGCCCCGGCATACAGCCCGAGCTGCTGGAGGAAATATTCATTCCCTTTTTCACCACGAAAGACACGGGTACCGGCGTCGGACTGAGCATTTCGAAGCAGATCATGCAGATGCACGGCGGCGACATCCGCGTGAGTTCGACGCCGGGAGAGGGCGCCCGGTTTGTCCTGGAGTTCTAACCGCTTTTCCTGCTCCAAATAGCGCCATCCGGATAAACGGCGACTGCTTCATGCGGTCAACAAGGGTCCAAAAAATAATATTTGGGCAAAATTTTCACTCATTTTCAATGAGTTATCAAAAATTTACTGTAAAAATTTCGGCGATTCCTTGCACAAACAATCCCGTCGCACTACATTTGCGGCCTCTTTGAAAAAAGGGTAGTAAACAGTCCGGCCGGATACCGGTTTTTCGCTTATTTTTTCAGTGTCCGGAAGTCGCTGTACCCGCATCAGTTCAACAAATTAACAACAACACTTATAAATGAATACGCTGAGCTATCGGACGGAATCCGTCAGTGCGGAAAAGGCGGAACGCAAGTGGTACATCGTCGACGCCGAGAACCAGGTGACCGGCCGTCTTTGCGCCCACATTGCCGCCACATTACGCGGTAAGAACAAGCCGTCTTACACCCCGCATGCAGACACAGGCGACTATGTCATCGTGATCAACGCCGCCAAAGTGCGCTTTACAGGCCACAAATGGGCGCAGAAAGAGTATAAAGACTACTCGCTCCACCCCGGCGGTCTCAAAGTGGTTATTGCCGAAGAGATGCTGACCAAATTCCCCGAGCGCATTATCGAGCGCGCGGTGAAAGGCATGCTTCCCAAAACCAAACTGGGTCGCGCCATGATCAAAAAACTGTTTGTATACGCCGGTTCGGAGCACCCGCACATCGGCCAGAAACCGGAACCCATTACATTCTGAATGTTGAATGATGAATCGCATGATTCATCATTCAACATTTATCATTCATCATTATTAACTGCAATTCTGAAATAGCATGGAAATGATAAATGCCATAGGGCGCCGCAAAACAGCCGTCGCCCGGGTCTATCTGATGAAAGGCGAGGGAAAAGTGACGATAAACGGCAAAGATTATCGCGAATACTTCCCCCAAATCCACGTTCAGCACAACGTAGTAGATCCTTTTGCCGTCGTTGGCGCTGAAAACATCTACGACCTCAAAGTAAACGTACGCGGCGGTGGCTACAAAGGCCAGGCCGAAGCCGTGCGTATGGGCGTGAGCCGCGCGCTGGTGAAACTCAACGAAGAGTTCCGCAAGCCGCTGAAAGCCCGCAAGTTCCTCACGCGCGACAGCCGCGCCGTTGAACGCAAAAAATACGGTCAACCCAAAGCACGCAAGCGCTTCCAGTTCTCCAAACGATAATACTATTTTGTTCGGCGTTTGACGTTTGAAGTCCGGGAAGTCCCGCTTCAAAAGTTTCGAACCGCAAACGCCGGACTTCAAACTTCTCACACATAAAATTGCTTTTGAACAATGCAAAAGCCCACCTATAAAGAATTGCTCGATGCCGGTTGCCACTTTGGCCACCTGCGCAAAAAGTGGAACCCGAAGATGACGCCCTATATTTTCATGGAGCACAAGGGCATCCACATCATCGACCTGAACCGCACCGCCGAGTGTCTGGAGCGCGCTGCCATCGCCATGAAGGCAATGGCCAAAAGCGGCAAAAAAATCATGTTTGTCGCCACCAAGAAACAGGCCCGCGACATCGTGCAGAAAGCCGCAGAAAGCGTGGGTATGCCTTTCGTAACCGAACGTTGGCTGGGCGGCATGATGACCAACTTCATGACCATCCGCAAATCGGTGAAGAAAATGCAAAGCATCGAGCGTATCCTCGCCGATACCACGCTGACCAGCATCACCAAGAAGGAGCGCCTCACGCTGAGCCGCGAGCATGCCAAAATGTCGAAGCAACTCGGCGGTATCGAACAATTGAACCGTTTGCCCTCGGCTGTGTTTATTGTCGACATTCACCACGAGCACCTCGCCCTGGCCGAATCGCGCAAACTGCACGTAAAAACCTTCGGCATGGTGGATACCAACTCCGACCCGACACTTGTCGACTTCCCCGTTCCGAGCAACGACGACGCTTCCAAGGCCATCTCGTTCATCACCAACTACCTGGCTGATGCTATCCGCGAAGGACTGGAAGAGCGCAAGGCCATGAAGAGCGAAGAAAAAGAAGGCGCCGACGCGTAAAAAGTGGTGTGTGGTGCGTCAAGGCTTCTGACGCACGACTCCTGAATTTCGACTAAATACAAATACTCAACCCAATGGTAAAAGTTTCTGCTTCAGATATTCAAAAGCTCCGCGAAATGACCGGAGCCGGCATGATGGACTGCAAAAAAGCCCTTGAAGAATCCAACGGCGACTATGAAGGCGCCCAGGACTGGCTTCGCAAAAAAGGCATCGCCAAGGCAGCCAAACGCGAAGACCGTGAGGCTAAGGAAGGCGTAGTTGTGGCCATCACCAATGCAGACCAGACCCGCGGCGTCATCGTCGCCCTGAACTGCGAAACCGACTTTGTTGCCCGCAACGAGAACTTCGTTGCAATGACAACCAAAATGGGAGAGATCGCCCTGGCGAACTTCCCCGCTACGCTGGAAGAACTGCTCGATCTGCCTTATGAAGGCGCCGTGACCATCCGCGAAAAAGTGGGTGAGCAAAACGGTATCATCGGCGAAAAAATCGAACTCGGTCGCTACGAGCGTATCGAAGGCGCGCTGGTGCTTACCTACAATCACTCCAACAACAAACGCTCCGTACTGGTGGCCCTCAATATGGCCGGCCAGGAGGATGCAGGCCGCAACCTGGCTATGCAAATCGCAGCCATGAACCCGGTTTCCGTAGGCAAAGACGACGTCGATCCGAAGATCATCGAAAAAGAGATCGAGATTGGCAAGGAACTCGCCCGCAACGAAGGGAAAGCAGAGGACATGCTCGAAAAAATCGCCCTCGGCCGCCTCAACAAATTCTTCCAGGAGAGCACCCTGCTCAGCCAGAAGTATGTCAAAGGCGCCGGCGAAACCGTCGATCAGTACCTTAAAGGTCTCCACAAAGACCTGACGGCTACCGGATTCAAACACGTTGCCCTCTGATTTGCAACGTATCACGCTGTATATGCTGAACATTTCAGCATTCTGATAAAAGACATGGGTCATTCCCGGATAGCCGGGATGACCCATGTTGCATTGAAGGAACCACCTCCACGTCTGCCCGGCCTGCTGCCGGACGGATCATGTCAGGTGGTCCGTGTCGAAATATAACCGGTGAAAAACATGAACCTTACTGACTTCGGAGCACCCGGTACAAGCCACTAATGGTGTGGTTGTTGCCATTGCTTGTCTGGAAGTTGCCGTTGAAGTTGCCGATAATCGGCTCGCCTACATTACCGTATGCCGTAACATTGGTCGTAACACCCGCCAGCGGTGCACCACCTGTTTCCAGACCGTTTACAAAAATCGATTGAAGGGGGAATGTGCCTGTCTGCGCGTTGTTCTCAAATACCAGGTAAATTCCAGTATTATTTTGGAAACTATCCTGGCTTGACAGGTACGTCGATGGAGGCAAATATACCCCTGAAGGATCGCCGGACAGGAACGTCTGTCCATCCAGCGTATATTGTATGTAGAAACCGAGCGCCTGGCATGCCGGTATGTCGCCGAGATCGACGGCGTTGTTGCCCAGCGGGACGACCTGGGCCTGGCTCGAATTCAGGTTGACCACATCGTAGCAGGTCAACAGGACATCATCGGTAATGCCGATGCAATTCTGAAACGGAATGGAAAACTCGCCGCCCTGGTCTGCAAACACAATCTGAGCCCAGTCGCCCACCTGTATTTTTGCATAACTGTTGGCCACCGGGCTATTGTTGCAGTCGACCACCCGGCCGGTTACAGTTACCAACTGCTGTGTGGCGTTGCTGATGATTACGTCGGGCAATGTCACGTCGCCGGTAAACGGACCGATCGTTTGTGAATAAAACACTTCCAGGCCGCAGGCTGTAGGCATTCTCACCTCCATCAGCATTGCTTCGTTGAGCGGCACACCTCCGCCGAACCAGCCCTCATCGGACACCCAGCTATAACCGCTCCATCCGGTCGACAAAATGGTGAGTTTTACCGTTGCGTTTATCGCCGGGTGGTTAATATCTTCTATAAAAACATTGCCCTGAAGTTGTATGATCGGAAAACCTGCGTCGCAGTTCCAGAACGAGAAGTGTTTGACTTTACCGACGTACTGGTTTCCGGTTTTTTGCGCTTTGCCTTCTTCAATCCAGCGGGCTTTGACCAGATCATAATGCCAGAGCGGTATTTCGGCGGGCGCAACCGACAATTGCCCGGCCGCAATCGGCATGCTGATCTCTACTTCCTGCCCGTCGGCAATCTGGACCTCCTGACCGGCCGAATTATTCAGTTCCACAGCCAGCATACCAAACGTAGCCAGCGTCTGCTCCGCTCCGCCCGCACTGATACCGCGCAGGTCGCCGGGCATATGCATCGACAGGTCGGGGGAGGCGGGATCTATGTACCGTGCAAATACATTTACGGCGCCGGCGCCGCTGACCGCCCCTGCGGGAAATACCAGGGTGACGCCGCCGGGCACTTGTACCGTACCGCCGGCATTAGCGGCAAACGAGCCTACGAGTTCCTTTCGGAGCAACTGGATCGTTACGTTCAGTGTTGCGCCGTTTTTGGCAAAATAGGCCCGGGAGAAGTTGAAATACCCGATCCTGGATACGGTAATTTTGGCATCGTTGGCCGGCAGGCGCTCTTTTCCGAGCCTGAACACGCCATTGGCGTCGGTCAGCGCAATTTGAGCGCCGGCCTGAACCCGGGCGCCTTCGACGGGTTGGTTGTCTTCATCAAGTATCCTTCCGGCAAATACCACGTTGACCTCAGGGGTGAGGCTGCCCAGCGGGTCCTGGTCGCGGCAGGCAAACCAGAGGGTGCTCAGAAGGAGTGTAGCGAGCAAATAAACTTTAAGATGCTTCATTGGTGCGTGTCGTTTTTGTGTTTAAAATCATGTGATACACCATACACGCACCCGGCCACGGAGTAGTTGGGTATACCCGGAAAGTTTTATCCATTCTTTTCACGGCGCCATTGTCCGGATTGACCCATATTTGCCCTGACCGAACAAAAGACAAATGCCTTTCGACTTCAATATATACAGTGCCCTGCTGCTACCGGCATTTATCCAGGGCATCGTGTTTGCCGCGATCCTGTGGCTCAGGAGCATGCGGGAAGGCAGTCTGGCCGACCGCTTGCTGGCCTTGCTGCTGCTGGTTTTTACCCTTAGAATATCGACCTGGATGCTGGGGTTTGCAGGGTGGTACGATTCGCACGACGCGTATTCCACCTTCATGTTCTACTTCCCCTTTTCCCATTGGTTCGCCATTGGCCCGTTGATATATTTTTATTTCCGCAGCCTGACAAACCGGGATTTCCGTCTCCGCAGGGCAGACTATCTGCACTTTGTCCCGGCAGCAGCCATGCTGTTGTTGCAGGCCGTCATTTTTTTCGCCGATGTGGTTGTCGCCCACGGGATCAACGGAGCGCCGTATCCCGATCATTTCGGCACAAAAGGCCGGCTGGCCGATTGGCCGCCCGAGCCCGGGAGGACCATCCTTCAGGTGCTCGCCTACGTATCGCTCGGCGGTTATTTTATCCTGACCCAAAGAACCTACCGGCGCTACCGCCAGTACCTGAACGCCAATTTCTCCGAAACCGGCAACAAGCAGTTCCTGTGGCTGCGGTATTTTCTGACTGCCGTAGCCATCGTGCTGCTGGCCTGGCTGCTTTTTGATCTTTTTGAATTCATTACCGGCCGCACGCTGTCCTATATCCAGGACTGGTACAGTTACCTTCTTCTGGGCGTGGTGATCTACTACCTGAGTATTGCCGGTTACGGGGCATTGCCGCAACACATCGTTCCCCTGCAATTTGAACCCGAGCAAAACCCCTCCGACGAACATCAGATGGCCCGGAATGAATCGGAATCCCTGCTGGCCTTGCAAAAAACGCTGTCGGCGCACATGCAACACGACAAGCCTTACCTGCAACCGGAACTCACGCTCTCGGAACTGGCGGCACACCTGCACCTGTCGCCCGGCCTCCTGTCGCGCGCCATCAACACCGGGTTTGGGCAAAATTTCAATGAATTTGTGAATGCCTATCGGGTGGAAGCCGTCAAACAAATGGTGGTCGACCCGAAAAATGCACACTTGTCCATTCTGGGTATCGCCTATGAATGTGGATTCAACAGCAAGGCTACGTTCAACCGGGCCTTTTCAAAACACGCAGGCTGTTCGCCTTCCGATTTTTTGAAGGCTCAAAAAGACAAACAGGTCTCAAATCAATAATCTGAGCCACCCCCTGCATGATTTGAGCCGGGTACCGGCGCCGGTGTAGGCCACATTTGCCGAAACGTTCACAAAAAAATTTTGGCAATGTTCAACTTTCAAACACTCGTATGCACCCTGCTTCTGTTTCCTGCGCTGCTTTCCGGGCAGGATACCAACGCCATCCAGGCTGAAGAAATGAAAACCCTCGCCGGCGTCTATTCCGGCGAACTGATGTACCGCGACTATACCAGCGACAAAAACGTATCGATGCCGCTGGTAGCCAACTGCCACCTGGCCAAAAACAGACTCGTACTGGACTTTATCCTGAATGAATGGGGAAAAACGTACAACCAGCAGTATGATTTCCGCTTCGACGGCGCTGTCGTGCGCGCATCGGGACAATGGGCCGTCCTTGAAAAAAACTTCGACACCGGCAAAGGGACCTTCCGTTTTGTCATGACCAAAAACGGTCGGGACGGCAACGACAACAAACCCTGCCTTTTCCGCATCACCTTCGACGCCGACCCGGAGCATATCGTGGTGAGCAAGGAGGTACGCTTCGACGGTACGGATCTGTTTTTTCTGAGAAACGAATACCGGCTTGACCGGGTGAAGGTCCGGCAGGAAGGGGGCAAGGTTTCCAACTGATCGACTGCTGTCGCCTTCGATTGCTTTTCGGGGTGCCGCACTTTGTATCGCGGAATGGTATTCCGCGCATGGGAATGGTATTCCGGACCCGGAATACCATTCCGGGTTACAAGGTGCGGCAATTTGGATGTCCCTTTTTTCGGAAAACATCTGACAAAAAACGAATAGAACGGTATGCCGGGCATTGACCGGGTGGGCATGTAGTCGTCCGGTAAAAATCTACATCTGTCAATACTAAAAAGACCTATAAGGTTTTGAAAACCTTATAGGTCTAAGTAATTGATAATCAGGTCAAAACCGCCCTTTATACCCTGATTTATTCGGGTTTAACCAACTTGCCACTCTGGAGCAGACTGCCGTTGCCATCGTACAGATTGGCGATGTAAAATCCCGGACGCAGGTCGCCCGTATTCCAGGTATAGGTAAAGGTACCCGCCTGCTGGAAACCGTTGTACGCCGTCGCCACGTATTTGCCCTGCATATCGAATATCCGAACGGATATATTGGTAGGCAGGTTAACCTTGAACTCGAAAGTGGTTTGGGTAGAGAACGGGTTGGGGTAATTTTTCATCAATACCGGTTTCTGGCTCAGGCCTATACCGTTACCTCCCTGAAATACTTCG
The DNA here is from genome assembly GCA_937861115.1 of uncultured Bacteroidota bacterium. GTDB lineage: Bacteria > Bacteroidota > Bacteroidia > Chitinophagales > Saprospiraceae > M3007. The sequence continues at coordinate 3,654 of CALMBD010000012.1, read as the reverse complement.
CTGGTAGCCGTGACGATCGAACCGCCACAGGCGCCCGTACCGCTTTGCGGCATGGCGAGATACGGGAATGATGCCGTAAAGGCCACGTCGTTGCTTTCCACACCTGTTGTAAAGGTCAGCACATCGAGCAGGTCCTGGGTAACCGGGTTGGGGCTGCCGGCTGTGTAATCGTCGTACCACAGTCCGATAGCGGCCAAAGCCACGCCGCCAACCGCTTGCAACTCAATGCGGGTAACGTCGTCTTCCAGTCGGCGACCGTTGGGAAATCCGTCCATATTCGGGATAAACTGAATAGCGGTGCTTTGATTGTAAGCCGGGTCGGTCAGTCCGAGTACGGCTGCCTGCACGATACCCAGCGGGCTGAAGGCGGGGTCCTGTCTGCCCGTCGCCGGCACGGCCATGTTCAGGCGCAGCATATCGCCGCCATTGGGCAGGAAGTTGTTGATAAAAGGCTTGCCTGCCGCCAGCGGGTTGCCGTTTTTGCCCGTCGCCAGTTGGTACGGCGGGAAGTTGGGCACACCGGTGTGGAATATGGGCCATAGGTCGACCGAGCGCGGCTGTCCGGGTCCGGGCAGGAGCAGCGTGCCGAAAACGGCATCATCGAGCGCCGTACCTGCAACTGCCGGGCTACCCTTCAGGGCGTACAGTCCGTCTTTTCCGTTGCCGAAATCGAAAGCCTGGAGCGCGTTGCGCTGGATGCGCAGCGGCGAAAACGCCGGAACAGCGCCTCCAAAAAGATCATCATCCATATAAAGCGCCAGTTCGGGGTTGTAGAAATAGCCGTCGAGGGTATTGTCGCTCAATTCGTCGTATGGCGTCAGGGCGTTCCAGTAGTCTTTTTGTCCGACCGGAATAACCGCCTCGTTGGTGAGGGGCATGCCGAGGCGCGATACCTGCACCCAGGGACCCGAATATACCGGGTTGGCGTTCGCCGACAGGGTCCGGATCTGCTGGCGGCTGGCCGAGGCCCACACGCCGATCACGTAATCCGGGTCGAGGATTGTCGTCGGCGTAGCCGGCGCGCCTGTTTTCAGCAGGGTGGCGATGGGCACCTGGATAGCAATGGCGCTGACGTTGAAGCAGGCCAGTCCGTCGCGGGGCGTGCCGTTCTGCCGGGGCGCGTCGCCCAGGTCGAAGATACCGCCGAGGTCGACAAAAAACGGATCATCGGTGGTGCCGCAGAATACTTTTTCGCCGCTGGTGGTGGTGGTGATGGCGTTATTCATCAGATTGGCGTAGGTAGTGCCCAGTCCGGCGCCCGATTCGATCGACCGAGGGCCGATATTCGGCGGCGGCACGATGCCGTTTTGCACGATCACCTGAAAACTCGCCCCGCCGTCGATGCTGCGCTCGAGCGTGTAGGTTGTTTTGAGGTTCTGCTTGCCCAGCCGGATATTGAAAAAGGTAGAGGGGTCTTCATTCGTCCGGTTAAACGTAAAGCGGTACACTATCTCGTCGCCCGGTTTGGTGGCGTCGTTGTCGATGTGTATCTCGTAGCGGATATTCTCGCCGAAAGAGTAATAATTGGGGCCACCCTGCGGCAATTGCAAGGGCACATAAGTGGCGATAATCGTGATGGTATTCGATGCATCAGGGCTTCGGAATGCGTAGAGGTCTACGTTGTCGGCCAGGGGGTCGTCGGCGATCATCGGCGCCTCGCGGTGGCTGGAGGCGAGCGCCGCCGTCGCTGTCAGCGCTGCAAATGCGCTGGCCAGCAGGTATTTAGCGATATGGTTGCGTGTCATTGTCAAACTTTTTAGATGGTTGTTTTACATATCCTGTGCAGGCATTAATTGCCCACTTCCGACCCGCTCCAGGGCGATGCCACATACGGGAAAGATGTTTTGAAAGGTTTGTCATTCCGATCGACGCCCGTGCGATAGGTCAGTACATCGATCAGGTCTTGCGTTACGGGGTTCGGACTTCCGACGGTGTAGTCGTCGTACCACAGACCGATGGCCGCGAGCGCTGCGCCGGCTACTGCCTGAAGTTCGATTACGGTGACATCATCCTCCAGCCGGCGGCCATTGGGAAAGCCGTCCATGTTGGGGATAAACTGCACCGAAGTGCCGGAGTTGTACGCCGGGTCGGTCAGCCCGAGTACAGCGGCCTGAATGATGCCCAGGGGACTGAAATTGGGGTCCTGGCGGTCCGTTGCCGGCACAGCCATGTTCAGGCGCAGCATATCGCCGCCATTGGGCAGGAAATTGTTGATGAAGGGTTTGCCTGCCGCCAGCGGGTTGCCGTTTTTACCCGTTGCCAGTTGGTATGGCGGGAAATTGGGTACACCGGTGTGGAAAATAGGCCAGAGGTCGACGGAGCGCGGCTTGCCGGGTCCGGGCAGGAGCAGCGTACCGAAAACGGCATCGTCCAGGGCCGTGCCGGCTACTGCCGGGCTGCCCTTCAGGGCGTACAGGCCATCTTGTCCGTTGCCGAAATCAAAAGCCTGCAGCGCGTTGCGCTGGATGCGCAGGGCAGCGAAAGCAGGCACGGCACTACCAAAGAGGTCATCGTCCATATAAAGCGCCAGTTCGGGGTTGTAGAAATAGCCGTCGAGGGTGTTGTCGCTCAACTCGTCGTAAGGCGTCAGGCGGTTCCAGAAATCCTTGTCGCCAATCGGGATAACCGCTTCGTTGGTGAGCGGCATGCCAAGGCGCGAAACCTGTACCCAGGCTCCGGCATCCACGGGGGCGCTGCCGTCGCTCTGCAGCGTGCGCATCATCTGGCGGCTTGCCGAAGCCCAAACGCCGATCACATAGTCCGAGTCGAGGATGCTGGTCGGCGTAGCGGGCGCGCCCGCCTTGCGCAGGGTGGATATAGGCACCTGAATGGCAATCGTATGTACGTTGTATCTGCCGAGCCCGTCGCGGGAATCGCCGTTTTGACGCGGCGCATCGCCGAGGTCGAAAATGCCGCCCAGGTCGACAAAGAAGGGATCGTCGGCAGGACCGCAGAACACCCGCTCGCCGGTTGTGCTCATCATGATGGAGGAGGCGATCAGGCTTTCATAGGAGGTATTGAGGCCTGCGCCGGATTCGATCGAGCGCGGACCGATGTTGGGCGGCGGCACGATACCGTTTTGCAGCACGGTCTGGAACGTCGCTCCGCCGTCGATACTGCGTTCGAGGGTGTACGTCGTTTTCAGGTTTTGTTTGCCCAGGCGAATGTTAAAGAAGGTGGTGGGGTCTTCGTTCACCCTTTTAAACGTGAAGCGGTAGACGATCTCGTCGCCCGGCTTGGTGGCATCGTTGTCAATATGAATTTCATAGCGGATGTTCTCTCCGAACGTATTGTAGTTCGGTCCGCCATAGGGCAGTTCCGCCGGGATGTAATTGGCAATGATGGTGATGGTGTTGGGGTCGTCGGGACTGCGGAATGCATAGAGGTCCGTGTTGTCGGCCAGGGGGTCGTTGGCGATCAGCGGCGCCTCCCGGTGGCTGGAAGCGTACAAAGACGCACTGCATACACCGAAAAACAACGCGAGCATGACCGGCAGACGGCACAAGGCATGTTTGAAAATGGTAGACATAGTTGCTTTTTTTGATAAAAGAAGAAGATTGTTGAACCTGCAGGCCGCGGCATCATGGCTGGCATTTTGCCTGTGTTCATCCGGATAAGCCTTCGTCGTAGCCTGTGAACTTCATATACGAGGCC
>CALMBD010000011.1 GCA_937861115.1 uncultured Bacteroidota bacterium | reverse complement strand
ACATGGATAAGACTTGCCGGTTTTCTGCAGAAAACCGGCAAGTCTTATCCATGTGCCACCACTAATTTCCTGAAAACCAATCATTAACAACCATCCGGAGGTTACGGCACTTCCTGATCCGGATTCGATATTGAACACCTCAACACCATATCGACCTTACAAAGGGTTAATATTGCCTGAAAAGCCGAATTTTGCTCCCCACTTTCTACTGCTACTGCCCATGTCCCTTCCCGATCTCTCCGATACTATTGCTGCACTTGCCACACCACCGGGCGTCGGCGCGATCGCTGTGCTGCGCCTGTCCGGTCCGCGCGCGCTGATCATTGCCGACGCAGTGTTCAAGGGCAAACGGCTGGAAAACCAGCCCTCGCATACCGCCCATTTCGGGCGCATTGAAGACGAACAGGGGAATGCCCTCGACGAGGTGCTGGTCACCCTGTTCCGCGCCCCGAAATCCTACACTGGAGAAGAACTGGTGGAAATATCCGTACACGGTTCGGCGTATATCCAGCAGGAGGTATTGCAATTGCTGCTGCGCCGTGGCGCGCGGCTGGCCGAGCCGGGCGAGTTTACCCTGCGGGCATTTCTCAACGGCAAGATGGACCTCAGTCAGGCCGAAGCCGTTGCCGACCTGATCGCGTCGCAGAGTGAAGCGGCGCACGGTGTGGCGTTAAAGCAGTTGCGCGGCGGTTTTAAAAACGAGATCGCGCACCTGCGCGAAGAGCTCATCCATTTCGCCAGCCTGGTGGAACTCGAACTCGATTTTTCGGAAGAGGACGTTGAGTTCGCAGATCGAACCCAACTCAAGACGCTGGTACAAAAAATACGCCGCTACATCGGGCAGTTGCTCCATTCGTTCGTCCTGGGCAATGCCCTGAGAACAGGCGTAGCCACGGTCATTGCCGGACGGCCCAACGCGGGTAAAAGCACCCTGCTCAACGCCCTGCTCAACGAAGAGCGCGCCATTGTGTCCGAGATCGCCGGCACGACCCGCGACACCATTGAAGAAGTGTTGAATATCAGGGGGGTGCAGTTTCGGCTCATCGACACGGCAGGTATCCGGGAAGCGCAGGACCAGATCGAAGTCCTCGGTGTGCAGCGCACGATGGAGAAGGTGCGCGAGGCGTCGGTGTTGTGTTATGTCTGGGATGTGACCGGCGGCATGACGCTTGCCGAGTTGTTTGCCGACCTGCGCAGTCTGGATGCGGAGGGCGTAAAACTGCTCGTCATTTGCAATAAAATGGACCGAAACCCGCTTTTCCAGGCCGGCTGGCTGACCGATCCCGTGCAGCCCGGCATCCATCCCTACCTGCTGGGCGATCCGCCCGCCGACCTCTCGGCCTTCGCCGGCTTTCTTTCGCCGGAGCAAATCGTCCCCATTTCGGCAAAACACCAGCAAAACATCCCCTACCTGAAAGAAAAACTCTTCGAAACCGTCGCCGGCGGCGACATCAACGTGGACGACACCATCGTCACCAACGCCCGCCACTACGACGCCCTGCGCCGTGCCGACGAAGCGCTGGCCGATGTCCTGACCAGTCTGGACACCGGCATCACCGGCGATTTTGTGGCCATGGACATCCGGCGGTCGCTGAATTTTCTGGGCGAGATCACGGGGGAAATAGGGGTGGAGGATTTGCTGGGGAATATATTTGGGAAGTTTTGTATTGGAAAGTAACCCCAAAAACAAATACAATAAAACAACCAAGGCATTGAAAATTAATTAATTTTCAATGCCTTGTATAGAATTAGCGACCCAGCCTGGCGCTGCCTTCCGACCCGTCAAAAGTCAGTAAATCCAAATGTCCCGGGTTCTTCCCGTCACCAGAGATGATTGATCTCGGTCAAAAGACACCGGCAGGGCGAACAACATTAACTTCTCTTGCTAAAAGGGGCAGGTGCCTTCCTTTTTTGCACCCTTGATGGCGAAGAAGTCGGATTTGACGCGGACACCGGCCGGGTTTTGACTTTGGCTTTCGAGGTGTGCTGACCTGCCCGGCTATTTCCCCGGCTGCCTTGACTTTGGCCGCGGCTATTTTCTTCGTAACGCCTGTTTGTGTCGTCTTGTCTCCTGCGATTTGAATAGCGGCAGTCATTGTCGTCGCGGTCATTTCTGCCGTGGCGGCAGCGGTCGTCGTTCCGGTTGTGTCCGTTGTTGTTTTTACAGCCATGGTGACAGGAGCAGGAATGTTTGCTGTGGTGCCCTTTGCCTTTTTTGCCTTTTTTACCTTTTTGGCACTTATGGCATTCACAACCATGGTATTCTTTGTCGTAGTTATTTGTGCCAACGGCGCTAAAGTTTTGTTCGGCGCCTGCATAAGTCCTTTGCGCGATATCTACCGGTGTAGCAGTGATGGTAGAGGATCGGGCCTGAACGACGGCGGCGGCAAGGGTCAAAAGGGAAATGAGAAAAAGATGCTTATACATGGAATAAGAATTTTGATGAAGATAGTTTTCCTCATTTGTGCAGGCACCTGGAGAAAGTAACCTTGCTGGAAGCAATCTTAACAAAACCTTAAAACTCCATACTCACCCCACCCCCAACAACTCCACTTCAAAAATCAGGGTACTGTTCGGACCGATCTCGGCGCTTACATGCTGATCGCCGTAGGCCAGGTGCGGGGGCAGGTACAGCCGCCACTTGCTGCCCGTGGCCATGAGTTGCAGCGCTTCCGTCCAGCCGCTGATGACGCGGTTGAGCGGAAAGGTGGCCGGGCGGCCGCGTTGTACGGAACTGTCGAACACACGCCCGTCGATCAGGGTGCCGTGGTAGTGGCAGGTGACATTGCTGGTCGGGCCGGGCTTGGCGCCGCTGCCTTCGGTGATGATCTCGTATTGCAGCCCGCTTTCAAGGCTGACGACGCCGGAGCGTTTGGCGTTTTCGGTTAAAAAGGCCTGGCCGGCGGCCAGGTTTTCGGCGGCTTTTGTTTCGCGCATGGCTTTGAGTTTGTCTGATACGGACATGAAGAATAATTTTGGACAAAGGTTGAAAATTTTGGCAACCGAAACAAATGACGATGGGTTGTCTGCCTCGATCTGCTCTTGCTTTTCAGAAAAAAACACCAACCGAAGTCTGGATAACCGGGCTGTACCGCCGCTTGCCTTCACCCCTCCTTAACATCCCGATTAATGTTGTCATAAATCGCATGATCCCGTTTTGATGCAAGCGTTTTGTTCGCTTTTTTTGAGTCAAAAATGTACCTATGCGGCCACACCTGTACACATTACTTGCCCTTTTCCTGACTTCTGCCAACGCCTCAATCGCATTGGCCCAACACCAAATATCTCTCGAGGCGGGCGCCGGCCTTTATGCAATTCACGGCGCCACAACCAGACTGGATGTGTCGCAGAACGGCAGCATTTTCAGTCACGGCGAGAGCAGGGTGCCGGGCTTTTCAAATGTCGGCGCCCTCGGGTTGACCTATCGCTATACCTGCGCTCCGCGAATCCGGCTGGGAGCAGGTATTTATCATTTGGGTGCAAAAGATATCATCAACGAAGGGGAATACCTGCAAAGTCCCGGTATCCCGGACAGTGAAATACAGGTCGACCTGTCCAGCGAACACTTGTTGAGTGCTACGCGCTTCGATTTTACCGTCTGGTATGATCTGCTCCCCAACCGAAAAGTGTCACTTTGGGCAGGCACGGGACTGTCGTTGATGTTCCGGGAACATGATTACCGCACCTTTTTGAAGGTAGACTACGGCTTTCAAAACCAGCCGAACTTTAGTTCTGTGCAATATATTTATGATGACGAAAACTCGGCCGGCATACCGCTGTTGCTTCAGGCGGAACTCCCGTTCTGGCAGCACTGGTGTTTGCTCGGCGCCGCTTCGGGTGCCTTTTACAGCGGTCGTGAAGTGTCCTTGCTCCTCACAGCCGGCATAGCCTACCAGTGGTGAACGAAATCGGTGCATTTTTTCGGAAAACACGCCACAAACACAATTTTTCCCGATCTTGGCCACCCTGTTTTTCGATCAAAAAGACTCATATGCGCCTTTCTGCCCTCCTCTTCATCCTCGTTTTTACCAACACCATTATTACCGCCCAAAACGTCGCTATCATCCCGCAACCGGTATCCATCCAGCCGCTCAAGGGGAAATTTGCCCTGAGCAGCCAAACCGCCGTCGGGTATAGCCAGGACGCTGCCAAACCCGTCGCCGATATGCTGGCTGCCAGGCTGAACACCGCGACGGGCTACCGGCTGAAAACACAGCGACGGGGTCAGATTCAACTCAGTCTGAATGCACAGGCGAACAGCACGCTTGGCAAGGAAGGTTATGTCCTCGACGTAACGCCGCAAGGCGTGAAGATCAGCGCCAACGAACCCGCCGGCCTGTTCTATGGTATGCAGTCGCTGTTGCAACTGTTCCCTGCAGCCATCGAAAGCAAAACCCCGGTCAAAAAGAATACCTGGAGCGCCGCTGCCGTCCGTATTACCGACTACCCGCGTTTTGGCTGGCGCGGGGTGATGCTCGACGTGAGCCGGCATTTTTTCTCCAAAGCAGATGTAAAGCGCTACATCGACGAAATGGCGCAGTACAAATACAATGTTTTACACTGGCACCTTACCGACGACAACGGGTGGCGCGTCGAGATCAAATCGCTGCCCAAACTGACCCAGACCGGCGCCTGCCGGGTGCAACGCTATGGCAAGTGGGGCCAGTTTGAGGCGCCTGGCATCAACGAGCCCGCTACGGATTGCGGGTTCTACACCCAGGATGATATTCGCGAAATCGTGGCCTATGCCGCCGAACGCTATATGACCATTCTCCCCGAAGTAGATGTGCCGGGGCACAGCATGGCTGCCATCGCCTCCTATCCCGAACTTTGTTGCACCAAAGACACCAGCATACGGGTCAACCCCGGCAGCACGTTTGCCGAATGGTACGACGACGGCACCTTCAAAATGCTGGTAGACAATTCGCTTAACCCGTCCGACGAAGGGGTGTACACCTTCCTCGGCAAGGTTTTTAGTGAAATTGCCGCCTTGTTTCCCAACCCCTACATCCATGTGGGCGGCGACGAATGTTACCACGGCTACTGGGAAAAAGACGCGGGTTGCCAGGCGCTGATGGAGAAAGAAGGGCTGAAAAGCAGCCACGAACTCCAGAGCTATTTCCTGAAACGTGTGGAAAAAATACTGCAAGCCAACGGCAAAAAAATGATCGGCTGGGACGAAATCCTGGAAGGCGGGCTGGCCCCGGAGGCATCGGTGATGAGCTGGCGCGGACTCGAAGGCGGCATCGAAGCGGCCAAACTTGGCCATAACGTCGTGATGTCGCCCAACGATTATGTGTACATCGACCTGCTGCAGGGCGACCCGATCGTGGAGCCCGATCAAACCTCCTATAAACGGGTGCGGCTTCAGAAAACATATTCCTTCGAGCCGGTACCGGAAGGCATCGACCCAAAGTATATCCTCGGCGGCCAGGCCAACCTCTGGACCGAGAAGGTGCCGACCATCCGGCAGGCAGAATACATGAGTTTTCCGAGGGCCTGGGCCACTGCCGATATTTACTGGAGCCCCAAAGACTCGAAAAACTGGCCGGCCTTTATCAGCCGCATGGAAAAACACATGGAACGCGCCGATTTTGCGGGTCGGAATTATGCCCGTAGCGCCTTCGACGCCATCGTGACGGCATCGCTGGAAGAGGGCAAACTTATCGCCACGGTGACGACAGAGATCGATGGTCTCGACGTCTATTATACCCTCAACGAGACGCTGCCCGATGCCTACACGCCACGTTATACCCAGCCACTGGAAATACCGGAAGGGCCGGTGACACTCAAGGTCGTCACCTACCGCGATGGCCGGCCGGTAGGTAAAATGATCGCCCTGCCGAGGGAAGAACTGATGCGCAGGGCCGGACAAAAAAAATAACCAACCTATGAGCAGGATCCAATGGGCTTTCGTTTGGCTGCTGCTGATACCGTTCCAGATCCTGGCACAGGGCAATGCCGTCGTGTATTACGTCGCCCCCGGTGGAAAAGCCCGCAATCCCGGTACCGCCGGGCGGCCTTTCGCCACGGCCCAACAGGCCCGCGATGCCATCCGAAAGGCGCGGACAAAGTCGCCTGAACAGCGCTATACCGTCGTATTTCGCGAAGGCGCCTATGTCATGCCGGCGCCGTTCGAACTGAACGCGGCCGACAGCGGAACAGCGCAGTTTCCCGTCACCTATCGGGCGTATAATGGTGAAAAAGTGGTTTTTACCGGCGGAACAGTCCTTCAAACCGCAGATTTCAGGCCTGTCGAGGATGCCGACATGTTGAAACGGCTGCTTCCCGAAGTACGGGACAAGGTGCTGCAGATCGACCTGCTCAAGGCGGGCATTACCGACTTCGGCGTCATGCAGCAACACGGTTTTGGCAAAATACCGGAACCCGCTCCCCTCGAATTGTTCATCAACGGCGAGCGGCAAACCCTGGCCCGGTACCCGAACGAAGGGGCCTTGAAAATCGGCAAGGTGTACGACCCCGGTTCCGTGCCCAGGTCGGGCGATTTTTCGGATCGCGGGGCGGAATTCGGTTACGAATACGACCGGCCGCAGCGCTGGCTTCAGGCAAAGGACATCTGGCTCCACGGCAGGTTTTCATTCGGCTACAACGACGATCACCTCCGTGTGGACCATATCGACACCACAAAAAAAACCATCCGTACGGCGCAACCGCACCTGTACGGCGTGGTATCGAGCATGTACGTCGACACGAGCAAATGGAGCGATGTGGCCGGACTTTCGCTGCGCAACTATTACGTGTATAATGTACCGGAAGAGATTGACCTGCCGGGAGAGTGGTACCTCGACCGAACCTCGGGCAAACTCTACCTGTACCCGCCCGACAGTTTTTTGCAGGCCAGGGTGGAAATATCCATGCTGGAAGACCCCCTGGTGCAATTGAAGGAAACGGCACATGTCAATATTGAAAACATCTGCTTTTCCACATCGCGCGGCATGGGTATTTATCTCGAAAATGCTCATCATATCGGGATTCGTGGTTGCGAATTCACCAACCTGGGCACGGTGGCGATCAGCGCGGGCCAACGGCTTCAGCACAACAAACACGGATTTAGCCTCGACGGATCTCCCCTGCTCGACGAATGGGCATCGCTCGACTTCCACCATATTTCAATCCAAAATTGCCGGATTGCCGATACCGGAACGGGGGGCATCATTCTTACCGGCGGCGACCGCAGGTCGCTTGAGCCATCCATGAACACGGTCAGCCATTGCGAGTTCTCCGGCGTCGACCGGCGCAACCACAGTTATGCCGCTGCCCTTAAATTATTCGGCGTCGGCATACAGGTGGACCACTGCCGTTTTTCCGACCTTCGGCACATGGCAATCAGCCTGCGGGGCAATGACCATGTGATCGAGCACAACCTGTTCGAGCGGATCTGTACTTATGCGGACGATATGGGCGCCATCTATATGGGGCGCGACCCTGCTTCCAGGGGAAACATCATCCGGTCCAATCATTTCAGGGATATTGTGCCTGTTGACGGCGAATCGCAGGTCGGCGCCGTATTTCTGGACGACGGCATCTGTGCCACAACGGTGAGCGGCAACTTTTTCGAACGAAGCGGCAGCACCGGCGACAAGGAACTGTTTGGCGCCGTATTCATCCACGGCGGGCACGGCAATACCGTTTACCACAACGTTTTTCTCGATTGCGCCATGGCGGTTGGCAACAACTACTGGTCGGATGACACGTGGAAAGCCTTTCTTGAAAAACCGATCATCCGCCAACGGCTGCTGGAAGAAGTGGACATTACCGGCCGGGTTTACCTGGACAAATATCCCGATCTGAACAACTGGTTCACCGAATTCGGTCCGCGACTCAACAAGGTCGCCGAAAACTACCTGATCAACAGCAATATGGCCATCAATGGCAAATACGAACTCTTTTTCAACCACCTGGAGACCCCGGCAAACACGGGGCGGGCCTTGAAAAAGATCGGTTATGATGAAAACACCATCGGGCCGGCGCCCGGCAACTAATCCTGGATGAAAACACTTGTACCATACCTGATCGGCGTCCTGCTGTCAGTTGTCACCCAACTGAACGCTCAAATCGTCAATATTGAAGAACAGCGCATCACCGGCACCGACGACTCGACCCGCTGGTACGGACACCTGCGCGGCGGCGCCTCGCTGGTGCGGGTGAGCAAGCAAAGCCTGCAACTGCTGGGCGAGGCACGCGTCCAGTACAAAACGCCCGACCACCTGGTTTTACTCCTGCTCAACGTCAACCTGCTGCGCGCCGGAGGCAACGACTTCTCCAACCAGGCCTTTGCACACCTGCGCTACAATTACCACCTGAGCAAAATCCTGACCTGGGAAGCATATGCGCAAATCCAGACGAGCCCGCTGCAATTGCTTTCGCAACGCAGGCTGTTCGGCACCGGTCCGCGCTTGCGCCTGTTCAAATCGGCCGACGGCCGCCAGCGGGTGTATGCGGGGACATCGTGGCTGTGGGAACACAACAATTTTGCCGAGCCGAACCGGGATAGTTACTGGAACCGCTCCAGCAACTACATCTCCGTAACACTGCGCGCCAACCGGCAGACATCGCTGATCGGCACCACGTACTGGCAACCGGTCTGGGGCTATATCCGGAATTACCGGCTGAGCACCGACTGGATATTGAAAGTCGGGTTGACAAAAAAAATCGCCCTGACTGTCGACTTCACGTACAGTCTGGACAAGAACCTGCCGGAGGGAGCGCCCGAAGGCACCTACGCATGGCGTAACGGCATTACCTGGCAGTTGAAATAAACAGGCGGGCAGGTCAGATCTTGACCGACACCCCGGTTATCGTATCACCCGGCTGTATCCGGTTCACCACGTCCATGCCCGATTTTACCTTGCCGAATATGGTATATCGCCCGCCGAGATGCGGCGTAGCGGAATGGGTGATAAAAAACTGGGTGCCCTCGGTATCCGGTCCGGCAGAAGCCATACCCAGATAACCTTCACTGTCGTACCAGACCAGCCCGATCTCCGTCCGGATAGCGTAGTCGAGCGCACCGTAGCCATCGCCGCGCGGGCAGCCGCCCTGAATGACAAAATTCGGAACCACCCGGTGAAAACTCTTGCCGTTGAAAAAACCCGATTCCGCCAGTTGCAGGAAATTGACCACAGAGCCGGGGGCCCACAGCGGGTACATTTCCAGGACGACAGTTCCTTTGGAGGTTTCGAGGATGACTTCCGATTTGGGTGCAAATTTTTTGAGTCTTTCCCAGTCGATAGGGTGGTCTGCTTTTAGTTTGGGTTTGGCCGGTTCCGGGCGCTCCTCAAAAAAGGCAATGGTTTTGTCCAGCGCCATGTAGGCTTCCACATCGCGCGGCAGTTTCAGGCCTTCCAAAGCGGATTTCATCACCGTCAGGCGGGAAGTATCGCGGAACGTTTTATAGTTCAACGTCGGAACCCGGAACCCTTCCGCAGCAGTTGCGATCATCCCCACGTCGCCGCTTGTCACGGCTTCCCGCAGGTAGTAATAAAGATCGCGGCGTACCGTCCGGGCATTTTCGCCGAAAACAGCGTAAAAGTTCGGCAGTTGCGCGATAGCGAGCAGGGCTTCGGCGGCGGCCGTTTTTACGGCGGGGTGCGCATCGCTGAAACCGCGATCGTGAATCCAGCGGTAGTTCCAGCCAAACTCGCTCAGGGCGCCGAGGCACGCGGCTTTTTCATAAGGATTTTTGGATTGCTGGAACGTTTCTTTCAGCCGGTCGATCAGGTAGAACTTCGACTCCGGCTCGTTTTTTACGGATAGAAACTTGTTGGAGGCCCGGAACAGGGCGATACGCGTAAGCGCCGGTAAATCGGGCTGATCGCGGGTAATGCGCCAGTAGTAATCGCCGTCTTTGGGCTGGCCGTTGGCAATAAAAAACTCCGCTGCGGTACGGCTGACATGAGGGTTGGCGTCGCTGACGAATGGAATGACCAGTGCCCGGACGGTATCATAGTCGAATTTTTTCAAGGCATTGATAATGTTGCACTTAACCCTCCAGTCCTGCTCGGAATGTATCACTTTCGACAGGATGGCGAATGCTGCGGGGCCGCTCGATTTTCCAAGCGCCTGTGCCAGGGCCATCCGGATATCCGGGCTGCTGCCCGAGCGAACGAAAGCAGCCGCCAGTTCACGCGCCTGAAGGCTGTCGGGCGTTACACTTTTGGTGCGTGCCAGGTAATGGGCCGCCATCAGCCGGGCAGGTTCGGGCATGCGCTCGTTTGCCACATAGGATACCATGAGCTGGGTGGCGGCGGGAAGGGTAGAGTCGCGCAGGCCAAACCGGTAAATTGCCCGGCACTGCCCTTCGAGCAACAGGGTGTCGGTTGGTTTATAGGTAGTGACCGAGGCGATGTTTTTGAGACTCTGCCGGGTGCCGCATTTGCCGATGGCCTCCAGAACGATCGCGTTGAAGCGCTGGTGCTCCGACATGGGGTCGTCGGACGCAAAGGCGGCAATCAGCGGTTTTTCGCACTGTGGCAAACCGATCTGGCCGAGAGAAAAGGCGGCGGCAATACGAATATCTTCCAGAGGATCGCGCAGCAGGGAGTCCAGCGGGCCGATGGCACTGGAATCGGGCATGGATGCAAAGGACAGGGCTGCGAGATACCGGAGCGTAGGGTTTTTGCTGTTCAGGTAGAACAGCAGGCTGTCCAGGTTCCGCGCATCGCGAAAATTGTACAGTTTCTGTACGGCCGGATTTTGAAGGTCTAGGTTTATCCCCGCGTTTTCGGGAGCCGTCCCGGCAGGGTCCGGGGGCGTACACGCGTGGAAGAACAGCAGGGCGGCAACCAATAGCAGGCCGCAGGTATGGTACAAGCGATAAAAAGGTCGCATTTCGATCGAATATTAACTGAAAGGGTTGTGCAAAAGTAGCAAAACCTTCACCAAACACCCTGCATCGGCATTTTAACGGGGCACCGTTTTCAACTGCTGCTCGATTTCACGCATACGGACCTGTCGGATGGAATCGACAAGTCGTGGCATCAGGGTCTGGCGATCGCGTTTGCACAGGGAGTCGATCTCCAGCCGCGACTTTCGTATCTGTGCTACGGATATGGAATCGATGGCCCTGCGGGTATCGGCGTCCAGCGGTGTTTCAGGGCTGCCGCATGAATACAGCAATAAAAAGAACAGGAAGATCAGCAGGCGCATGGTGCTTATCGGATTTTTCCGGTTTGTTTTTCAATATGTTGTTCGCCCCACAACCGAATGGCCGCAATAACCGGCTCAAGCGTGTACCCGCACTCGGTGAGTTTGTATTCCACGGTCGGCGGCACCGTTGCGTATGCCTTGCGGTTGACGATGCCGTTTTGCTCCAGGTCTTTCAGGGCAGCAATGAGCATCCTCGGGGTGATACCGCCCACCTCCCGCTCCAGTTCCTTGAACCGGAGGGTGCCTTTTTTGAGCAAACTGTATATAATGGCAAACTTCCATTTGCCTTCGAGCAAATCGAGCGTCGCCCTGAAAGGGCACTCGAGTGTCGAAAAAGTATTTTTCTTTAATTTTTTTTCCGTTGTAATCATCTGATAATCAGCAAAGGTTACAAAAGTGAAACTGATATACAAAGATGTAACTACTTGCAAAAGTATAGCAAGTGGTTGTAATTTTGCAACACATTAAAACGAAAATCATGGAACGAAAGGATTTTCTCAAAACAGGTCTCTTTGGCGTCGGCATCTTTGCCGCTTCAAAGGCGCTGGGCAACCTGACCCGCAACGGCATCGACGAACTGAGGCCGCTCGAAATTCTCGGATTCAATCACCTTCCAAATACGGAGTCAAACATCATGGCAAACACCGTTTTGCACAAAGCCGACACGCGCGGCCACGCCGACCACGGCTGGCTCGACAGTCACCACACTTTTTCTTTTGCCAACTATTACAACCCGGAGCGCGTCCATTTCGGCGTGTTGCGGGTACTCAACGACGATATCGTGGCGCCCGGCCGCGGCTTCGGCACGCACCCGCACGACAATATGGAGATCATTTCGATTCCGCTTTCCGGCGACCTGGAGCACAACGACTCGATGGGCAATACCGCCGTGATCCGCCAGGGCGATATCCAGGTGATGAGCGCCGGTACGGGTATCAGGCACTCTGAATACAACAAAAACAAGGATCAGGACGTGCGATTTCTCCAGATTTGGGTGTTCCCCAACAAGCGGAACGTAACGCCCCGCTACGACCAGATCACCCTCGACACGGAGAAACTGAAAAACAACCTGTTCCAGTTGCTGTCGCCCAACCCCGACGACGACGGCGTATGGATACACCAGGATGCGTGGTTCCATCTCGGGCACCTCGACAAGGACTTCAAAACAGAATACACCCTCAAAAAAGCCGCCGGTAACGGCGTGTACGCCTTTGTGATCGACGGCGACGTGACGATCAACGGGCAAGCGCTCAACCGCCGCGACGGACTCGGCATCTGGGATACGGAAAAGCTCGACATCCAGGCCGACTCCAATGCGCAATTGCTCCTGATGGAGGTTCCAATGACGCTCTAATCGGGTTTTCGAAGGAGGTAATGTACCACTTGCTCCTGCAGGTGGGCCTCCACAAGATGGACGATATAGTCGCCTATTTCTTCCGGAAAATACCAATCCGGCTGTCCGTGCCCGTGTTTCAGGCGGTCGCGGGTTTTCATGGGCCCGAGTATTAATTCAAAGACGTTGATACCCGTTTTGTCTACCTCTTTGGCAAGCGTCTGGATCATCGACTTTTGTGCTGCGGCCATCATCGCCACGGGGCCTGCCATGGGGTAGGCCTCGTCGGCGCTGAACCCGTTGATGTGGAAATAGGAACCTGTACGCGGATGCAGCATCGGCACAAGCGCCTTGATGGCAAGCAGGTGACTGGTCAGGTTGTCGGCTATAATACGGTTCCACTCGTCGAGCGGATAACTGTACAGCGGGTACCCCTGCCGCCACCCGCCAAGCGAGGCAACGGCAAGGTCGAGGTGTTTAAATTCCTTATGAAGATAATTCGATAGTTCCACCCTGTTTTCCTCGGTGTTCACACCGCCCGATACCGTAATCAGGGTGCCGCTGGGAATATCCGCGGTGTATTCCTTAAGCCTGTCGAGTTTGTATTTGGTACGGGAGGGCACCACTACCGTTGCACCGTTTTTGAGGAGGGCGCGGACAATACCTTCTCCCACGCCGCCGGCGCCGCCGGCAACCACGGCAATTTTCTGGTCTAAAATCATTATCGGTGTAGTTTAAATACCGGGACCTAGATGCGCCCCTCACCTATGAGTTGCCGCGCCTGTCCTACCCAGTCGTCCTGGTATATCTTTCCCGGGCTGATGCCCAGTTTCTTCGCGGCGGAGATAATAGCGTCGTCGTCCCAGTGACTGATCTGAATAAACGAGTAGATACCCAGTCCGTGCAATTGTTGCTCGGTATGGGTGGTAATGCCTTTGATTGTTTTCAGATCGTCGGGATTGTCGGGGCCGGGCGCCGAACGGGCCGGACCGCCTTTGGGGCCACCGGTTCTTCTCCCGCTGCGGGTCATGGTTTGCAGGCGTTCCATCTCGGCGTGTGCCAGGTCGAGTTGCTGACGCAGGTTGTTGCGCTCGGCTTCCAGTTTGGATGCCGAAAGTTCGACGGCCAGGAGTTTTTGCTGCATGGCCTGAAAGTCGCGGTAAAGGGTTTTCCAGGCGCTGAGTTCCTGTTGCATACGGCCCAGGTCGACGTTCAGTTGGGTGTTGCGCGCGCGCAAGGTGTTGGTTTGTTCTTCCAGCGCCCGAAAGCGTTCGGCAAAACGCGCGGCATTGGCGTCGGCCTGTTCGATACGGGCGTTGTAGGATTGCTCGGCATGGTCGAACGCCAGGCGTTCCTGTTCGAGCACCATGAGGCGATCGCGCAGGTTGTCGAGTTCGAGTGAAGCCCTTTTAAAATCAGCTTCCCGAAGGTCGTGCTGGTGTTTGATATGGGTGTACAGGCGGGCTAAAATACTGCGATCGTGTTCGCTGCGGTCGAGTGCGCGGCGCACGTCTTTTTCCGAAAAATGGGCCCTGAGCGACCATCCGATGATGGTACCCGCCACCGTGAAAATTGCCCAAACGAGCCAGTAAAAAACCGGGTCCAGCAGTAGCTCGTTCATGAACGGATATTTTTCATTTTGACCAAAGGTAGCAGATAAGCCGCGAAAATTGTGCCTTTTACACGTATTTTGCGTTGTAACACGTTATGCAGGCGATGTCAGCGGTTTATCCTGTTTGATTAAAGATTCAGTTTGCCCCGCACGGTATCTGTACGGCTTTAGCATCACAAATGTCTAAACTTTTTGGTAATCAGTTACTTAGAAACTAAATTGATTCAAATTTCCCTGAACCGATCCAAACAAATGCGCGCAGCAAGGGCCCAGGCAGTGTCCGGGAAAAGTACTTCAAAAACCGGTGTATGCCATAAACAACACTACAGCCCTTTTTTTCCCGGGAGGCTATTCCTGTTTGTTTTAATACTGCTTGCCTCTGCAAAAGTAACATATGCACAAACGGACTCCATCCCGGTCTCCTATGTTTATATCGACTCCATCACCATGGAGGGCAACCGCAAAACCCGCGCCGCACTTATCCTGCGCGAACTGGAATTTGCGCCCGGCGATTCCCTGAAGACCAGCGAACTCGCCGCCACACTGGAACGCAACGGCCTGCGCCTCATGAACCTCGGCATCTTCAATACGGCGCGCATCAACGTACAACGCTGGGACCTGGCCTCGCAGCATATTACCCTGCACATTACCCTGATCGAAACCTGGTTCGTTTATCCGGTTCCCCTGTTCGAGCTCGCCGACCGCAACTTCAATGTATGGTGGAAAGAGTTCAACCGCTCCCTCAAGCGCGTCAACTACGGTATCGACTGGACCCAACTGAATCTGACCGGCAACGCCGATAACCTGAAAGTAAAAACGCAGTTCGGTTATTCCAACAAGTACGAACTCCGCTACAGCCGGTCAAATATAAACCGCGACCAAACGATCGGCATGGATTTCGGGGTATCGTACAGTCGTTCGCACGAAGTGGCCTACGCCACCGAAGGCAACAAACTCCGCTTCACCGTCAACCCCGACATCTGGCAGATCATCCAGCTGTCGGCCGGCGGCAGCGTACTGTGGCGCCCAAAACTGTTCACCACCCACCGTTTTACGGTAGAATATCGCGCATTGTCCGTTGCCGACTCTATCGCCCGCTTTTTTAACCCCGACTATTTTCTCAACGGCTCGACCAGACAACGGCACCTGAGCCTGTTGTATAATGTAAGTTTCGACTACCGCGATATCCGTCCCTACCCGCTCAGCGGCTGGCTTTTCGTCGCCGAACTGCGCCAGAACGGACTGCTTCCCGGCGATAACCTGCACATTTTCAGGGCTTATGTCGAAATGGCCAGGTACTTTCCTTTTTGGGACAAACGCCTCAGCCTGGAAACCGTTTTCCGGGGACGCGCCAGCCTGCCGCGCGGCAAGCCGCCCTACAACAACAACCAGGCCCTGGGCTATGGCGGCAGTTTTGTACGCGGTTATGAATACTACGTGGCCGACGGACTCGACTTCGGTCTGCTCAAAACCGCTTTTCACATACAGACTTTCAGCCGCACCTTCAATCTCGGCAAGTTTATGCCCCTGGAAGCGTTTCGCAGCCTGCCACTCAAGGTATATATCTCTTTGAACAGCGATTTCGGCTACGCCAACGATCCCCACTACAACGACCTGAACCCGCTGGCCAACCATCTGTTATGGGGCTATGGCCTCGGCGTCGATATCGTGGCGTATTACGACAAAACCGCGCGCTTCGAATGGAGCTGGAACGACCGGGGTGAAAGCGGTTTTTTTCTGCGCATTAATACGGGGTTCTGACGAATATTTTGTTTTAAACGAATAAACCCCGATTTTTGTAAAAATCTAATTCACAAGGATGACACTTCAGATTCCTGATACATTTTTCCAAAAAGTCGGCATGACTGAAGGCGAGTTGCTCTTGCGAATAGCGGTCATGCTATTCCAGGAAGAAAAGCTTACCCTGGCACAAGCCAGCCAGTTTGCGGGTATTCATCAAATGGAATTTCAAAAGGAATTGGCCAGGCGAAAGATTCCTTTCCATTACGGAGAAGAAGATCTGTTGAATGATTTAGAGACCATTGCAAAAATCAACCTCAAGTGATTGTTGTTTCTGACACTTCTCCCATTTCAAACCTGCTTCAAATACATCGCCTGAACCTCTTGGGGCAGTTGTACGGACAAATAATTATCCCACCGGCTGTCGATCTGGAAATCAAAGCCCTGAAGAAGTTTAAAATTGACATTGCTGAATATGAAGGCAGTACCGCCATTTCGGTTAAAGTCCCTTTTGACAGTCATGCCGTAAATGAACTTGTTAAGCATATCGATATCGGCGAATCGCAGGCCATCGTGTTGGCAAAAGAACTACATGCCGACTTGTTGCTCATTGATGAACGCCTGGGGACGCGGTGGGCAAAAGAATCGGGACTAAAGACAATCGGTCTCATCGGCACGCTAATCCTTGCAAAAGAGAATAATATGATTGAATCTGTGATGCCGGTTATCCAGGAACTGGAAGATGTTGCCGGATTCTGGCTGGATGATAAATTCAAGTCGTTCATAAGATCTAAAATTCAGGAATAATCAGGCGTGGCATGATACTTCGCTTTATGTTACGCCATACCTGGCTCCCCCTTTACCGCTTCTGGGCACTGCGGCATATTCGCCGGACACGAGTATTCCGGTATGCGGGCCTGCGTATCGAAATCCCGCAAGGCGTATTTCACCCCGGTGTGTTTTTTAGCACGCCTATTTTTCTTGATTTTCTGGAAAACATTGATTTTCAAGGGAAAAAGGCGCTGGATATCGGCGCCGGCAGTGGCGTGCTGGCCCTGTTTGCCGCGAAAAAGGGTGCGCAGGTTACGGCTGTGGATATTAACCGGCTCGCTGTGGACACCACGCGCCGAAATGCACGGGAAAACAACCTGGATATTCAGGCGATAGAAAGCGACCTGTTCGACCGCGTACCGCCGCAACGCTTCGACCTGGTGCTGATCAACCCGCCATATTACCCCCGAAAAGCACAGGATAGCGCTGAAAAGGCCTTTTTCGCCGGGGAAAACCTGGAGTACTTCGACAAACTGTTCCGGCAACTGGGCGACTTCATACATCCCGAATCCACAACCCTGATGATCCTTTCTGAAGATTGTGATCTGGTGCGGGTATCGGCGCTGGCAATGCGTTACGGCTTCAGTGTGCCGGTCATTTTTGAACGAAAGAAATGGGGCGAGCGTTTTTTGATACACTCCGTTCAGGCTACCGTTAAATAGTTTGTCCTGAAAAATTAACGGCCGGCTTCTCATCTTTGCCCCTATGCCCGACCGCGACGCTTACATCCGTTTATGCCGGAACGCACCCGACCTGCCGCTGTTTATGCAGCCCTGGTACTTGGACGCCGTGTGTGCCGACGGAACCTGGGATGCCGTCGTGCTGGAGCAAGCGGGCCAGGTTGTTGCAGGGCTGCCTTATTTCCTGAAAAAAAAATGGCATTGGCAATATGTAGCCATGCCGCAACTCGCCCGGATGCTGGGACCCTATCTGTTGCCCGAGTTGCGCACCCCGAAAAAAGAACCGTCCATCCTGGAAGCGCTGATCGATCAGTTGCCCGCCGGACTTGCCGCCTTTGAGCAGGATTTTAACTACGGCGCAGTCAACTGGCTTCCTTTCTACTGGCGCGGCTTCCGGCAGACAACCCGTTATTCCTATGTGATTGATCTGAGCGATATGGATGCCGTGTGGGACAACCTCGCCCCCGACTACCGCAACCAGAAAATCCCGAAAGCGCGGGAAACCCTGGAAGTCCGCACCGGCTTGTCGCTCGAACATTTTCTGGACGTCCACGACCTCAGTTATGAACGCAAGGGGCTTGATCCGCCGGTGTCTCCCGAATTCATGGCGCGCCTCGACGACGCGCTCGCAGCACACGGATGCCGCGAGATTTTTTATGCCGCCGACCGGAATACCGGAGACATCCATTCGGTGGCCTACCTCGCCTGGGATGCGCAGTCGGCCTGGTATCTGCTGGCCGGCGACGACCCGGCCCTGCGCCAATCCGGCGCCGGTATCCTGATCGCCTGGGAAGCGATTCGCTACGCCCATGAGGTACTGAAGGTACCCGTTTTTGATTTCGCCGGCAGCATGATCCGACCCATCGAACGCGTGCGGCGACAGTTCGGCGCCGTACAAAAGCCCTATTTCCGGGTGCAGAAAGAATGGTCGGTGTGGTGGAAAATCGGGAAAGCGGTGTTGCGGTAAATTCTTTCTTTTCCCATTTATGCATTTCCCCGCTCGCGAACATCCGTTTGCCTGTACACCGTATTTTCCAAACCAAAACCTTCCTTTATGCAATTATCCTTCCTTATCAGCACCATGTGGCTGACCATTACAGCCTTGTTTCTTCCGGTTGAAAAATCTGTTCTGAGTGGAAAAATAACCGACCCTGCCGGCCGGCCGGTGGCAAATGCGAATATTCTGATCATGAAAAAAGGCCGGGAATTGGTGGCCGGTATTACCTCGGGAGAGGACGGCACTTACCGTCAAGAGGTAGCGCCGGGCATGTATGATGTGGAATGTATCGCAGCCGGCTTTGCCACCCGGCGTTATGTGGATGTGCCCGTCCGGGAGAATACGAACAATGTGCTCGATTTTTTCCTGGAAAAGGAGGATGGACTGGAAGAAACGGTTGTCCAGCAATACGGCAGCCTGCCCGGGAACGGACATTCGAAACCCGGCGTGTTAACTGCCGATGAGTTGCGGTCACCCGAGCCGGATATAGCCGTAAAATACGATGAAATTGCCGTCCGGGAAAAGCGGGAAACAGAGCGGGCCGCCAAAACCAGGGCGACCATGTTGAAGGCAGAGCCTGCCTCCAAGGCCAAACGCGCGCCGGCTGCCGATAAAGTGGTGATAGATGGTGCTCGAAAAGACGTCACCTACACTTTCGAGGCCCCGGACGACTACAAATCCTACGAAGAAGTTACCATAGTTGCCGATGAGACAAAAGCCGCCCCGCCTCCGGGTGCCCCAGCCCAGCCCAGCCCTCGCGCGGGATTGCTCACAGCAGGCGAATGGAGCGACTTGCACAACTGGAACCGTCACTGGGCCGATCTGCTGGCCGACGGCGAGATCGACACCTATCAGAACATGTACGGCTTTTTCCCAAAACAACGCTTCACGGTACTGTTGACAACCGAACAGGATTTTCCCCTGGCAGATGTCGCCGTGACCCTCAAAAGTGCAGGCGAAACCATCTGGGAAGCCCGAACGGATAACACCGGAAAGGCCGAATTGTGGGCCGGACTGTTTGATAAAAAAGAATTTACCGCCCTGGAGGCAGAGGCCCTGGTGGAAGGCCAAAAACACGACCTGGGCCGACTCAAACCGGCCAAGGACGGCATCAACCGGTTCCGGATTGAAGCGGCGTGCAAGGCGCCGAAAAACGTCGATATCGTGTGGGCCGTTGATGCTACCGGCAGTATGGGCGACGAGATCGAATACCTGAAAACCGAATTGCTCGACGTGATCGGTCGCGCCAAAGGACGCAACCCCGGTCTGTCGTTTCGAATGGGCACCGTGTTTTACCGCGATGTCAGCGACGCCTACATTACTGCAAGCAGCGGCCTTTCGGGCAATATTGCCAAAACGGTGGATTTCATCAAAAAACAGTCGGCCGACGGCGGCGGCGACTACCCCGAAGCGGTACACAGCGCCCTCGAAGAGGCCATTCACCTCCAGGACTGGAGCAAAGAGGCCATCGCGCGCATTTGCTTCCTCGTGCTCGACGCGAGCCCGCACCAAACACCCGAAGTCAACGCAAGTCTGCAAAAAAGCATTCGGGAGGCCGCAAAACTCGGCATCCGCATCGTGCCGGTGACGGCCAGCGGTATCCAGAAAGACACTGAATTCCTGATGAAATTCTTCGGTCTGGCTACCAACGGAACCTATGTATTCCTCACCGACCACTCGGGCATAGGTGGCAAACACCTGGAGCCTACAACCGACGAGTACAAAGTGGAACCGCTCAACGAACTGCTCGTACGCCTCATTGCCGAATATACCACCATCAGCACCTGCGAAGGCAAATCGACGATCCGCTTTGAAGACGACCCGCAGCAGCAGCAACCGTGGCAGGCCCTGTATTACCCCAACCCCGCCAGTACGCAGTTTATCCTCGAACTGCCGTTCGATGTGCAATCCGTGACCATCTATGACTCGGAGGGCAAGGCCGTGCGCAAACTGGAAAAACCGGTGGCCGGGCAAAACACCGTGATCGTCAGCGACCTTGCAGCAGGTTTTTATACCATCCGGATATTGAAAGACGGACGGATGCAAAGCGGCAAACTGATGGTGGTGCGGGCCTGAAACAGGATACCCGAATTTTGCCTGCCGGAACATATTTTTGCGGACATGTTTACCAGGGTCGATACAGAAAAGTGGAGTCGTCGCCACGCGTATGCGTTTTTCAAGAATTTCGACGATCCTTTCTTTAACATCACCGCAACCGTGGATGTTACGGCGTGCTACCGGCGTTGCAGGGAGGAGCACAGTTCTTTTTTCCTGAACTATCTCTATTGGTCCCTGCGCGCTGCCAATGAGGTGGAAGCGTTCCGCCTGCGCCTGCGCCACGGCGATGTGGTATGTTACGACACCGTTCATGCAGGCTCCACGATCCTGATGCCCGACGAAACGTTCCGGTTCTGCTATTTTGACTTCCGGGCCGACCTGGAAACGTTTGTTCGGGAAGGGCTGATGCTGATAGACCGGGAACGAAACAATCCCGGTCTCGACGCTCGCGACGAAGCATACGATATGATCCATTACTCGGTGATTCCCTGGATTTCATTTTCCAGTTTTAAACACGCGCGGCGTTGGGGACGGGAAGACTCCATTCCCAAGATCGTTTTCGGAAAATTTGCAGAACAGGGCGACAAACTGCTCATGCCCGTGTCGGTAGAGGTACACCATGCCCTGATGGATGGCATCCATGTGGGGCGGTACTTTGAGTGTTTCCAGCAAATGCTGTATGAAAAATAGAATTATACGCGCTCCAGAAGCCGCCCGGCCTGTTCCAGCAGATCTTCCGTTTTGGCAAAACAAAAGCGCACCACCTTGTCGTCCCTTCCGTCGGAATGGAAGGACGAAACGGGAATGGCCGCCACACCGAATTCCGTGGTGAGGCGTTTGCAAAAATCCAGATCAGGCTCGTCGCTGATGCCGGAATAGTCGAACAACTGAAAATACGTGCCCTTGCAGGGCAGCGGTCTGAAACGCGTGCCGGCCATGGCATCGAGGAAGAAATCGCGTTTCCGCTGGTAAAAATCCGGCAAGCCGAGGTATTCCGCCGGATCGGCCATGAAGTCGGCAAAGGCCGCCTGCATCGGGTGGTTGGCAGAGAACACATTGAACTGGTGTACTTTCCGGAATTCGCGCGTCAGTTCGGGCGGCGCTACGCAGTAGCCCGTTTTCCAGCCGGTGTTGTGGTAGGTCTTTCCAAAGGAATATATCGCCAGGGATCGCGCATAGAGCTCCGGATAACGCAGCACCGAGGCATGGGGCTCACCGTCGAAAATCAGGTGTTCATACACCTCGTCGCTCATCAGCAGCACGTCGGTACCGCGCAGCATGGCGTCGATGGCGCGCATGTCCGCATCGTTCAGGATGGTGCCCGTCGGATTTTGCGGGGTGTTGATACACAGCATCCGGGTTCGGGGGGTGATGAGGCGGCGCACGGCATTCCAGTCCACGGCATAATCCGGAGCCGACAGCGTATGCACTACGGGAACTCCGCCGACCGTCTCCACCGAAGGCCGGTAGGAGTCGTAGCAGGGTTCGAGCAAGATCACCTCGTCGCCCGGCCGCACGAAAGCGGCGATGGCGCAGAAAATAGCCTGGGTGCCGCCGGCCGTCACAGTGATCTCGGTGTCGGGATCGACCCTGACGGCGTACATCCGCGCAATCTTCTCCGCAATGCGTTCGCGCAGCCGCAGTACGCCAGGCATGGGAGAATATTGGTTGTCGCCGCTTGCCATGTGCTCCGTCACGAGGCTTTGCAGCCGTTCGGAAGGATTGAAATTGGGGAAACCCTGGGAGAGGTTGATGGCGCCAACCTGATTGGCCAGGCCGGACATGACGGTGAAGATAGTGGTGCCCACGTTGGGCAACTTCGACTGGATTTGCATGGCTGGGCAGAATTATGACAGGGTTCGGGAGGCAATATTCCGGTATTTTGAGGAAATATATTCAACCGTATTTTGAATATATCACATCGATTACTTCAGCCAGTTTGCGGTCCTTATCGGTCACAATATTGCCGGCGTCGTGGGTAGTGAGTTGAATTTCAACGGAGTTCCACACATTGCTCCAGGAGGGATGGTGGTTTCGTTTTTCGGCGTGTAGCGCCACTTCGGTCATAAATGCGAATGCCTCGGCAAAGTCCTTAAATTTAAAGGTAGCCTGGAGGCGATTTTTTTCTTCGTGCCACATGGGGGGAGCGTTAAGTGTTAAGTGATAAGTGATAAGTGGTGTGTTATGTAATGGTCAGGTGGGCGTAATGTTTTGTGTTTTTGAAAAAAGAACTGTCAGGGGCCAACTTTTTCAGGCGGCGGCGTGTCTTGCATTTACACCAAACATATTTACCATGAAAAATATTTACCTGCCGTTTGTATGCCTTTTCTTGTTTCAAGGTGGTAGCCTTTATGCCCAAAACTGGTTTGAAAACAATCCCGAATGGGTCAATTATTTCACTTTTGGTTTTGCCGGCAGCGGTTATGAATATGTCTCCATAGAAGGCGACACCGTGCTCGGGGGCCATCCCGCCATCGTAATGAAACGCTTCAGGGACATGAATTCGGTGCCCGACAATACCGATTTGCGCATTGTTCGCCAGAGCGGTGACACCATCTACTGCTGGAACGGCATTACCAACCAGTACAATCTGACATACAACTTCGATCTTGAAGTTGGCGACTCGGTAGCCATACCCGAGTACTGGAACGGCAACAGCGTATTCAGTTATGTTGTCGAAAACAACGGCGTTATGTTCATCAACGGGCAGTCCCTGCGTGTCCAAACGGTCAGAACGAGCACCTTGTTCGGGGTTGGAAATTGCAGCGCCCTGATTGTTGAAAAAATCGGCATGATCAACGGCGAGTGTAAAGACCTTGCCAACAACATCATTTACCCGGAAGGTCACCACTTTTTTCTGGATGAAGTCAATTCAGGGGCGGCAGACGGCCCTGAATGGTTCCTGTGCCGCTACGAAAACGACTTGTTCGAATATAAGGTCGCCAGTTCAAACTGTGATGCCCTCACCGATGCGAAAGAAACCATAACAGAAGAGACGGCATATACCTTTTCACCCAACCCGTTCAGCGACCAGATATCCTTTTCAGTCCCTGCAGGAAAGCCCATTGCATCGGTGCGCCTGCTCGACGCGACCGGCCGCCCGGCAATGGTGCTGACGGCCCCTGTACCGGGAACCGTCAATACCAGTCGCCTGCCCGCCGGCGTCTACTTCATCGAAATCATTTCGACAGACTACAAGCGGTCATTTCTGCGCGCAGTAAAGCGGTAGGCAGTCCTGCGGGATGCCGGATACACCCTCAAGTTGTTGCCGGCTCCTGCTCCTGCCGGAAAAAGATGGCAAAACCAGCCAGTACGGCAAAGGCGATACCCGCCGGCACCAGCCATACCTGTTGCCAGTTGTGGCCATCGGCCACGGCATATTTGTCTACAACCAGTCCGCTGATATACGAGCCGATGAACATGCCCACACCATAGGTAGCCAGCGTGATCAGGCCCTGGGCAGCGCTTTTAAAACGCGCGCCCGCTTTCTGGTCGGTATAGATCTGGCCGGTGACAAAGAAGAAATCGTAACAGATGCCGTGCAGCAGGATACCCGTCACCAGCATCCAGTAGTTGGCGCCGGTATCGCCGAACGCGAACATCAGGTAGCGCAACACCCAGGCAGCCATGCCGATGAGCAACATTTTTTTCACACCCCAGCGCGCCAGCAGCCACGGCAGCACCAGCATGAACAACACTTCGCTCATCTGGCCCATGCTCATTTTCCCGGCGGCGCCGCTTACACCGGCCTCATTCAGAAACTGGTTGGTAAAGTTGTAGTAAAAGGCAAGGGGCACGCATACCATCACCGAGCCGAGGAAAAAGATCAGGAAAGAGCGGTTTTTCAGCAGCCCAAGTGCATCGAGTCCCAGCAGGTCGGCAATATTGATGTTTGCGTCCTTGGCCTTGGGAGGAGGCGTATCAGGCAGGAAAAAACTGAAAACACCCAGAATGGCCGAAGCCGCAGCCGCCATCATAAAGGTATTACTCAGCGAATTGCTGGTCTCCCAGGCCATAAACCCGATCAGCAGACCGGCGACAATCCAGCCGATGGTACCCAATACCCGCACTTTGGGAAACTCTGTGGAGGGGTCTGCCATCTGGCGAAACGAAACAGCGTTGACCAGCGCCAGTGTAGGCATGTACAATACCATATATATAAGGATGATGGGGTAAAACCCGCCAAAATCGGGCTGCCGGGCCGCATACCAGAGCGCTGCAGCGCCCAGCAGGTGCAAGACGCCCAGAATACGCTGGGCCGAAAAAAAACGGTCGGCAATGAGCCCGATAATAAAAGGCGCAATAATGGCCCCGATACTTTGGGTCTGATAGGCCAGCCCGGTCTGGACGCCCGTGGCACTGAGATTCTTGCTGAGATAGGTGCCCATGGTGACAAACCATGCTCCCCAGATGAAAAACTCCAGGAACATCATCAGGGAAAGTTGCAGGCGAATGTTTAAGTTCATGATATGTTGTTTTCGTATTGAATTGATGAACGGCCAAATGTAGAAAAGGTACCGTCACCAGCATATAGTTTTCTGCAGATTTCGCCGGATGGAAACAGATATTTTGAAACGCCGGAAAAAGACGCCGGGAAAA
The DNA here is from genome assembly GCA_937861115.1 of uncultured Bacteroidota bacterium. Taxonomy (GTDB): domain Bacteria; phylum Bacteroidota; class Bacteroidia; order Chitinophagales; family Saprospiraceae; genus M3007. The sequence continues at coordinate 40,990 of CALMBD010000011.1, read as the reverse complement.
TTTGCAGCACGGCAAGTTGAGGAAAGCAGTGCGTTTTGTTTAATTTTTACATTTCTTTTATTTAAAAAGATTAAACAATATGTGGATCGGGGCGTTATAGTCCTCATTAATGCAAACACTACTCTAATTACACAACAACATTCAAAGACATGAAGAATCTACTTTTTAGCCTTTCCATCATCCTGGTATCTGCTCTCGCGTTTACGGCATGTAAAGACACCGACAATGGCGCACCGAAGAACATTGTCGAACTGGCGCAAAGCAATCCTGATCTCAGCACCCTGGTTGCAGCCGTCGGGCGTGCAGGTCTCGTCGATGCGCTGAGCAGCGATAACAAACTCACCGTTTTTGCCCCTACCAATCAAGCCTTCAGCGATCTCCTTACCTCGCTTGGCCTGACCAAACTGGAAGATGTGCCGGTTGATGTACTGAAAAACATCCTGCTCAACCACGTGGTCAGCGGTGAAGTAAAATCGAACGCCCTGAGCACAGGCTATGTAAAAACCCTGCTTCCTTTTGGCAGCACGACCAGCTACCTGAGCCTGTTTGTTGACCTCTCCAGCGGCGTTAAAGTGGGCGGCTCGACCGTCACCACCGCCGACGTACAGGCCTCCAACGGTGTGGTACACATCATCAACAAGGTAATCGTACCGCCTACGGTAGTCGACCAGGCGCTCAACAACCCCAACTTCAGCATCCTGGTAGCAGCGCTGACCCGCTCCGATCTCGGCGTTGATTATGTAGGTCTCCTTTCCGGCGACGGTCCGTTCACGGTATTTGCACCAACCAACGACGCTTTTGCAGCGCTGCTGACCGAGTTGAATGCCACCAGCCTCGACGATATCCCTGCAGCAACGCTCAATGCCGTGCTGCAATACCATGTGGTCGACGGCGCAAACGTACTTTCCACCCAACTCAGCGACGAGCAGGTTGTGACAACCTTCCAGGGTGGCACGTTCAAAATCGACCTGACGGGCGGCGTTAAGATCGTTGACGCGCAAAACCGCACGTCCAACATCATTGCAACAGACGTACAAGGCTCCAATGGCGTTGTACACGCTATCGATAAAGTGATCCTTCCCTGATTTTAATACCCTCCCAAAACAAAACAAACACCAAGCATAGAAAAGCCGCCCGCGAAAGTGCGAGGCGGCTTTTCTATTTGATACCCGGTTGCACTGCGGTGGATCGAACACCTTACTTTTGCTGTTTTATATGAACGACAAGCTCCGCGCATACCTCTACCTGCACTTTTGCGTCTTTATCTGGGGATTTACGGCCATTTTAGGCAAACTGATCTCCCTGCAGGCGCTTCCGCTGGTATGGTGGCGGGTGCTCCTCTGTAGTGTTACCCTGTATCTGGTGCTGCCCGCCAGCAGGCTGTTCGGGCTGGAGCGCCGCACTTTCAGGCGCCTCGTTGTCATCGGCGTCCTGATCGGAATTCACTGGCTCTGCTTTTATGGCGCGATAAAGCTCTCTAATGCTTCCATTGCCGTGGCGTCGATGGCCACTACGTCGTTTTTTTCGGCTCTGACCGAACCGCTCCTGCTGCACAGGCGGGTCAAATGGTACGAACTCGCCCTCGGAATCCTGATCCTTCCCGGCATGGCGCTGGTAGTGGGCAATATCAACTGGGACATGCGTATGGGCTTTGCCGTGGGCATAGTCGGCGCCCTGCTGGCGGCGGTTTTTACCGCCCTGAACAAAAAAGTGATCGAAGATCATCCGCCACACCCCCTCACGATGAGTTTTGTGGAATTATCGGCCGCACTGGCCGTTACTTCCCTGCTGCTGCCCTTTGCCCTCTGGAATGATCCGCAACTGGCGGTAATGCCCGATGCGTGGGACTGGCTGTGGCTTGGTATACTGGCCTGGGTGTGCACGTTGTGGCCGCATTACTTAACTTTGCTTGCCATGCGCCATATTTCGGCCTTCGCCACCAACCTGACAATCAACCTTGAACCTGTTTATGGCGTTTTATTGGCAGCGTTGTTGTTCCGGGAAGACCAGGACCTGAACCCCGGATTTTACCTGGGCGTACTGATCATCATCGCCGCCGTTTTCGGGCACCCGCTGCTCAAACATATTTTTGGGAAAAACGAACCTGCCGGCAATCCGGCAAACTGAGTTATGCTGCTGAAATGGATTTTTACAATACTGGCCATATTGTGGGTTTACCAGGCCATTCGCCCCTTGCTGACGTCGAACCCCAAGCCACCGACCTACCGTCCGCCCGGCCCGCCGCCGCCCGGCCCGGAACCCCGGCCCACGCCCAAAAACCGGCTGGACGATGAAGGGGAATATATTGATTATGAGGAAATTAAGTAACCCGGACTGACTAGCAGGTCAAAAAACCGAAGCCCCGGTCATCGTGGTAAACAATTCCAGTGCTTTCATACCCAATACGGAATTTCCCCTTGCGTTCAGTTCCGGGCTCCACACGGCAATGCTGTAGTGCCCGGGCAACAGGGCGGCGATGCCGCCGCCCACGCCGCTTTTACCGGGCAGCCCGACGGCAAATGCAAATTCGCCGGCTTCGTCGTAGAATCCGCAGGTTTGCATGATGGCATTCAGGCGTTTGGTCTGGCTGGCCGTGAGCAGCCGCCGGCCGGTATGCGGATCGATGCCGTGGTTGGAAAACAATTGCATGGCGTGGGCCAGTTCGGCGCAATTCATCTCGATGGAGCACTGGTGGAAATACACGTCGAGCACCTCCTCCACGTCGTTGTGCAGGTTGCCGAAGGATTTTAGAAAATAGGCCAGGGCGAAGTTGCGGTAGCCCGATTCCCGCTCGGACCGGGCCACCTGTTCGTTAAATTGTATATCGGGCGATCCGGCGAGGCTGCGTACAAAGCGGAGCATTTCCGCTTTGGGGTCTTCAAAATGCGATACGAGTATATCAGTGATCACCAGTGCCCCGGCGTTGATGAGCGGGTTGCGCGGGATGCCGTGTTCAAATTCCAGTTGTACCAGTGAATTGAAAGCAGAGCCCGAGGGTTCCACATGTACGCGTCGCCAGAGCGATTCGCCGAGCAGCCCGAATGCCATACCGAGCGTGAACACCTTGGAAATACTCTGTATGGAAAACTTTTTTCGGCTGTCACCGTATTCGTATATGCCGCCGGTATTCATTTGCAGGCAGATGCCGAACTGGCGGGGATTCACCTTGCCGAGTTCGGGGATGTAGGAGGCCACAGTGCCCTGGCCAAACAAGGGCTGCACTTCGGCGGCGATATGGCTGATGATGGTCGCGTAATCCATGGAGGCAAAGATAAGCGCGCCGGAATGTTTACTTTTGCCCCCCAGACTATTCCTGTTATGTTGATCCAGGGTGTTTTACTGGGCATTTCGCTGAGTTTCATGGTCGGGCCGCTGCTCTTTGCAATCGTGCAGGCGGGTATTGAGCGCGGATTTCGGGCGGGATTTGCTGTTGCAGGCGGTATCTGGATCAGCGATGTGTTGTACGTTCTGGCTGTCTTTTATGCCATGGATGCGCTCGTCACCGTTACCTCAATTCCCAATTTCAAGCTTTGGGCCGGGCTAAGCGGCGGCATACTGTTGGTAGCATTCGGCATGGGGAGTTTGTTTTTTTCCAGAACACCGATGGGCGGCAACCAAACGGAGCATATTTCAACTTCAGGTGAACCAATGGAGGGCGGCACAGTTCGGTATAAACGAACTTATGTCGCCTACCTGCTGCGCGGTTTTTTGTTGAATACCGTCAACCCCTTTACCGTATTCTTCTGGCTCGGCATAGCAGGCGGGGTGCTTGCTCCAAACGGTTGGAACGACAGGCAGGTGATGATATTTTTCAGCGGCATGCTTGGCACCCTTGTGGTGACCGATACACTGAAGGCCTATGCGGCCAAACGCGTCCGGCGCTTCCTCACCCCGGAACATACGCTTTGGGTACAACGCGGCATTGGGCTTCTTTTGGTGTTGTTTGGCGCCGTGTTGGTGTTCAGGGTTTTGTAAAAACAGCGAAATATCACATTTGAACGTCATTTTTAAGCAAACCATTAAAAATCACCCTTCCGCAAAATCTAAAGTTCGGATTTTTGCGGTTCGACTAATTCAAATTTACACATGGCCTTCCCGCCTACCCGGATGATCAGAAGGCTATAAAACAATTACCATGCGCCTATTTTGCACTGTGCTTCTCTTTTTCGGGCTGCTCGCCAATATTGCAGCCCAAAATAATGTCCCAAACTTTTGGATGCCTGTTGCTCCGGAATCCGTCAACCTCCCGGCTACGGCCCAGCGAAAGATTCAACCACTGGTGAGCAAAACCTTTCAACTGGATTTCGATGCGATGAAAAGCGCCCTGAAATCCGCTCCGATGGAATTCACGGGTAAAGAAGGGCTGTTGCTGACCCTGCCCCAGGCAGATGGTTCGATGCGCAGCTTCAAGGTCTGGGAATCGCCCATCATGGCGCCCGAACTGGCTGCCAAATTCCCGGCCCTGAGCAACTACGCCGGTTGCGCTGCCGACGGCTCGGGCATGATCGTTCGCCTCGGCGTCGGTTACTCCGGTTTCCACGCATTTTTTTCCGATGCAAACGGCGCCATTCAATCGGTGCGTCCGTTTGCCGACGGACAGACGTCGTACTATATGGCATATCGCCTGAAAGACCTGCCCAATGATTTGCCGGGCGGCGGCCTTTTTTGCGGCGTGGAAGATGCCGGCAGCACCCCGGATTTTGCAGGCAATTTTGCCGGCAACAGTGTTTCCGATCGCGGCGCAGCCCTTGTTTCGCTGAAAAAATACCGTCTGGCCATCGCGTCCAAAGGTGAATACACCGAGTTCTTCGGCGGCACGGTGCAGGGAGCGCTCGATGCGATCAACGTGGCCCTCGATTTTATTTCCATGATCATGGAGCGCGATTTCAGCGTTCGGCATGAACTGATTGCCAACAACAACCTGATCGTTTTTCTTGATAAGGATACCGACCCCTACACAGGCGACCTGGCCTCCGGCTGGATGGCTCAGAACCCCGGTGCAATCAACCCGATCATCGGATCGACCAGTTACGACCAGGGTCATGTATTCGCGCGCTACGTCACCGGCACCCAGGTAGGCATCGTGAGTGGCCGGACCTGCAATATCCTGAACAAGGCCCGGGGCGCATCTTCAGCCCAAAACCCCGCCACAGAATACTTCTACCTCGTGGCCGCACACGAAATGTGCCACCAGCTCGACGGCAGCCATACCTGGAGCAACTGCCCGCCCAACGACGACCAGCTCGCGCCATTGGCCGCCTTTGAACCCGGCAGCGGCACCACCATCATGTCGTACGCAGGCTCGTGCGCCAATGGCAACAACGTACAGAGCGACAACGACCCTTACTACCACCTGGCCAGCATCATCGAGGTACGGAATTTTGTGGCCTCGGGTGAAGGCAGTCAGTGCGGCTCTACAGTGCAGACAACCAATAATGCACCGGATGCTATTATCACTACTCCCAACAACCTGTCGATCCCGGTCAATACACCCTTCCAGTTAACCGGTGCGGGCACCGACGAAGACGGCGATGCGTTGACCTACTGCTGGGAACAATTCAACCTCGGCCCCGTATCGCAACTCGGCGAGCCCATCGGTACCGCCCCTCGTTTCCGCTCTTTTACGCCGACAACCGACCCGCGCCGCCTGTTCCCGCGCCTGCCCATCATTCTGGCCAACGGCAACAGTTCAAGTGAAGTGCTGCCCGATACCACACTGTCTATGAGATTCCGCCTCACCGTGCGCGACAACCACCCCGCAGGCGGTGGCCAGGACTGGGCAGAGGTCAACCTCAAATCAGTGTATACGGCCGGGCCGTTTCGGGTAACTTACCCCAACTCCGGCTCCGTCACCTGGTTTACAGGAGAATATCAAACCGTTACCTGGGATGTAGCCAATACCGACGTAGCACCGGTCAACTGCCGCGCCGTCAACATCCTGCTCAGCACCAACGGCGGCAATGCCTTTACGGTCACCCTGGCTTCCGGTGTGCCCAATATCGGCCGTGCCTGTATCCGGGTGCCCGACATGGTATCGTCGTCCGTACGGATCAAAATTGAGGCCGCTGACAACGTGTTCTTCGACCTTTCCAACGCCAATTTCAAAATACAACAGCCCTCTACTGCGACTTTCTCTGCGTGCCCTGCAACTTTGAAAGACAATGCCTGTATCCCGGGCAACTATACCCTCGACATCGGCACGGATGGTTCGGCGGGCTTCAGCGACCCGATTACGCTTTCTGCCAGCGGGCTTCCCCAGGGCGCCACGGCATCCTTTAGCCCCAACCCGGTCACGCCGGGCGCCACCGCTGTCATGACAATCGTTTTCCCCAACAATACCCCGGAGAGTACGTTCGACCTGACGGTTGATGCCACGGCCGGAAGCAACACCAAATCGTCGGTGGTTACGATCAACGTCTATCAAAACGACAATTCCGCCGTGGCACTCGAAACGCCTGTCAACGGCGCACAGGGTGTCGACGTTGGCCCCACGCTTTTCTGGACGGCCGGCCTGGACGCTGATAACTATGAAATACAGGTGGCCAGCAGTCCCTCCTTCGATACGGGCACCATCCTGGCCAGCAGCACCACTGTCACCGCCGATTCATTCAAAGTACCGACGCTGCTGAGCGAAGGCCAGGTGTACTACTGGCGCGTGCGCCCCGTACACAACAGCTGCGGCGCCGGCGACTGGACCAAAACATTTGTGTTCGTTACGCGCAAGCAGAGCTGCACGTCGTTTGTAGCCAACGATCTGCCCAAACTCATTTCGTCCAGCGGTACACCCACGGTAGAATCCAAGATCAACATCTCCACAGCAGGCCAGGTAGGTAGTGTGAACGTGAAAAAGATACAGGGCAACCACCAGTTCTTCAAAGACCTGGAAGGGCATCTCATCAGCCCCTCCGGCACGGATGTGTTGTTGTTCAAAGACAAATGCGGCGGCACCAGTGGCAACTTTAACATCGGTTTCAACGACAGCGGCAACAATACGTTCCCCTGTCCGCCCAACAACGGCAATTCTTATGCGCCGGCACAACCCCTGGGCGCCATAAGCGGACAACCCGCCGCCGGCGACTGGATCCTGCGCATCAAAGACAACGTGGTCAGCTCCGGCGGTCAATTGACGGCATTCGAACTCGAGTTGTGCTCGACAGTTGCCCTGAACGCACCTTTCCTGGTGAACAACAACCAGCTGCAACTGCCAGCCGGCGCCAATGCGTCGATCTCCACCAGCCTGCTCAAAGTAGACGATCCGGACAACACGGCAGCGGAACTTACTTTTACCCTTGTGACAGTGCCGAAAAACGGCGACCTGCGGAAATCGGGTATTCCGTTTACCGTCGGTGGTCAGTTTACACAGGCCGAGATCGACAACGGCGATATCCGCTACTACGACTACGCCCTGAATGCAGGCGCCGACAACTTTGACTTTGTCGCCACCGACGGCGACGGCGGCCTGGTCAGCGGAACCTTTACGATCCAGCCCTCGACAGTCGGCACCAAAGAGCCGGCAGGCAACATCGCTTTCGAACTGGCACCCAATCCCGCCAGCGAATCGCTGCGCTTGTTCGTTTCGGAGGCGCTGAACTTCGACAGCCGCGTCACCTTGTTCAATGCCGCAGGTCAACTGCTGCGCAGCTGGACGCTGCCCACGGGCTCAACTGTTCTGCAACTCGACGTGGCTACGCTGCCCGTCGGCGTTTATGCTGTAGCAGTCGAGAACGACAAAGGCCGCGGCGTTAAAAAGATTGTTATTCAGCGTTGATCGTTATTGATCGTTAATCGCCATTCGTCTTTCACCATTGATTGTCACGTTGCAATTTCTTTACCGGGCTTCTTTTCGTCCCTGAATATATTGCGACATGACAATCAATGGCGATTGGCGATAATGACGAGTTTATCCATAAGAGATTTTCCATGAAAAAATTTACCCTCTTGCCGTTGGCGATGTGTGTGTTCGCTTCCGTGCTTTCCGCCCAGACCCCCAACTTTTTCCAGGCCATTCCCGAAGGAAATGTCGAATTGCGCGGCGACGTGATGAAACGCGATCTTTTCCCGTCCAAATACCAGACCTACCGCCTTGATTATCAGGCGATGGTGTCTGCGCTGGTTATGGCGCCGATGGAGTTTACGGCAGAGGCCCGCATGAACAAATGCCGGATTACAATACCGCTCGCCGACGGTTCGATGGAGACGTTTTCGGTGTATAAAACGGCCATGATGGAGCCTGAACTGGCAGCGCTGTACCCGGAAATAGGCACCTACGCGGGCCGTTCGATGCGCGATGCCACCATCACGGTGCGGATCATGCACTCGGGCCGCGGCTTCCGGGCCATGGTGATGAAACCGGACCTCGGCGTGGACTACGTAAAGCCCTACGCTTACGGACAGGATGAATTCTACATTGCCTACGACCGCGCCGATATGCCTGCCGACAGCCGTTTGAAAAATGCAGATGGTCTGGCCTGGGACGGCACCGTCGCCCAGATAAAAAACGAAGACCTGTACGCACCGCCGGCCGAGGAACGTGGAACGCTCCTCAATCCTATAAACCTGAAAGTTTTCCGCTTCATCGCTGCCTGTACGGGCGAATTTGCGCAGGACCACGGCGGCACTAAACCGCTGGCGCTCGCTGCGGTTATGGACTATACCGACCAAATAAGCGGGGTCATGGAGCGCGACCTGGATTTGCGCTTGCAACTGGCCACAGCCACCCAAAACGTTATTTTTCTCGACCCGACCAGTGATCCTTACACCGGAACAAGCGTCCTTAACTGGGCAACGGAAAACGTTGCAACGCTGAATTTTTACTGTAACCCAAACTCACACGACATCGGCCACGTATATTCCCGCTACATGGGCGGTCCGGGCGGCGTATCCAATGGCCTGGGTATCGTTTGTGGCAATGGCAAAGCGGGCGGATGCTCCGCAGGCAATGGCAATGGCGACTATGGCGACGGTTTTGTTGGTATTATCGGCCAGGAAGTTGGCCACCAGCTCAATAGCGGACACTCCTGGAACAGCTGTGACGGTGGCTCGGGCAGAAATGGCCAGTCTGCCTTTGAGCCAGGCAGTGGCAGCACCATCATGTCTTATGCAGGTGGTTGCAATTCGGATAATGTTCAGTCGTACTCAGACCTGTATTACCATTCCGGTTCCGCCGAGGAGATCATTAAATTTTACACAATAGGCACGGGTACTACCTGTGGTTCAACAACGCCAACCGATAACAACCCTCCGGTTGTGACGCTTCCTTATCAGGATAATTTTTTCATTCCGATCCAAACTCCTTTTGAACTGAACGGCAGCGCCACCGACCCTGACGGCGATCCGTTAGTATATGTATGGGAAGGCATCGACGCCGGCCCTGAAACGCCGCTGGGAACACAAATTTCCAGTTCAGCCATCTTCCGTACTTATCCGTCCGGCACGGCTACCAATCGCTATTTCCCACGACTATCCACTATTTTATCCAATTCGACCTATAATGCGGAGATTTTACCGGAGTACACCCGGGATGTGACGCTGCGCCTGGTGGCACGCGACCAAAAGCCCAATGGCGGCGGTATCGCCTGGGCCGACGTGGCCTTCAAAGCATGGGGGGATGCAGGGCCGTTTCTGGTAAACTTTCCGAATGCCAACACCGATGTCCTGCATATCGGCGAATACGCAGAGATCGTCTGGGACGTGGCCAATACGAACATCGCACCGGTGAACTGCCAGAAGGTCAATATCCGGCTCAGCACCGATGGCGGGCAAACCTACCCGATCACGCTGGCCTCCGGCGTGGCCAACGACGGCAGCCATTATGTTCTTGTTCCCAACAACCCGACTTCGTCGGCGCGGGTGCGTGTCGACGCTGCGGACAATGTGTTTTTCGACATTTCCAATGCCAACTTCAAAATACAACAGCCTACAGCGCCGTCGCTGACACTCGGCCTGTCCGCCGATGCCGCTACCATTTGCCTGCCGGACAATTTTGAATCGCAGGTACAAACGGCAGGTACCCTCGGCTTCAACAGTCCTGTGACGCTTGCCCTGACCGGTACGCTGCCGCCCGGCGCCGTGGCTACCCTGAGCGCTACCACAGTCAATCCCGGCGAAAGCAGCACGCTCAGCGTCGATCTGAGCGGCGTAACCCAGGAGGGCATTTACACCTTCAACCTGGAAGCGACAGCGGCAGGCAGCCCGACGCTGGTGAGGCCCATCACGATGCAGTTGTTCACGAACGATTTTTCAGGGTTTACCCTCGACCTGCCTGTGGATGGTTCTACGGGCCTGGATCTTACACAAACGCTGCGCTGGACCACCGTCCCGGACGGGCTGACATACGACGTACAGTTTTCCAAAAGCCCGTCATTCTCCAGTATTCTCGCTTCCAAAACGGATGTAGCCATTGATTCCTTGAAAATTCCGTTCCTGCTGGAAAAAGGCACGGCCTATTACTGGCGTGTACGTACCCGCAACGAGTGCGGCATTCACGAATGGTCGGAACCTTCCTTCTTTTCCACTTATTATGAAAAATGTCAGGTCTTCACGGCAAACGACCTGCCCAAAAACCTCACCGCCAACGGCACCCCGACGGTCGAGTCCAAAATAACCGTGAACGCGGGCGGGGTAGTCAGTGATTTTACCATCAAACAGATCAAGGGCTACCACAGCTTTTTTAAAGACCTCACGGCCACGCTTACCAGTCCCTTGGGTACAGAAGTCACCCTGTTCGACGAAAAGTGCGGCAACTACAACGGCTTTTTCAATTTCGGACTGTCTGACGACGCACCCGGAGGCTTCCCCTGCCCGCCGGCCAACAACGGCCAGGTTTACCGCGCCGAAAACCCGTTGGATGTGTTTATCGGCCAGGACAACACGGGCCCCTGGACCCTCCGGATCAAAGACAACGTACTCGGATCGGGCGGCTCACTCGAAATTTTCAAACTGGAATTCTGTGGCTCTGTGGTGATCGAACCGCCCTTCCTCGTGAACAACAACCCGCTCACCATCCCGACGGGTTCCAATCAGTTGATCACGCCCGACCTGCTGCTTTGTGAAGATGCGAACAATACCCACGACCAACTCGTCTATACCCTGCTCACTGTTCCGGTAAACGGGTTGCTGGATCACGCCGGATTTGGCACCATGCATCCGGGCGATAATTTTACCCAGGCTGAACTCGACGCAGGCGCCATTCGCTTTTTCGACTACGGCAACAGCGCCGCGCCGGATGGTTTCCGCTTCACCGTTACCGACGGAGAAGGCGGATTCCTGGGCACACCCAAATTTATCATTTTGCCGCTGGGTGTCGGCACCGACGAACCGGCATCAGACAAGTCGCTGCCATTCAACCTGTTCCCCAACCCGGCTACAGACGCCGTATGGATCACGCTCGATCAGCCGTCCGGAAGCCGGACGTTGATCAGCCTGTATTCTGCAACAGGTCAGTTGATCCGAACCGACATTTTGGCCGCCGGCACAACCGGTATCCAACTGGAGCTGGGAAGTTTGCCCAAGGGCATGTATGCCGTGCGTATGGAAAACGAAACGGGCACCGGTGCGAAGAAATTGATACTGCGCTAAAAAGAGGTTGCGGGTTTCGGGTTGACTGGTTGCGGGTTGCGGGACAATCGCTTGTTCCCTATTGAAGAATCCAGGAAAAAACGAACAACCCGCAACCCGCAACCCGTCTACCCGCAACCCGTCAACCCGAAACCCCTTTAAAGTTTAAAGTTCGCCTGCAAGAAAGCGCAACTGGATTTCCGTAGCCTTCAGGTTGTACTGGACGAGGTTGCGCCGTGCCAGGGCCTGTTCGAGGCTGTTCTGGGCAGTTTGCACTTCGAGTGCATTGGTCTGCCCCAGCCGGAACCGTTCCGTGCTGACATTGAGGTTTTCGCGGGCATTTTTCACATTATCTTCTTCCAGGCCCAGCACCTGTTGCTGGGTTTGAAAAAACGCGATCTGGTTGTCCAACTCCGAGGCTACCATAATGCGTTGTGCCTCGACGCGCAGATTCGCCTGTTCCGCCTGCAGGCGCGCTACCTCGATCTGTCGTTTGATATTGCCGCCGGTGTAGAGCGGCAGCACCAGTCCCGCTCCAATGGTGAGGCCTGCCTGCGTGTTGTTGAGCACGAATCCGGAGCCGTTGTCGGTGCGTTGTGCATTGAATTGACTGATGCCGGTAATGCGGGGCTTGTTCAGCGTGCGGTTTTCGTCGACCACCAGCGCGGCGACTTCGGCGCTCTTTTGCAGGGAAACCAGGGACGGGTTTTGGGCGAGTATTTTTTCCAGCAGGGTATTCCGGTCGGGCGAATAGGTATTGACCAGGTTTTCATCGACTTCAAAAGCCGTTTCCGGTGCGCGTACGAGCAGGCGGTTGAGCGTGCGTTTGGCGGCAGCGGTGGCCGTCTGCTGGCTGAGCAGGTCTGCACGGCGCTGGTTGAGGTCGATGCGCGCCTGCAAGGCGTCGGTTTGGGCAGCAAATCCGGCTGCCAGGCGTGCTTCGGCGATGCGCAGGCGTTCCTCGTTGAGCGCGATTACTTCAGCCAGTGCGCGCTCCTGCAGCCGGCTCCGAACGATATCGTAGTAGCCCTGCAGCACAGAGGCTGTCGTGGATTGCACGGCATTTTGAAGGTTGAGTTGTCCAAGAACTTCGAGTTGTTCGAGACGTTTTTTGGTGATGAACATTCGTCGGCCGTCGAAAAGCGTCCAGCTGAGTTGAACACCCGCACTGGCGGTGTTGAAGGGGGCGCCAAAATCCTTGAACTCCGTGCCGCTGGAGAGCTTTTGCTGGAAAGAACTAAGGGTAAAGTTCTCGTTTGCGACCAGGTTCACCGTCGGGAGCATACCGGCATTGGCCCTGGTATTATTGAGTGCAGCAATACCCGCGTCCGCACGGCCGAGCCGGATGTCGTAATTGCTTTCCAGTGCAATACTGACAGCCTCCTGTGGAGTAAGTATGGGGGCCGTTGAGGGTTGGGTTCCGGGATTTTGGCCTTGAAGCTGGTGTAGCAACAAGACCGGGAAAAGCAGGAGGAGGTGTTTTTTCATGCCGTCAAAATAAATCTGCTGAGACGCCAGGCGCGGGTGCTCATGTGATAATCGTTGCGGTCCGGTTTGCGAAATCGTTCAGGCGACCTCCCGGACCGGCACTTCTGTCTTTTTATCGCTCAACCCTTGTTCTGATGGATCTTCCCAGGGCACGTTGCTTTGTTTTTTGCCGCTCAGGAAAACATACATCGCCGGTATAACGAACAGGGTCAGCATGAGCGAAAATATCAGTCCGCCCACTACCACCACGCCCAGCGGTATACGGCTGGTAGCCGCCGCGCCCAACGCCAGGGCAATCGGCAGGGCGCCCAGCGCCGTGGCCAGGGTAGTCATCAGGATGGGCCGGAGGCGTGCCTGCGCTGCCTCGACGACGGCCTGCCGTTTGCTCAGTCCGCGACCGGATCGCATTTTCTGGTTGGCAAATTCGACGATAAGGATGCCGTTTTTGGTCACCAGACCGATAAGCATGATCATGCCGATCTGGGAGAAAATATTGATCGTATTGTGGGTGAGCGCCAGCGACAGGTAGGCGCCGGCTATAGCCAGCGGCACCGTGATCATGATGATGAACGGGTCGCGGAAACTCTCGAACTGGGCGGCCAGAATGAGGTAGATCAGGCCCAGCGCCAGGAAAAAGGCAAAGGCCGTATTGCCGCTGCTCTCGCGGAAGTCGCGCGAAGGACCGCTGAGGTCGGTTTCAAACGAATCGTCGAGCAGGCGCCCGGATATGGCTTCCATGGCCTCAATGCCCTCACCGAGCGTTTTGCCCGGCGCCAGCGCCGCGCTGATCGTGGCGGCCTTATACCGGTTGTAGTGGTACAGGATCGGTGGATTGCTCGTTTCGCGAAATTGCACGATGTTGTCGAGCTGGATCATCTCTCCGCGGTTGTTGCGCACATACAGAGCGGCCAGATCGATCGGTTCGTCGCGATCGGCGCGATCGACCTGACCGATGACCTGGTACTGCTTACCGTTCATCAGAAAATAGCCAAAGCGACGCCCCGAGAGCGCCAGTTGCACCGTCTGGCTGATGTCAAGTACGCTGACACCCAGTTCTGCCGCTTTCAGGCGATCGATCTCGATCTGTATCTCGGGTTTATTGAACTTGAGGTTGACATCGACATTACCAAAAGTAGGGTCTTTTCGGGCCTCTTCCAGGAATTTGGGCACTACGTCTTTCAGTCGATCAAAGTCTAGGCTCTGGATAACGAACTGCACCGGCAGGGACAGGCTTGCGCCGAAACTGGTCGAGATCGTCTGTTCCTGGTTGGGAAAGATGCGCGCTTCCGTAAAGCCACGGGTCATGCGCACCATCTGGTCGTATATCTGCTGCTGGCTGCGGTTGCGTGTATCGGGATCGGAAAGCATCAGGCTGATAAATCCTGTATTGGCACTACCCGCTCCGATACGACCCGGCGCTGTGATACCGAAGATCATCTGATACTCCGGCACAGAATCCATAACCTGGGCCGTAAGGCGGTAAATAATATCTTCGGTTATATCGAAATCGGTACCCTCCGGCGCCGTGATCGGCGCGCGAATCGAACTGCGGTCCTCCAGCGGCGCCAGTTCGGTTTTCAGTGTGCGCTGGTAGTGCCAGATCAGTCCGAAGCACCCGAGCAACAAGACCAGACTCATCCAGCGAAAACGCATGAACGAGCGCAATGTCTGGCCATATACCCGGTCCATGCCCGTAAAAAACGGCTCCGTAACCCGGTAAAACCACCCGTTATCGTGCGATTTTGCGCTGAGTTTAACGTTAAGTACAGGTGTCAGGGTGAGCGATACAAAGGCCGAGATCAATACGGCGCCGGCGATCACAATACCGAATTCCCTAAACAACCTGCCGGTAAAACCCTGAAGGAAGATGACCGGGATAAACACCACGGCAAGCGTAATAGACGTGGAAATAACTGCAAAGAAAATTTCCTTGGTCCCTTCCCGCGCCGCCGTCCACTTGTCCATGCCCGCTTCTATTTTTTTGAAAATATTTTCCGTCACCACAATACCGTCGTCGACCACCAGACCGGTGGCAAGTACGATAGCCAGCAGGGTCAGCACATTGATGCTGAACCCGAAGATATACATGATGAAGAAGGCGCCGATGAGCGAAACGGGTATGTCGATCAGGGGGCGGAGTGCGATGATCCAGTTTCGGAAAAACAGGTATATGATGAGCACCACCAGGATAATGGCAATGGCCAGCGTCTCGCCCACCTCCATGATGGCTTTGCGCACGAACCGTGATTTGTCGAGCCCCACCTCTGTCTGGATATCGGGCGGAAGTTCTTTTTTGATCTGCTCGTAGCGGCGGTAGAACTCGTCGGTTATCTCGATCAGGTTGGCGCCGGGCTGCGGGATCAGGGCCAGCGATACATTGGTGACATTGTTCCTGCGCGCGCTGAATTCGTCGTTCTCGGGGCCAAGCACCGCTTCTCCAAGGTCGCGAAACCGGATCGTTTGCCCGTCCGTCTGCCGCACGATCATGTTGTTGAATTCTTCCTCTGTCTGGAGTCGTCCGAATGTTTTTACCGTGATCTCCGTGGCGTCGCCGCGCAGTTTTCCGCCCGGAAGTTCCACGTTCTCCCGGTCCAGCGCATTTTGCACATCCTGCACCGTCAAACCGTAGGCAGCCAGTTTGGCCGGGTCGATCCACAAGCGCATGGCAGGCCGTTTTTCCCCATAAATACGCACCTCGCTCACTCCAGGAATGGTCTGCAACTTTTCCATCAGCACATTTTCGGCATAATCCGACAGTTCCATCACGCTGCGCGTGCTGCTCTGCAGGGGAATGAACATAATCGGATCGCTGTTGGCGTCGGCCTTGGTCACCACCGGCGGGGCATCGATATCCTGCGGAAGGTCGCGCACGGCCTGGCTGACCTTGTCGCGCACATCGTTAGCTGCCTGTTCGAGGTTGGAACTCAGGTCAAACTCAATCGTAATAGTACTGTTGCCCAATGCCGATTGGGAGGAAACCGAGCGTATGCCGGCAATACTGTTTACTGCTTTTTCCAACGGCTCGGTGATCTGGCTTTCCACAACATCCGCGTTGGCCCCGGTATAGGAGGTACGCACAGAAATAGTGGGCGGGTCGATAGCCGGATATTCACGAATGCCCAGGTAGCGAAAACTGATGGCGCCAAATACGACGATCAAAATACTCATGACCGTGGCCATCACAGGGCGGCGAAGGGAGACGTCGGATATGTTCACTGGCAGTGTTGTAGATAAGGTTGAACATCAAAAACAGCCGGAAAGTACGTTGGTTTACCGGAGAAATTTATTTTTGTCAACTTTGCCGTTCTAAAATATATCATTTCCCGTGCATCGATCTTCCATCATCATCATTTCAGCCATCGGCCTGTTGACGCTTTCGGCAGACGAACATCGCCCTTTTGACTTTTCAAAGTCGCCCGACCCCCGGGAAGCATTCTGGGTAGATTCCGTTTTTGACGCGCTCACGGAGGCCGAACGCCTCGGGCAATTGTTCATGCTGCGCGCGCATGCCGACAAGGATTCTTTGTACGAACAACAGGTGGAAGACCTGATCCGGCGCTACAAACCTGCCGGCCTGTGTTTTTTCAACCCGACGTTTGCCGGCACGGTAGAGAAACAGGCCGCGCTGACCAACCGTTACCAGGCTGCCAGCCCGCACCTGCCGCTGATGATCTCCGCCGATTTTGAAAACGGCATCGGCATGCGCTACAGGGAAAGTGCTGTCTCTTTTCCAAGGGCCATGATGCTTGGCGCCATACAAGACAATCGGTTGATCTATGAAATGGGGCGTGAAATCGCCCGCGAATGCCTGCGCATGGGCGTGAACGTGAATTTCGCCCCGGATGCCGACATCAACAACAATGCCGCCAACCCGGTGATCAACGAACGCTCGTACGGAGAAGATCGCAACAACGTGACGGCCAAGGTCTTTCAATACATGATGGGACTTCAGGACGGCGGCGTACTGGCCTGCGCCAAGCATTTTCCCGGTCATGGCGACACCAATATGGATTCGCATTTCGATCTGCCGGTGATCGGCTATAACCGCGAACGACTCGACAGCCTCGAACTGTTCCCTTTCCGGGCAATGGCACAGGCGGGTGTCGGCTCGATCATGGTGGCGCATTTGAGCGTGCCGGCACTCGACAACCGGCCGGACCGCCCGTCTTCCCTGAGCGAGCCTACTATCACAGGATTGCTCCGAAAGGAGTTTGGCTTCGAAGGCCTGATATTTACCGATGCAATGGAAATGGAGGGCGTAAAAAAGCATTTCAAACCCGCGGAAGCGGATATTGAAGCGCTGCGGGCCGGCAACGATATGGTGCTCCTGCCGGTCGACATCGTCGCTACCATGCAGGCCATTCCCGCAGCACTCGCCGACGGCACGCTCGACCGCAGCCGCCTGCACGCCAGCGTCAAACGCATCCTGCGCGCCAAATACAGGCTCGGACTTACCACTCCGCAACGGGTTGAAATTGCCAATATGCGCCGCGATATGATGAGCCCAAAGGCGCTGGAACTGAAACGCAGGCTCGTCGCCAGCGCCCTGACACTGGTGCGCGACCAGCAGGGCATAACCGGCTTCCCGGACCTGGAAAAACAGAAAATAGCCTCTCTGGCCCTGGGCGACAGCAACCGCACCGTTTTTCAGACCTACTGCGGTTTTTATGCGCCGGTCACTCATTTTAATGCCGGCAAGCAGATCGATTCCGTTTTAGCCGCCCGTTTGCTGGATACGCTCCGCACATTCGATGTGGTGCTGGTCAGTTTTCACAATACCCGAACGAAAGCAGCCGATAATTTCGGCCTGACTGAAAATCAGATCAACCTGGTGCATCGGCTGAAAGAGGTGACTACACCTGTGGTGACTATGTTCGGCAGCCCGTACAGCCTGCGTTATTTTGACGATTGCCCCGTTCTGTTGCAGGCCTACACCGAAGACCCCTACGCCCAGCAACTGGCCGCACAGGGCCTGTTCGGCGCCCTCGATCTGAAAGGGAAATTACCCGTATCTGCATGCCCGTCGGCCAAATTCGGACAGGGCATTGAAAAAACATACGCCCGAAAGCGGATGGGGTATGATCTTCCTGAAGCAGTCGGCCTGAACAGCGACACCCTTGCGCTCCTCGACGGCCTGGCGAATGAACTTATTACAACCGGAGCGGCGCCCGGCTGCCAGATATTGGTTGCAAAAGACAACAAGGTGGTCTGGTACAAGGCATACGGCTTCCAGACGTACGAGCAAACGACGGCGGTCAACCTGGAAACCATTTACGACCTGGCATCCGTCACCAAAGTGGCTGCTACCACCATTTCAACCATGAAACTGGTGGAGGATAAAAAAATCAGCCTCGACACTGCCATGAGCCGTTACGTGCCCGAGTTGAAGTCCACCGATAAACGGGACCTGACGGTCAGGGAGATCATGGCACACCACGCCGGGTTAAAGCCCTGGATACCCTTTTACAAGGCTACACTGGAGAACGGACTGCCCGACGCGCATATCTATCACCGGGAGCAGGATCCCGATTCGGAAGTGCCCGTTGCCCCTGATATGTACATGGACAACGCCTGGGTGGACAGCATCTGGCAGCAGATTTTTTATTCTCCCCTGCTGGAAGACAAAAATTACAAATACTCCGATCTCGACCTTTTTCTCACCGCCCGCGCCGTCAGCAACACCAGCGGTATGGCCCTCGACCAGTTTGCCGACCGCCAGTTTTACCGGCCGCTCGGACTGGCCACCACGACTTTCAACCCCTGGCAAAAAGGACTCACCCTGCGTTGTGCGCCAACAGAGGAAGACCGCTATTTCCGCCAGCAACGCCTGCAGGGCTATGTGCACGACATGGGCGCTGCCATGCTCGGCGGGGTAAGCGGCCACGCGGGATTGTTCAGCAGTGCCAACGACCTGGCAAAAATTTTCCAGATGCTGCTCAACAGAGGCTCCTATGGCGGTAAAAATTACCTGCTGCCGGAAACGGTAAAGATGTTCACGACCCGCTTCCCCCGCAGCACCCGGCGCGGTATCGGCTTCGATATGAAAGAACTGAGCCCCAAAGAGAGCCCGAACATGAGCGCATTGGCCGGCCCGAATACCTTTGGGCACCTCGGCTTTACCGGCACCTGCGTGTGGGCCGACCCTGACAAAAACCTGATCTTCATTTTTTTATCCAACCGAACCTACCCGACGATGGAAAACAACAAACTGATTTCGGGCGATTACAGGCCCCGGATGCAGTCGATTGTGTACAAGGCCATCAGGTAGAACATCCTGTACCCGCCACCATGAAAAAAACATGAATAGCCGGCGCGCGTACCCGACCTTTGGTTCCAAACTGAATGGCCTATGAATAAGTCCAAACTAAAACTACACCCGGAAGACCTCGATGCCGTAGCACAGGAATTACATGCGGCGGAAAAAGCCGCAAAGGTTGAAATTGTCCGGGATTGGCTGCCGCGCTACACCGCAATGCCGCTGGACAAGTTCGGGGAGTACATCCTGCTGGTCAACTTCGGCGGCTACGTCAAGACGTTCGCCGATATATATGATGTGCAAATATTCGGCGCCGACAAGCCCATGCAGGCCGCTACGGCAAACGGCATCACCATCATTAATTTCGGTATTGGCAGTCCGAATGCAGGTCTTATTATCGATCTGCTGGAAGCCATCCACCCCAAGGCTGTATTGTTCCTCGGTAAGTGTGGCGGGTTGAAGACGGGAAAAAATCACGTCGGCGACCTTATCCTTCCCATAGCTGCCGTGCGCGGCGAGGGTACCAGCAACGACTATCTTCCGCCAGAGTTGCCTGCATTACCGGCCTTCGCACTTCAAAAAGCCGTATCCACAACAATCCGCGACTACGAGCAGGACTACTGGACCGGAGTGGTGTACACTACCAACAAGCGGGTATGGGAGCACCGGGAAGACTTCAAGCAACGCCTGCGCGACCTGCGGTGCATTGCGGTGGATATGGAGACCGCGACTATTTTTGTAGCGGCCTTCAAGAATCAGATGCCTGCGGGTGCACTTCTGTTGGTGAGCGACATGCCCATGACGCGGGAAGGCGTCAAAACGGAAGCCAGCGATAAGGAGGTGACGGCAAACTTTGCCAACCTGCACCTCAAAATTGGTGTCGACTCACTCAAGCAGCTGATCAACAAAGGTCAAACCGTGAAGCACCTACGGTTTGAAGTGTAAAACTGCTCGATTGCTGCATTGTAGCAATGAAACAGTGGAAGCAACACAACAATATATGTGTTACTTCTTATTCCGGTCGTGCACAAACGCATCAATGCCGCGTTTTTCCAACTGGTCGCCCACCTGAATGGCCCTGGCCTTGTCGTTGGTACGCAAAACGACGACAATGGCGTATTTCCCGCCATTTGTTTTGCCGATTTCCGCATTGGTATAGCCCATTTTGATCACTTGTTCGAGTCTTTCACGAGCGCCGTCCAAATAGGTAAAGGTTCCGGCCCGCACTTCCCAGCGTCCGGAACCGGGACCGGCAACTACCGGCGTACTGCCTTTGGTCGTGGTGGTTTTGGACGTAGTCTGTGGCGTGGTTGTTTCCTTTGGCGCCACGGGCTGGGCAATGACAGGAGCCGTTTGTTTGCCTGGAGAGGTGGCAGGTTGCTTGGCGCTGCCCGTTTTACTGCCATCATCTTCAATACCGTCTTTGGTGACGGCCGGCTGAGTATTCTCGCCATTGCCAATATACGCGCTGCCTCCGCCGGCAGAATCGGTCGCCGGGTACATTTTTTTGAGTGTTTCCTGCCATTCAGCCTGTTCCTGGGCTTTAAGTTGCTTTTCCTTTTGCATCTGACATGCCTTGTATCCTGCCGCCAGGACGAGCGTGGCAAGCACTGCATAGAGCAGATAAGTGAGCAAACTATTCGTTTTCATACCGTCGCGTTGTTTGATTGAAAGGTTAGAGAATCAGGTTTTTACCAGCTAAAGATAGACGTTTTCGGGATTGTGTCATTCGTCATTGTGTCATTCAGCAATCTCGTATTTGTTGCGCTTTCCGCTTACTTGTCTTCTGCCGGATACTTGTTGTCTTTCGAATTGGTATCGGGGATTGTCCGCAAGCCAAGTACGGCATTTTTTACCGTTTTGGCTTTTGCACAGGAGATCAGGGTTTGTTGTTTACCGTCCTTCCAGATGGCTGCCGTCTGGTGTATCGTTTCCTTTGATCCATCAGTGTATTCCACTACAAGGTGGAGTGGGACGGGAATATTGCCTTTGCGGGCAATTAAAATCACCTGACAATTGGCGGCTTCGTCGTTTGTAATGCCCTGAATGGCCAGATCCGGGTATCCCCATTCGAAAAACCAGGGGCGCCAGAACCAGTCGAGGTTCTGCCCCGAAGCGTCGTTCCAGGTATTGAAAAAGTCGAAGGGAGCCGGGTGTTTGCCTTTCCAGCGATCCATGTAGGTAGTCATACAGGAGTGAAATTTGTCGTATCCCAGCAGGTCGAGCAAGGTGAGGTAAGCATTTTGCGGGCGCTGGTAGGAGGCATTTCGATAGCCGGTACTGAGGTTGCGGGAGCGTACCATCGGCGGGATGTCGTTGTCGGTACCGGCGACAAACGAATAGCCGCGCACGCCGCCGAGAGTATGGTTGCTGAGGGAATCAGACAGGGTGTAATCGAAAAATGAAGCCCAGCCTTCGTCCATCCAGGCGTAGTCCTGCTCGTTAATACCCATCATGAACGGGAAATAGGTATGGCTCACTTCATGGACGGTAAGGGTCATGGGCGAGCGCGGGGCTGTACTGGCATCGTTGCACATCATGGGATATTCCATGCCGTCGTTGCCATTAAATACCGTCATGGATGGGTAGGGGAAAGGATATCCCGGCAGGTAAGTGCTCATAAGCCGGATGCCGTCGGCTGCGATGCGCGCAACCTGCGGGTAATCAGTAGAGGAAGTATTATAGGCCGCGCTGACAAATGTGCGGCGCCCTGTTTTGTCGTCCACGACTACAGAGGTGGCATCCCAGTTGTTGTGATCACTCGCAGCGAAGGCAAAATCGGGCACATCCGAAGCCTTGAACCGGAATACATTTTGTGCCGCCTTTTTGTAAACACCGCCGGCAGCAAGTTCCTTTTCTGAAAAAACAGCCACCACATCGGCAGCGGTATGCGCGCGGGTCCAGCGGTCGAGGTATGTTTTCTCCAGCAAATCGGCAGCATTTTGCCACTCGCCCGTTGCCCACACCTGAAAGCCGTATGGCATCGCGATCGTCACGTCGTAGTCGGCAAATTCGTGATAAAACTCATACTGCCCGTTATAGGGTGCGCTGGCCCAACCTTGCAGGTCGTCGTAAACGGCGATTTGAGGGTACCAGTAGGGCACAAAAAAGGTAGTGCTGTCGCATACACATTCGCGCGCGGCATCTTCCCCGGCGGGAAGTGTGTACGACCAACGCACGGTAATCGTTGCCGTGGCTTTTGGCACTAATAGGTTGTTTTTCAGGGAGATATCCAGAAATGTATTTGCGCGGCGCCGACTCTTTTCGTCTACCTCGACGCCGTTGTAGGTGAGCGACTCAATCCGCACGCCTTCGTCTGACACGTCGGACGGCGTCACATCAAAGGCACGTTGTCCGCCTTTCCGGTACCGGTCGTGTTGCAGTTTGAACCGTATGCGGTCGAGCGAGTCGGGGCTGTTGTTGAAGTATGTAACGGTTTCCTCACCGCTCAGGCGTCGGGTTTTGGGATCTAGTGTAGCTTTGATAACGTAACTGGCGCGGTTCTGCCAGTAGTTGGGGCCGGGTTTGCCATCCCAGCTCCGGGTGCCGTTATCATACGGCTTTTGGAGATTTCGGGGGAAAAACAAACTTGTCTGTGCGGAGTGCGGGCTGAGAAACAGCAAAAGGAAAGCGAAAGCAATGTAATAACGGAGCATGATTACGGTATTTTATTCAGGGGTAAAAGTAGCAGTAGTTGTGAAAAAGGAACCACAGTTCTGTCCCCGGGCATTCCCTTAAATCTACTTTCCACTTCCCGGGCAGTATTTTTCTTGCTGTTCTAGCTGGACATAAAATTTTATGGGGCGCCTTATAATGTGCTGAATATCAATATCCACAAAATTATTTGCTGAGTCAAAATCAGGAAGCAACACACCACACCGAATTCTTTCTTTTCCGACAAATAAATTTAAGGTTTTCATTTAAACAAAAAAAATACATTTGCGCCAGCGAAAATTCTCCATTTGAAAGCAGCCAGGCAATTTCCGTTTGCCCGATTCCAGCGCTTATACCAAACTCAAATTTTTCATATTTTAACTTTTCTGTTAATCATGATCAGAAATTTTCTGCTTTCAATCTGCTCGCTTCTGCTCTTTATGGGCAGCACTTTTGCCCAACAACGTACATGCGGCGCCAACGAGGTGCTCGCCCGGCAACTGCTGGAAGACCCCTTCCTGCAACAACGTATGAATGACATCGAGCGCCACACCGAAGATTTTATCCAGTCCGGTGGCGCCCAGGACCGCGTACAGGTAACCATCCCCGTGGTGGTGCACGTAGTGTATTTCAACTCGACACAGAACATCAGTGACTTACAGATACAATCGCAAATAGACGTACTCAATGCCGATTTTCGCCGCCTGAATGCCGACGCCTCCAATACGCCGTCCGTATTCCAGTCCATAGCCGCCGACTGCGAAATCAACTTCTGCCTGGCTTCACAGGACCCCAGCGGAGCGGCCACAACCGGTATCGAACGCCGACAGACGACCGTGAACGGCTTTAGCACCAATGACAATGTCAAGTATTACAACAACGGCGGTCTCAATGCCTGGGATCGCAACAAATACCTGAACCTTTGGGTGTGCGACCTCAGCGGCGGTCTGCTGGGTTATGCACAATTTCCCGGTGGCCCGGCTGCTACCGATGGCGTTGTATGCGATTATGCATACTTCGGAACCGTTAACGCCACGCCGCCTTTCCACCTGGGCCGCACGGCTACCCACGAAGTAGGCCACTGGCTCAACTGCTACCACATTTGGGGCGACGACGGCACTTCCTGCAACGGAACCGATAATGTGAGCGATACACCCAACCAGGCCGATGAAAACTACGGCTGCCCGGCGTTCCCGACGGTGAGCTGCAGCAATGGCCCAAACGGCGATATGTTTATGAACTACATGGACTACACCGACGATGCCTGCATGAACCTCTTTACCAACGGTCAGAAAAGCAGGATGCAAGCGTTGTTTGGCGCAGGTGGCGCCCGCGCAGCGCTGCTGACCTCGCCCGGATGCCAGCCTCCCGGTGGCGGCGGCTCCTGCGGAACGGTTTCAGGCCTGACGGCTACCGGCATCACCCAGACCGCTGCAACACTGGGCTGGAGCGCCGTAAGCGGCGCAACGTCCTATAATTTGCAATGGAAGCCCTCTGCTTCCGGCTCCTGGACAACCGTTACCGGCCTCGGCAGTACTTCTTACGGATTGAGCGGGCTGAGCGCAAGCACCTCCTACGACTTCCAGGTACAGGCGGTGTGCGGAGCGACATCGGGTAGCTATTCCGCTGCCTCGTCCTTTACCACGCAGTCAGGCGGCGGTGGCGGATGCACAGATGCATACGAGCCGAATAACACGCGCGGCACGGCGCAGGTCATTCCTGTTAATACTGCCATCAATGCACAAATTGCGACGTCGACAGATGTGGACTGGAATCGTTTTTCCAACACTTCTACACAGCGGCGCATCAAGATTGAAATGTACAACCTGCCTGCCGACTATGATGTGCGGCTCTACCGCGGCAGCAGCTACCTCGCTGTTTCGCAAAACGGCGGCACTGTCGACGAACTGATCATTTATAACACAACCACCGTTTCCAGCAGTTACTATGCCTATGTGTACGGCTACGGCGGCGCTTTCAGCAACTCACAATGTTATACGCTGAAAGTAAGCCTCAGCAGCACCAACTGGCGTACCGACGGCTCTACCGACGGAGAGGTGACGGAAATGGAAGTGCCGGTCATCTTTGAAGAAGCCGAGTTTGGCATGTATCCCAATCCGGCAACCGATCAACTGACTGTGGAAGTGCCCATGCAGGCAGACGCCGATGTTACGGTAAGCGTGCTTGATCCTGCCGGAAAACTTGCCATACAGCAACACCGTACTATGAGCAAGGGCGACAACAGGATGACACTGGATGTGCGTACATTGCCAAACGGCGTTTACTTCGTCCAGGTGCGCAACGGCGAACAATCGTTTACCCGCAAACTGGTAGTGAATAAATAAGGCCGTCGGGTTTTGGAGTTAAAAAGTTTCAGGGCTGACGTAATGACAGCCCTGAAATTTTTTTGCCCCTGAAGCTGCTTTAGTTTCCTCTTTCCTGCATATCGGAATAAAAAATAAGCGCCCAGCTGCCGTCGGGCTGTTTGGCAAAGCGCCTTTCCACGCCGTAATTGGCCGACTTGGTCATGATTCGTTCGATTATCATCATGTCACCCAGGGTTTGCAGTTCCCGGAGGTAGTCGTTCGGGTTGTAATCAATGCGCTGCATACGCCAGTCCGCCTGCTGCCATTGAATATTTTTCTTTTCATAGCGAAAACTGTCCACTTGCACACTTTTGTCGCCCTGAAGGGGCCATACAATGTGTTCCATCTGGAACAAACTGTCCTGATGAAATTTGTCGTAAAAATCGACGAAATCTTGCGGGAGTCCGGCTGTACTTTGGAGGGTTTGTTCCGGTACAATCGCCCCGTCGGTGGCGGGCTTTTGTTGGTTTTTGCAGGCAGAAAAGCCGATAAGGCCTGTAATGAGCAAGGTCAAAAATTTCATCTGTGGCAAAAGATTGGTTGGTAACGCCGGCATCGAAGCAGCCACGCTGCAAACGAATTTGGGGAAGCAGTTATTTGATCAGAACGGCTATGCGGGTTTCTTTTCATCCCTAAGGGCCCTGCGCAGAATTTTCCCGATGTTTGTCTTGGGCAGTTCGGTTCTGAATTCCACCTGCTTGGGTACTTTGTAACCCGTCAGGTTTTCCCGGCAATGCGCGATAACCTCCTTTTCGGTCAGGGAGGGATCTTTTTTTACTACAAATACCTTGACCACCTCCCCGGATTTTTCGTCGGGTATACCAAGCGCGCAGGATTCCAGTACTTTGGGGTGCATGGCAAGCACGTCTTCCACCTCGTTCGGGTAAACATTGAAACCCGATACGAGGATCATGTCTTTTTTGCGGTCTACGATCTGAAAAAAGCCATCCGGGTGCATAAATCCCATATCACCCGTGCACAACCAATCGTTTTTGATGGTTTCCGCTGTTGCATCGGGGCGCTGCCAGTAGCCTTTCATTACCTGTGGGCCACGCGCCTGGATCTCTCCGACGTGTTCGGGGCCAGGTGGCAGGCTGTCGCCCGTTTCATCGGCAATACGCAGGTCAGTGGAGGGTACAGGCATGCCAATGGTGCCAAGCCGCATACTCTGGTCGATCGGATTGACGGTAAGCACAGGGCTGCTTTCCGTCATACCATATCCTTCCGTCAATTGGCAGCCGGTGACCTGCTGCCAACGCTCGGCCACGGCGCGCTGAACGGCCATGCCGCCGCCTACGGTTGCCTTGAGCCCGGAGAAATCAAGGCCGGCAAAATCGGGGTGGTTCAGCAGTCCGTTGAAAAGCGTGTTGACACCGGTTACCACATTGGGCTGGTAGGTACGCCAGTCCTTGATAAGGGCTTTCAGGTCGCGGGCATTGACGATCAGGATATTGCGCGCTCCGCAGTTCATGAACGCCAGGCAATTGACTGTAAATGCGAAAATATGGTACAGCGGGAGCGGGCACAGCGCCACAACTTCCCCCTCGGGCAATATGGGTGATAGCCATGCCCGGATCTGCAACATATTGGCTACGAGGTTGCGGTTGGTAAGCATGGCGCCTTTAGATACGCCGGTGGTGCCACCCGTATATTGAAGGGCGATGGTATCGTCGGGGTTCGAGGCAAACGGCTTGATCGTAAATTTCCGGCCCTGCCGGAGCGCATCGGTAAACATCACGGTATTCGGGATGCTGAATTTGGGCACCATGCGCTTGATCTTGCGCACCACGAAATTGACAATCATTCCTTTCAGGCCCAGCATTTCGCCGATATTGGTCAGGATGACCGTTTTGATCTGGGTCTCGCCGATGATCTGCTGGAGATTGGCTGCAAAATTTTCGGCAATGATGATTGCCTTGGCGCCCGAATCGGCAAACTGGTGCCGCATTTCGCGCGGCGTATACAGCGGGTTGGTATTGACCAGGATCAGCCCGGCCCGCAATGCCCCAAACAGAGCGATGGGATACTGCAACAGATTGGGCATCATGAGCGCTATCCGATCGCCGGGCTCCAGGCCACGCGACTGCAGATAGGCGCCAAACTGGCGGCTCAAAGTATCCAGCTCCCCAAACGTCATGGTTTTGCCCATAAAAATAAAGGCCGGCAGGTCGCGGTACTTTAGAAAGCACTCCTCCACCATTGAAATGACGCTGGCGTATTTGTCCGGATCGATATTGGCCGGTACACCGTTTGGATAAATTTTCAGCCAGGGTTTGTCCATGGTTTGAATCTGTTGAAGTTGTAGAAATGATATCAATTATAGGTATCCACCAAACTCTTTATCCTGAATGCCGACTGTGGATCGTCGATCACGCCATTCGTTCTGAACAGCACCGTTTTGCGCTCGCCCGGAAGCATATCAAAATAATTGTCGCTTAAAAAGCCCTTTGCCTCCGTACTGATCAACACGTTCCTGGCCAGTTTGTTGCTTTCCAGGCTGATCCGGTATCCTTCATTTACCTGTTCGACTTTCATGTTGATTCGGGTACGCGGCAGGGCCTGTTTGCGTGGTGGCGCGAAATAGTACAACCGGCGGTACAGCAAATTGCCTTCCGGGCTCTTGAGGGTAATTTCCGCTACGGCATTTTCTTCTTTTTTGCGGCCTAAAACGGACTTGAGCGCACCTTGCCAGATCATCCTGCTGGAGTCGGAGCGGATAGGGGTATCGAGTTGCGTCACGTCGCTGAGCGCCTTGCCATCAAAATCGAAAGCACGCACCTGCACCGTCACCCGGACATCTGTCGGCAGGTCGCAAACGCCGTATATTTTCAGGATATCGTCTTCCACAACCGGCAGGGCGGCCACGGGACGGAACACGTCGCGGGCGTAGTATTGCAATGCTTTCCAGTGCCCGTAGTAATCGCGACCGGCCCAGGAAGCCACAGGCCACACATCGTTGAGTTGCCAGTAAAGGGTGCCCATGCAGTAGGGTTTGCTGCGGCGATGCGCTTCAATACCGGTGCGCATACCTTCGGCCTGCAGGAGTTGGCTGACGTAAACAAAATCTTCAAAATTGTTGGTCGGGCGGTAGTCGCGTTTCATGTACTCGGCGATGATAGCGTTGCCCCTCGGATGTTTCTGGTGCGCAAGCATAACCTTGCTGTCGAGTACCCGGTCGTCGGGTTGCGTAAACGTCGCGATGGTAGGCCAGTCGGGAAAAGACTGAAAGCCGTATTCGCTCATAAAACGCGGCACCTTTTTATTGAACATATCGAACGGCTCCTCGTCGTGCCAGACCCCCCAATAATGCGAATCACCTTCGGTGGTCGATTTGGCGTTGGCCCGTCCGTATTTCGGCGAACTCTCCCAGTAGGATACGCCGCCGCCGTAATTCTCGACATAGGTACGCAGCAGATCGTTGAAGAGCACCTGGTAGTCTCGCCAGAGCTGGCCGCGCTGGGCCTCGGTAAACTGCATTTGCCAGCCCCAGTTATGCCAGGCCTCATCGTTCTCGTTGTTGCCGCACCACAGCGCAATACAGGGGTGCTGGCGCAGGCGCTCGATTTGCTCGAAGGCTTCCCTCGAGGCATTTTTCAAAAAACTGCCGTTACCCGGGTACATGGCACAGGCATACATAAAGTCCTGCCAGACCATGATACCCCGTGCATCGCAGAGTTGGTAAAACAGATCGTCTTCGTAAATGCCGCCGCCCCACACGCGCAGCATGTTCATGTTGGAAGCCACGGCATCGTCGAGCAGCCGCTTGTACTGGTCTGGTGCAACGCGATCCTGAAACATGTCCTGCGGGATGTAGTTGGCGCCTTTGGCAAATACCGGTACTCCGTTCAGTTTGAAATAGAAACTTTCGCCGGCGCTGTCTTTTTCCCGCACCAATTCGACGGTACGGATACCCATGCGTACATCGGCGCGTTCGATGGTGGCTACATTTTGCTTGATACTGACCGAAAAGTCATAAAGAAAAGGCTCCCCCATGCCGTTGCACCACCAGAGTCGGGGCTCGGGCACATCCCAGGTTACGGAATCCTCATGGACGCCAATCCGGAGTTTCCGGTCTTCCACAGATTTGCTTTTGCCGATTTGTGTAAAAATCGTGACGGGCGCTGCAATGTCTGAACGGTACCGAAAACGGGCAACCATCCGGGCATTTTCTTTCGTCAGTTTTTGGGTGGTGACGTAGATATTCTCGATGATCAGATCGTTCCAGGCGAGTATTTCCGGCGCTTTCAGGATGCCGCAGCCCACGAAACGCGGTCCCCAATCCCAGCCATAGTGGAATTGTGCCTTTCGTGTCATGGTGCGTATACCGCCGGGCAGTTCATAGCCGAGGTTCTTCCAGTCCGGCTCAACTTTTTTTAACGGGCTTTCGAAATAAACGTGCAACCTGTTGCCTTTGGGCTTTAACAGGTGCTTCGCATCTGCTTTCCAGGTCCGGAACATATTGTCGGTCTCCAGCAGCAGGCTGTCATTCAGGTATACATGCGCATAGGTATCCAGGCTTTTGAAAACCAGTTCAACATGTTTGTGCTGCAGCACAGCCGAATCGACATCGAATACGCATTGGAATTCCCAGTCTTCCCGCTCAATCCATTGCAGTTTTTCTTCGTTATCACGGTAATATGGGTCATCGATCATGCCATTCTGCAGCAGGGCAGTATGCACACTAACCGGTACTTTGGTTGGCTTCCAGGATTCTGTATGGGCCTGCCGGAACTCCCAGGGCACCTGAATAGATTGGCGGACCGGCAAGGCAGTGGTTTGAGCGAGGGCTGGCATGGCAAGCAATACGGATATGACGAGCGTAAAAAACTTCATGTAAGGGTTGAATTAGTTGAAACAGGTATTGTGACAAGGTTCAACTGTCTTGTCACAATACCTGGTCGGCAAAAGTACATTTTTAAGCCCGTGCACAAAAAAACCACTTGAACTACCCTTGCGAATATTTTTCTCCAAGAAATCGCGTCGGTTTTTGACGTTTGATCAAACATCGCACAATGTATGCGGGAAAGAGGTTACTTTTGGGGTGAAATTTAGTCCTTCAAAAACTGATTATGTTCAATTAAATAAAAAATGGCAAGCAACAGCCCAAACCTGCCACAATCGGGCGACCCTGCGCCTTATTTTGAATTTTCCACTCCCCAGGGTCTTATCCGGTTCCCCGATTACAGCCGGGGCTTCTGGTGTGTGTTTTTTGCCCATCCGGCCAACTTCACTTCTGCCTGGACTATGTTTTCGGCATTTCTCGCAAAAAAAGAACGCTGGCTCAACGAACGCAATACCAAAGTGCTGGCACTATCCACGGAGCCGATGCGTGAAAATGACTGGTCGGACAAAGCCCGCCGCTTCATTGGCATACACCTAAAGGCGCCGGTACTGGAAGATCTGGATTTTTCTGTTGCCAACCTTTACGGCATGGCATCGGGTCGGCGCCCGCAGCCCGGATGCAACAGGCTGGCCTTTATCATCGATCCGGAAGGTGTAATCCGCCATATCATCACGCGTCCGCTCATGCCCGATATCGAGAGTGCGCTGATCGAGATCGAAACCCTGTTCGATCGCCTTCAGGGAAACCTGATTGAAGAGACCAACCCTCCCCTGGAGCCTCTTGGCGCCCTGGAGCAGTCGGATGCTACCGGTGAAATTTATAAAACGAAGCCGGCGCGTTTCCCGAGGAAAAAGATTTTCCCGAATTGAGGCCCCCTGTTTGCTGAAAAACAAAAAGCCCTCCTGATTGCGCAGGAGGGCTTTTTTGTTGGGCCACAAGGACTCGAACCCTGAATAACAGAACCAAAATCTGCTGTGTTACCATTACACCATGGCCCAGTGCTTTTTCAAAAGCGGGGCAAAGGTACTTCGGCTGCGGATTCTGTGCAAGTGCGCGAAGAAAAAAATTGGATATCTCGCTATGGCACCCTGGTCCAATATTGTGTCCGGTAAAAAGGACCCAGATAACCGCGCACTACGAGCGTATTGGAATCGCCCTCTTTCAGCCAAATCTTGCACCGGTACCACTTTCCTTTTTCCGGGTCAAGGATGTCGCCAGATTGCCACAAGCCGTCTTTTTGCACCATGTTCACCATGATGATCATGTTGAGCACGGGTTGATTTTTGCGCTCGCCCGGGCATTTTTCACACAAACGGTCGGGTTTTTCACGCAGCAGTTTGACTACCTTTCCATAAAGTTTACCGCCGGACTCGTATATTTCTATATGACTTTTAGCCTCCCCGGTCTCGTCGTCTTTTGTTTTCCAGATACCCGTAACGGATTGGGCTTGTACCGCAGTGAAAAAGAAAAGGGTGGCGAAAGTGCAGATCAGTTTCGTCATATCAGTTGTACGATTTGGTGAACTGTGGTACAAGAAAGCATAAGTCACCCCAAAAACCTGGGATGACTTATGACTATTGCGCTGTACCGGGCAGCATTATTTGCCCGCCAGTTTTTTCAATACTGTTTTCAGTTTTTCCAGTTTCGGACGGCTTTTGCCATGCGAACCGCGGCGGATCTTGCCGCGTTTGCTTCTTGGATCACCTTTTCCCATGATTACCGAATT
This sequence comes from uncultured Bacteroidota bacterium, assembly GCA_937861115.1. Lineage (GTDB taxonomy): Bacteria > Bacteroidota > Bacteroidia > Chitinophagales > Saprospiraceae > M3007. The sequence continues at coordinate 9,101 of CALMBD010000011.1, read as the reverse complement.
TTTGCTTGCGTAAATAATTATGATGAATAACGGGCGGCAAAGGTAATGCATCGTTCGATATAATACCCAAGAAACATTTTCCCGGCAACCGGACACGGCTACTCCTGAATGACTGTTTTTACCGTAGCCTTTTCCGTTTCTGTTTCCAGTGTCGCGAAATAGGTGCCGCCTACAGCGATCTTGCCCAACTGCCGCGTGATGATATGTTCGCCGGCAGACACGTTTTTCATCACTTCCCGGTCTATGATATTACCGGTATTATCCGAGATGGTCAGCCGCACCTGAGTGGCTTTGGGCAAGTTGAATTTGATACCGAAAACGCCGTTGTTCGGGTTTGGAAAAATGCGCATTTGTAAAGTCCCCGTACTTTGGGCATTGAGTTCATGTGCGGCCAAAACTGTGTTTTTCACCACAAACACCTTGAAAATCTGGCTGTTGGCGCTGCTTTCCACACCCGTATTGGTCCAGAAAATATTGGGTGCATTGCTGGCGATACCGCCGTAGATATAGCCCACATGCGTCGTATCCCCGGAAAGTTCGTCGAGTTTGACCACACCGTTGGCATACACAGGCAGGCCGTCTGCGGGTATCAACTCGGCACCGGCGCCCAAAAGCGCAGGCATTTCCACCGGCAATTTGTATTCCGCCATCACGCCGTCAGCGTTTCTGGTTACGCGGGCGATCGTCCGCACAAAGGGCACATTGTTGTCTTGTACCAGCACACCGAGGCTGTCGTAAAACTGCGCGATGCCGCCAAAGAAAACGGTGTGCATCGCATTGTCCTGACCGGAGTAAAGCGGTAATACGGCGCAATGGTAGTGGTTGTAGTATTGTGAAAAAGCGTTGTTCACGGTGTAGCCGCTGCTGTCGATATTGACGCAGTTGAGGTAGGGCAGGTCGACTGTTTTTTGAAAAACACCCGAAAACGCCGTAAGACCTTCCTGGCCATCGGGCATAATCTGGACCACGGCATTGTAATCCCTCCGGTGCAACTGGTCCGGATCGGAAAATGGCTGTAAATGGGTTACAGACAGGGTGATGCCGTCGTCGTCGATCCGGAACCGCCGAACCTGATCCGTATATTGCTGGACAAAGCCGGGGCCGTGATCGGGCCCCATCGGGTTGTACAAACCTTCAAATTTTTGCCCGCCTGCCAGGTAGTAGGTGTCATAAATTTTAGCCAGATGCCCGCCGGTCACGGAAAACTGGGCATCCGTCAGTTGTCGGAAATACGTTGAAATATCCGTTCCTGCCACTACGGCAGCAATAACAGCGGGTACATGCACGGCGGTCAGTCGGTCGTATGTAACATGCTTGCCGGCAGTATTGCTGTACCCGTATCCCCCGGTTATATACAGATAATCGCCATCCTGGTAAAACTGCATATTTGTCGAACTCAGTTGCTCGCGAAATGGTACCGGCAGCATACTCAGCGGCGCCGACCACTTTTGCAGGGCCTCCGGGTCTACTACAATGATCTGGTTGTTGTTGCCGGCTTCATCAAATGCCGCAAACGGCTGGCGGCGGTGCAGCCCGTCGAGTCGGCCACCGATGATCAGCCACTTGCCTTCATGCTGGCCGTATGCGTAGGATTGTAGTCCGCCCACACCCGGAATTGACATGGGTTCGAGGTAAACATTAAAAGGTGCACTTTGAGCGGCTAATTGCAGTCCAATCCCGCAAAACAACAGGGATAAAAAAAGTGGTTTCATATTTCAGTCCGGTAATTTATATGTCTGATGCTGCAAAAATAACCCCTGGTCGCTCCGGGTTTGTGTGACATATGTTACCTGAATGGTTGATCGTTACCGGACATAAAATAGAAAAGCGACAGTTGGAGGTCCAACTGCCGCTTAATGTGTAGGCATTGTGGCGAAAAAATTCGCCGTTTATTCTTTGTCGAAGCGCATTTCCTGAATGGAAAGGCTGTCGCCATTGACTTTCAGGTAGAGGTACACACGGAAGTTACCGTTGGTGGCCGACATATTGCCGATGCAATACTGATCGCTGTTTTCACGGCTGGTGCCTTTGTGGACCTGGCTAAACGAGGTGGGTTTGTTCGAAGTGAAAAAATTGCGCAATACATCGAGGGCTTTCGCTTTCGCGTACACCTGCTCTTTGTCCTGAATCGATATTTCCACATTATCAGAGAAATATTTGGACAGCGCGTCGGCATCGCCTGTATTCAGAGCGCTTGCAATGGCTTCAAGGGTCGGATTGCCCTGGTTGGCAAAGGCTACTACAGGAGCAAAAAATAGAAGAAAAAACAGGTTTTTCATCATTAAACAGTTTTGGATTTGTTTGTTTTGGAACAGATTCCGGAGTTTATACGGCGTTCGGTTCCCAATGTAACTGCCAAATGCGTTCTTTTAGTGTTAAACCAAAGTTAAACCTGTTTTAAGGTGGCAGCGCGGGGTTGGCAAGTTAAAGTTTTCAAACTTTAACATTTGACCCGGATTTCAGGGATAATTGACTTCTAAACACCCTTAAAAAGGGCAAATGTATCGCGGAATGGTATTCCGCGTCCCGGAATGTCACTCTGCGTCCCGGAATACCATTCCGGGGTACTGTAAATACCATTCCGGGGTACATGGCATGGCAATCCCGGAATGCCATTCCGGATTAAATGGCCGGCGATTTGAAAGCCCCTTTTCAACTCTATTCTCCAATGACTATACTGCGCGAAAACTGTCCCGCAGGCAATTGCACATGAAGGGTATACATGCCCGTGGCAAGTGCGGGTAACCTGTCGATTTCCAGAACATTCAAGCCGGATTGGGTGCGGGCATTGCCCAGCCAGACGATCTGCCCGGTCTCGTTCAGCAGGCGCAGCGAAACAGGGGCAGCAATATCGGCATCCAGTGAAAGGTACAGGCGGTCAGCCGCAGGATTGGGGTATACCAACACGGCCTTGATTCCATCGGGAAGATCGCCGGTGGCGCTGAGGTTGCCCAGATAAGTGCGCGCGACAGTGGCATTGCCATTGGTGGCCCCTCCAAATGAGGTGAAAACCAATTTATAGAGATCGTTTTGTGCCGTTTTAACAAAGTAGGCCCGGTCGTTCACCACGTACCAGCCTGAAGTCAGGTTGAAGAATTTCCAGTCGTGGTTGATCACATCGAGGCGTGTGCTGAAGGAATCCAGGTAATCTGTGTAGTCCACCGTCGCAGGATTAACATTCGTGGCTCGCGCCGCAGCCACGCTATCGGCCGACAGGATACCGGTCACTTCATACGGCACGGGGCTGCCCCCCGCATCCAAGATGGCGATATAGCGGCAGAATACCAGGTCCCAGCCGGTAGCGGTCGTAACGTTTGCACCATTCGCGCCCAGGGAAAAATACACCAGCGGGCTGCCGTTACCGGGGTTCGTGCTCACGGTATGGCTGGTCATATTGCTTCCATCCAGGTTGGCTACGCGGAAACTGAATTGTGCCCCGTCGTATTCGTCGAACATGATCTTGCGGTATGAACCATCGCGCAATTTCAGTACAAACACCCTGTAACCCAATACCTTGGCCTGTACGGCGTCATAGGTCCCCCAGCCAAGATCAAGCGAATTGGACGTATCAGCCGTTGTATTGAAAGCACCTTCCGACCAGGAGGCTTCGGGATTGAACAGTTGGTAATCCGAAAAAATATCTGCGGGATTGATCGTTTCGCCGAAATCAAAAATATACGGATCGTAGGCCTGCATGCCCGGAACGGTCTGGCCCATAGAGGATGTCGTACTCTCATTGATAAAAATGCCTGCCGATTGGGGGCCCAGATTGGAAAAGGCTATATCCCAGGCATCATTGGGAATTTGCTGGCTGCTGCCGTCTGAGAGTTTGTAATAGGCAAATTTGGAATAGCCGGCTCCCGTGCTGATCAGATCGGTCGTCTGCCCTGACAAACCATTGGAGAGCGATGCGAAGCCAAGCAAAAAAAGGATGGTAATCTTGTTCATAGCAGTAGGTATTTATGCCCAAATATACGGACCCGTGCCGAAAACGACACGGGTCCGTTGCATTCATACCGCACCATTATTGTGGTCCGGCTGCATGGAAATATTTGTTCGATTTGGGGTATTACAGTTTTACCACTTTAAAACCAGCCAGCAGTCCTCCTCCTGAAATACTCCCGAAATACACTCCGGCCTGCCAGGAATTCGCCGGCATGGCAACCTGGTTTTCCCCGGCCGGCAAGTCTTTTGTTGCCTGATAAACGAGTCGCCCCGACAGATCACGGACGGCAAACTGATACCTTCCGGCCTGATTTAATTGGAAACGGAGCTGTACATCGGTTGCAACGGGATTTGGCCAAACCTGCAGGCCAATGCCCGCAGCATCCGGGTTTTGGGTAGCGGCGCCTACTGATTCCGTCAATTGCAAGGTCGTGAAAGAAGCGCCGTCTCCGTTGTTCTGACCATTTTTATTCACGGCGTTGCCGGCAGCATAAAAGGTCACATTGCCTGTGCCGGCCACCGGCGCTTTCCATTTGACGTTGAAAATATTGGAATTCGACACGTTGTCGTGTTCCGCATAGGTGCGTCCGTTAGGTATGGTGGCAATCTTGTAATTGTTGACCATAAAATTGCCCGGATCTGAGAACCCGTCGAGGTCGGTAGTATCGGCATCGCGTAAGGCAATCATCTGGAAGCCGTATCCCAGCGGGTTGCCCGTGACGGCTGTAATGGTTACCCGCGCGATGTAATCATCGCCCGGAATATACTGTGTAACGATATTGCTGTCTGCATCGAATATCTGTACCGTCATACTGGCGGTAATCGGGCTGGCCGTGTGGCAACTGATGCAGGTGAGGGGCGTACCGTTGGCAAGAGCCTCATCGCCGGGCGCACCGGTATTGCCTACTTTGGCTTCGGAAGCCCGGCCGTTTTTGTTGCCCAGCAGGACAACAGCGCATAAAATGGTGAGCATGATGGGGTAGAGCAGGCGGAATTTCATAGTGGATGACAAGATTTTGGTGAAATCGATAGTTGGAAATGGCGGCTTTAGGGTTTGATTGTCCTTAACGCCGGCTGAAGCCGGCGGTACCGGTACCGCCGGCTTCAGCCGGCGTTCAGAATATCCTTGGACAATCCAAAACGCGAAAAGTTGAACCAATCATGCCATGCAGAATGTCAAAATTTGTCTAACCATTAAATAAAAACGGCCCGGCGGAAACGGTTTCCGCCAGACCGAAGTCTGTAAATATACCTGTCTAAAGTTCGTCAAGATCGTACAATCGATGAGTCTGAATCACCTGCTCCATGACCTTTTCAAAATTCGGAATGTCGGAAATATCGCGATCGGCCAGTTCTTTCGCCCAGATCTGCCAGTCCTTTCCGGCGCTCTTTTTCACGCTTCCAAACCATTCCCGGCTGGTCAGGTAGATACTGAAATCGCGGAAACTTGCCCAGGCCGTTTCGTACTTGCGGTAACAACGACCTTCGATAGTAACCGTCTCGCCTTCCCAATCGGAGGTGCAGGGCAGGGCAAAGTAGTTGTTCGACTCCGGCAGTATCGCTCGTTGACCGGCATAGCTGTTGAGGTAGGCACAGGCCAGCAGTACGGATGCGGGTACACCGAATTTTTTGCGCTCGCTGATGGCTGTTTTTTCGAACCTGCGTACAAAGGTGATGGCCTCCGCCTTGTTGATAGTAGGTAAGGCTTTGTGGCCGGCCGACTCCGGCACGATGCCCATCAGTGAGCTGCCACCCGCCGAGGTATACTTCTCCGGGTTAATTTCCTTTTTATCCGGGGAAGCGGATCCGCCGGTGTTGAAATGCAGGGTTTTTCTGCCAATGGCAACCAAAAGAAGTAGTACCAGGGTGATGGTAAACCAGTTTGTTTTAAAAAAATTCCATTTCATAACTTAAGCGTTTTTCAACGTAAGGGTCAAATTGACTGAAAATGAATCATTTGTGGTTTTACCTGTGTTTATGTGTGGCAAATATAAAACGGCTTGTTTTAAATTAGAAACAAATTTTGTCAAAAAATCAAATTGTTTTAAGTTTGCCGGGATTTATTACCTCCAAACCTCCCGCTATGGACCTTACCCACGCTCAGGCTGCCCTTAAAAAGTATTTCGGCTACGAATCTTTCCGCCCGTTGCAGTCGGACATTATTCAGACGGTGTACGACAAACGCGACGCACTGGTGCTCATGCCCACCGGCGGCGGCAAAAGCATTTGCTTCCAGATACCCGCGGTCACCCTGGATGGCGTTGCAGTAGTTGTCAGCCCGCTCATCGCGCTCATGAAGGATCAGGTGGAAGGGCTTAACGCTAATGGCATCCATGCAGCATATATCAACAGCAGCCTGACCGGCGAGCAAATCCGCAACGTGGAAAATGCCCTGCTGGCCGGTTATGTCAAACTGCTGTATGTCAGTCCGGAAAAACTGGTGTCCCAGGGTTTTCAACCATTGCTCAAACGCCTGAACATCAGTCTTTTTGCAATAGACGAGGCGCATTGTATTTCCGCCTGGGGGCATGATTTCCGTCCGGAATACACCCAGTTGAAATTCCTCAAGGAGCAATACCCGGGTATTCCGGTGATCGCGCTTACGGCTACTGCCGACAAACTGACACGCAAAGACATTGCAACCCAGCTCGGGCTCGACGATCCCGCCATTTTTATCGCCTCTTTCGACCGGCCGAATATCAGTCTTCATGTGCGGTCCGGGCAGCGCCGGTTCGAGCAGATTGTGGATTTTCTAAAACAACATTCCAGGCAATCCGGAATCATCTACTGCCTTTCCCGAAAAAGCTGCGAGACCCTGACAGACAAACTGAATGCCAAGGGGTTCCGGGCGGCGTATTACCATGCCGAGGTTCCTCCGGCCATGCGCAGCAAAGTGCAGGAAGACTTTATCAACGATCGTATCCCGATCATTTGCGCCACCATTGCCTTCGGCATGGGTATCGACAAGAGCAATGTCCGCTTTGTGATCCACTACAACCTGCCGCGCAACCTTGAAGGATATTACCAGGAAATTGGTCGCTCGGGCCGCGACGGACTGCCCGCCGACGCGGTGCTGTTTTTCAGTTACGCCGACGTGACTTCCTATCGCGAGATGTTTGAGCAGGGTGAAGCGAGTGCGGAGCAGAAAGAACTCAAAATCGCCAAACTCAACCGCATGTACCAGTACGCCGAAGCGCCCGTTTGCCGCCGCAAAACGGTACTGAATTATTTCGGCGAAAACTATGACCACAATTGTGGCAACTGCGATGTGTGCCAGAACCCGCCGCGCCAGTTCGACGGCACGGTGTCCGTCCAGAAAGCCCTGTCTGCGATCATACGCACGGAAGAAAAAGTGGGCATGAACCTGCTCATCGATATCCTGCGCGGCAGCCAGCGCCGGGAGATTTTTGAAAACAACTTCCAACAGATCAAGACATACGGCGCAGGGAAGGAATACACCTTTGAAGACTGGCTGTTTCTCATTTCCCAGATGCTGCATACCGGTCTGATTGAAATCGCCTACGACGACCACAGCCGGCTGAAAGTGACCGAAGAGGGCAAAAAGATACTGTACGAGGGCAAAAAGGTAAACCTGGCTCTGCCGCAACCCAAAGCCAAACCGGAAGAACGAACGCCGCGCGCCCAGGAAAAATCGAAAACGCAGGTCATGCGGGAGGAACTGTTCGAGCGCCTGCAAATGCTGCGCCGTACCGTCGCCCAGCAGCAGGGCGTGCCGCCCTACCTGATTTTCAGCGACGCCACACTCGTTGAAATGGCCGAAAAACGGCCGCTTACCGACGCCGACATGCTTCAGGTAAGCGGTGTCGGCGAGCGCAAACTCCAACTTTACGGCGACGCATTTATTGAAGCGATCCGCAAATTCGTGCTTGAGAAAACCGGCGAAGGCTCCAGGGTAACCGGCAGTACCCAGCTCGTTACGTGGGATTTATATAAAAAAGGCCACCTGGTTGAAGAGATCGCTGAAATGCGGGGGGTGAGTACGCTTACGGTGGTGAGTCACCTCGCCACCATGTACGAACGCGGCGAAATGCTCGATATCCGGCAGTGGGTCTCGCCCGAAGAGTGCGACATTATCCAGGGCGCCCTGCCCCTGTTTGAAGAGCCTTACCAGATGAAGGCCATTCACGAGCATTTTAACGAACGGTACAATTACGACAAGATACGGTTTGCCATTGCGGATATGCGGCGGGGCAGGTAACAGCCCTTTTTCTCGTTGTATTGATTTGTCGCCAACCCAAGCTCTTTAAGGATGTTTATACTGTCCAATACCATGCGAATACTCCTGTTCATGGCAATAATTTATCAATGCACCAGCTGTCAGGACAAAAGTGCCGGACAATTTATAACCATCGACTTTGGAGGGTTTACCTTAGTGGCCCCTGCTGGCTGGAATAAACTTGAAATCAGGGGCATTGACAGTTATGTCGGTGGATTATCCAATGGTATTGATACCCTGATATTTGATTTTGGCGACTATTCATACGATTTCAGGGATGAAAATCCGGACAAACAACTATTTGCGGTAGATACCGTAAATGGGAAAATAGTATCGATGACCAAACCACGGAAAGCAGGAGATGGAACAATTGGCATTTATATTAACCATGCATACGATGATAGCCACTTCAACTTAATAGGAAGTGGCATACACGATGAACAGACGGTTTTTGAAATATTCAGGTCCATAAGATTTAAAGACAGTGACACAACTGTAAACGCAGTGCTCTTTGCTCAAAAATTTAAACAGACAAAATATCCTTCTGTCAAGACACTATTTGTCATGAACTGTGCCGGATGTCATTCTAATTCGGACCAGACTTTGGTCGGACCCGGGCTTACAAACATTGATCCACATCGGTTCTTCAGGTGGTTTTTCGATACTTCATATGCATACACCCCGAATTCGCCAAATGATTCATATGGAACTGGATATCATCGAAGCGCATTTTATGATTTATCCAGGGAGGATGTGGAAGCATTGATCCGTTTTTCAGAAAAAAAGTGACTGTTTGCCTTAATCGACAGGGCCGGAGCAATAAATATCTCATTCGCATACCTTTACCTATCTTCGCCCACGATGGAAAACCTCTCTGCCTATACCGTCCTCTTTTCTTTTTGCGGACTGATCATATTAT
>CALMBD010000010.1 GCA_937861115.1 uncultured Bacteroidota bacterium | reverse complement strand
GCGACGGCGACGGTTTTGGCGACGGCAATATCGAACTGGACACCTGCCTGAGCGAGGCGCCGGCGGGTTATGTGGCCAACAACCTCGACTGCGATGATGGCGACGCGGCCTTCAACCCCGACGCGGTGGAACTTTGCGACGGTCTGGACAACGACTGCAACGGCCTGGTAGACGATATTCCGGTATTCACCTATTATGCCGACGGCGATGGCGACGGTTTCGGCGACGGCAATATCCAACTGGATACGTGCCTGAGCCCGGCACCGGCGGGTTATGTGACCAACAACCTCGACTGTGACGACTCCAGTGCAGCCTTTAACCCCTTTGCAGCGGAAATTTGTGACGGTCTGGACAACAACTGCAACGGCACTGCCGACGAAGGGCTCACTGTTTTCTCGTATTATGCTGATGGTGATAACGACGGCTTCGGCAATGCGGATGTACGGCTCGATACCTGTCTGTCGCAAAACCCTGTGGGCTATGCCACCAATGATCTCGACTGCGACGATACCAACGAAACAGTTTATCCAGGTGCACAGGAGATTGTGGATGGCCTGGATAACGACTGCAACGGGACGATCGATGACATCTCGGCCACTTCGGGCCCGGTTCCCTATGTTCGGGTATATCCGAACCCTGTGACCGATATCCTGACCATCGATCAGAATATTTCAGGCGCCCTGCTCCAGGTGCGGGTCGTGGATGCGACGGGCCGGATACTCCGGAGTGAAGCCTTGCAGTTTGCAGGAAATACCGCGCAACTCGATTTTGCCGGTATGGCGCCGGGGCTGTATGTGCTGGAACTCCAGGAGCCGGCGACGGGCAGAAAAATGCAGGTGAAGGTGGTCAGGATAAATCGTTAGGAGCGAGGGGGGCTCACAACTCCCCTTCAATAAAATACATATCGACCGGGCCTTTGTTGTGTACGTCTTTTTTGCCGCGGTAAACGATTTTGTACAAGTGCTTCACGGCTTCGGCAGTAGAGCCTGAAATATTGACGCGCCCGGTTTCGCCGAGTTCTTCGAGGCGGGCGGCGAGGTTGACGGCATCGCCCCAGATATCGTAGGCAAATTTGTTTTTACCGATTACGCCGGCCACCACGGGGCCGGTGTGAATGCCGAGGCGCATTTCGCGGAAAACAGCCTTGGGGTTGCTGCGGTTGCGCCGTTCCAGCCAAGCCGTCATTTCCAGTGCGGCACGAACGGCGTCAACAGGGTGCGTATCGTTGGGTACGGGCAGCCCGCCTGCGCACATAAAGGCGTCGCCGATGGTTTTGATCTTTTCAAGCCCGTATTGATCGCATATTTCATCAAATGCGAGGAAGCACTCGTTCAGTTCGTCGATGAGTTCGTTGGGCGCCATCAGTTCGGAGAGGCGGGTGAAGTTGACGAAGTCGGTGAACAATACGGTTGCCGATTCGTAGTGGCGCGGCGTAGCGTAGCCGTGGGCTTTCAGTTCGTGCGCGATCTCTTCCGGTAAAATATTCAACAGCAACTGGTCGCTTTTGCTGCGTTCGGCTTCGATCTCCTTGTTTTGCGCCTGAATTTGCTTGTTTTTCAGATTGAGCCGGCTGTTGGTCCTGCGGGCAAACAGCCAGCCGATGCCCAACAGTCCGAGGATGACGAGCAGCAACGAGCCCATGCCGTAGGCGAACTGGCGAAAACTGGCGTCCTGTTGCTGCTGGTATTCCTTCTCGCGCCGGATGCGTTCGAACTCCTGCGCCCTGCTGGTGCTGTCGGCCTGTCGTCGGGTGCGGTCGATTTCTTCCTGTCGTCGCAGGTCGGCAATGAGGTTGTTTTGGCGGGCGGCGTCAAGTCGCTGTGCAAGTTCCTGTTCTGCCTGTAATGCCTGCAGGGTTTTTTCCCGGAGTTTGGCCTGATCCACCTCGTTCTGGGTTTGCAGCAGCAGTACCTCGTCTTTTTTGCGCTGGGCTTCCAGGGCCAGGTTCTTGTTGGCCAGTTCGAGTCGTTCGCGCTCCAGTTGGCTTTGTTCGTAGGCGAGGTCTTTCACACTCTGCTGGGCGTACAGGTATTTGATCTGGCCTTCGGCGGCGGCAAGCAGGGAGCGTTGCTGATCGATCTGTTGCTGCCGCACCTGTTCTTGTAGCCGTATGGTGTCGAGTTCGGTGAGGTAGTTGCGGTAATAGTCGAAGGCCTTTTCAAAGTCGTACAACTGGTTGTAGACCTTGGCTGCCGTTTCGTAGGCATCGGCCAGCACCTGGCGTTGTTTGGACTGGCGTGCATACTTGATGGCCTGTTCGTTGTGACTCAGGGCATTGTAAAAGTCGTTGTTGCTGTAATATACCCCGGCGATCAGGTGTTCGAGGCTTGCCAGCGCCGTCCAGTCGTGTCGTGCAATCAGGATATCGCGGGCGCGCAACAGGTATTCGATCCCGCGTTTGGAGTCGCCGGTATTGTGGAGCGCCACCCCAAGATTGGCATACATGACCTCCGGGTAATCGCAGGGAATATAGATACACTGCAATTCGGCCTTTCTGAAATACTCGAGCGCCTTGACATAGTCGCGGTCGCGCACATACTGCCGGCCCAGGTTGTTGTACAGCAGCGATTTTTCCTGGGGCGAACCGTAGGTTTCGATGATGTGTTCGATGGCCGTGTAGTAATAGATGCTTTTTCCCTGGTCGTTGCGCTGGTCGTATGCTGTGGCGAGTTTCTGATAAATTTGTACCAGATGCGGGTTGTTGCCCTCGTTTTTATACTTGATGATCAGTTTTTTATAGTAGATCTCCGCGCTGTCGAACCGCGTGTCGAGCAAATAGGCGTCGGCGATCTTCTCCATCGTCACAAAGTCGTTGGTGGCCGTCGACAGCACTTCGCCGTAATAGCGACAGGCATACGAATACAGTTTTTCCCGCAGGAAAATATCGCCCAACGCGCCGTAAACGTTTTGCAGGGTTTCGCTTTTTCCCCGTTTCTGGAGTTTGGCTTCGGCCATGAGGTAGTGCTGCAGGGCCTCTTCATTGCGGTTGTAGCGGGCGCACAGTTCGCCCAGTAATATCGAGGCGCCAATGATGCCGTCGTTGTAGGCGAGGTTGCGCGAAAGATTGAGGCTCTGGGTGGCCAGAACCTCCCGCTCCTTATCGGTGCCGGCCTGCCGGGCGCGCTGCAACAGGTTATCCGCCTCGACGGGGTTCTGGTCGTGGTTGTCGGCTCGCTGGCTTTGTAACGGATTGATAATCAGGAGCAAAAGGGGCAGTATGAAGAAGTGTTTGTTGATAGGCGGGCGGTTTTTTTCAAACAAAAATAGAAGTTTTTATCATAGCGGCCTCACTCAATGGTGATCTCGTCGGCAAATACCCAGCAGGGGTTGCTGGCGCCTTTGTGCCACGCCGGGCAATTGCCGAGCGAAACGCCGATCACCCGCACATAACGCGCTTTTTTGTTGTCCAGGTGCAGTGTAAATGCTTTTTGTAAAATGCCTGATGTCTTCGGGTCCGTATCGCACGCTACCTCTCCGGCCGGGCTGAAATGCTCGCCGTCGTCCGAAATTTCCACGCGCATTTGCTGCGGAAAAAATATCCAGGAATTTTCATCCTGCATGAATCCGGTGCTTACGGTGTTGATGGCCTGCTTTTTCCCCAAATCCAGCACGACGTCGAGATTGACCCCTTCGAAGCCCTGCCAGTTGCCCGTTCGGAAATCGGCGCCGCCGCGCAGCCCGTCGATCAGGCCGTTGTCGCCGCGCGCCGTGTACTGCGCGTTGTACTGCGTATTGTAGCGGTGCAGGCGCAGGTCCGAACGGATCTCGGCGAAGTGAAAAGTATCTGTCACGCTGTGCGCCTCCGTGTTTTGGGCCGCAAACGTCAGGGTTCCGGAACCGGTGACCCTGACAGGACGGGTGTATGGAACGGATACTTTGGACTTGGCCTTGTCGCTATCGAGGGTATAGAAAATTTCGGCGCCGGGACTCAGGGCGCCGAGTACAACATACTGGCTGTCGCGAAACACCCGGTCGCCTTTGGCAACAAAAGGCGCTGCCAGCATGGAGGCCTTTTCGCCGGAGGTGCAAAAGCCGGCCTTTCCCCAGGTCGCCGGAGCATCGGTCATGTCGAATTCCAGCGTGCCGCCCTTCAGAATATCGGCATGGCTAATGTGGTTTTCGTCGCGTTTGCGACCTCCGTACTTCATGCTTTTTATATAAAAATGGCTGCCGGAGACCCCCGGCGCCTTTACAGAAAACGTCTTTCCGTTGTCGAGGTGAATCACAGCTTTTTCAAACCAGGGGGTTCCGATGGCATAATCCGGGCAACCGGGCGTCACAGGATAAAACCCAAGCGCCGACATAACCAGCCAGGCCGACATCTGGCCGCAGTCTTCGTTGCCGCTGAGTCCGTCGGGGCGGTCGGCGTACATCTCGTCCATGATCTGGCGGACGCGCTGCTGGGTTTTCCAGGTCTGGTTGCCGTAGTTGTAGAGATAGGCCATGTGGTGGCTCGGTTCGTTGCCGTGTACATACTGACCGATCAGTCCGGTGATGTCGGCCTGGTTGCGGCCGGTGGTCTGTTGCTTTGCAGAAAACAGGCTGTCGAGTTGGGCATTGAAAGCCGTTTCGCCACCCATGAGTTCGATCAGGCCCGGGATGTTTTGCTGCACGGAGAAGCGGTACTGCCAGGCATTGGCCTCGGTGTAGTTGAAATTTACCTCGTAGGGGTCGAAGGGTTTGTTCCAGGTGGCGTTGCTTTTGGCGCGAAAAAACCTGGTTTCCGGGTCGAACAGGTTGAGGTATGCCGACGATTTTTTCCTGTACACATTGGCGACAGAATCCGTCCCCAAAGCCTCCTCCATGCGTGAGATACACCAGTTGTCGTAGGCATATTCGAGCGTTTTCGACACCGATTCCGCCTCTTTATCCGAAGGGATGTAGCCCATTTTGTTGTACCACCTCAATCCGTAGCGGTCGGATTCGGCGCTTTTTCGCATGGCTTCGAGGGCTTTCCCGGCGTCGTAGTCGCGAATACCTTTTGCGTAGGCGTCGGCGATGACCGGTATGGCGTGGTTGCCGATCATACAGTCGGTTTCGTTGGCGGCCAGTTCCCATACGGGCAGCAGTCCGCCCTGTTCGTATTGTCGAAGGAAAGTCTGTATAAAATCGTTGGTGCGTTTCGGCTCGATGATGGTATACAACGGGTTGCAGGCGCGGTAGGTATCCCACAGGGAAAATACCGTGTACACATCGTGTCCCGGATTGGGATGGACCCGGTTGTCGCGGCCTCGGTATTGTCCGTCCACGTCATTCCAGATATTGGGCACCACCATAGTATGGTATAACGCTGTGTAAAAAATTCTTTTTTGCGCCTCCGTGCCGCCTGTTACCTCAATTTTGGAGAGTTGGCGTTCCCATTTGGCCTGGGTTTCCGATTTTATTTTTTCAAAGTCAAAATGGTTGCACTCGGCTTCCAGGTTCCGGCGCGCGCCCTCGATGCTTACGCCCGATATGCCGACGGTGACGACCAGCGGCTCGCCGTCTTCATAAAAATCCAGCAGCCCGACGATGGCCTTGCTCGTCACGGAGGCTTCCGAAACGCGCGGGTTCCGGGTCATGTCCATCATTTTGGTATTGAAAAAAGGCCTCGAAAAACGCGCGACGAAATACACGTGTTGCTCTTTTGCCCAGGCCTTCGAGATGCGAAAGCCTTCCACTTCCCGGTCGCCCACTTTTTTCAGGTGTGCGTCGATCACCTCGTCGCGGTGGCGCAGGTCGATCAGGATGTGACTGCGCACGCGGTTTTTGGGAAAAGTATACCGGTGTACCCCCACCCGTTCGGTAGCGGTAAGTTCCGCCTTGATCTTGTCTTTTTCCAAAAAAACCGAGTAGTACCCCGCTTCCGCCTTCTCCCTGGATTTTTTGAAGGGCGACGCATATTGCGCCGGTTCGAGCACCGCACCGCCGGTGAACGGCATGAAAAGAATATCGCAATAATCGGCCACGCCCGTACCGCTGAGGTGGGTGTGCGAGAAACCGTACACGATTGAATCGGAGTAGTGATAGCCCGAACAGCCGTCCCAGTCCATCATATCGATGCGGGTGTCCGGACTGAGTTGTACCAGTCCGAAAGGCGCTGTTGCGCCCGGGTAGGTATGGCCGTGACCGCCGGTGCCGATGAAAGGATCGACGAGAGAACGTAACGGATCAGTATGTGACGGATAGGTGCTTTGGGCCGTGAGGTGCATGGCGACAAGCAGAAGCAGGCAACAGAGGAGGACGTGTATTTTCATATTGTGTATGTATTGACGAACGCCCAAAAGTAACCCGCTTGTTTGTAAACAAATCGCTAACGTCGTTCCGGGTAGCCCGAGAGGCCCTATTTTTGCAGAAAATACCGGCAGGCAGGGTCTTTTTGCCAAAAAGGCCTGCCTGCGGCCGTATTATTCAAGCCATTACCAAACACACGAACGATGAAGTATTTTGGACAAATCCTGTTTGCCGCCTTTTTGTTTACCGCACTTGCCGCACAGGCACAATCGACGGACAGCACCCTGATAGAAGTTCATATTGAAGGCATATCCGCCGGCAAAACCCGCCTGGTGGGGGTGTTCGGCGACCGCAACTTTCTCGCCGATTCGGCGGAGGTTGACGCCACGGGCCGTTTTACATTGCGCCGGAAATCGCCCCTGCCCGCCGGTTTTTACACCTTCCTGCTGCCGGGTGGCAACAAGACCCTTTCCATGCTGATCGATACCGACCAGCGCTTTACGATGGAGGCCAAAGCCAGTGATATCGGCGGCACCATGCAGGTAAAAGGCTCCATCAACAACGAACTGTTTTATAAGAATTACCGCTTCCAGGCTGCCCAGGACCCCGAGTTGCAGCAACTGGCCGAGATCATGCGGGGTAAACCCGAATCGGCGCCCGAATACAAGAAAGCGAAAGAACGCCAGGACCAGATACTCGCCGAGCGTAAAGCACACCTGGAAGAGATATACACCACCTACCCGGATGCATTTTTTACCCGCTTCAAACTCGCGGGCCAGAACCCCGACCTTACCTATCCGCGCAAGAGAAACGGCGACCTCGATACCCTGCAACAGGTCAAAGACTATCGGCGGCATTTCTGGGACAATGTCGACTTCTCCGACAAGCGCTTGTTGCATACACCCGTTATCGGCAACAAACTTCGCCGGTATATCAAGGAACTGACGCCGCAGAACCGCGACTCCATCATCCCCGTCGCCGACGAGATCATCCGCAGGGTCATTCCCTACAAGGATTACTTCCAGTATTTTGCCAACTGGATCGCCATGCAATACGAAAATACCAAAACGACCGTGATGGACGGCGAGGCGGTATACGTACACGTCATCCAGAATTTTTTCACCCCCGAACTGGCGACCTGGGATACACCGGAAAACCTCGAAAAACTACAGAAACACGTGTGGGAAATGGAGGCCAGCCTGCTCTGGAAAAAAGGCCCCGATGTACGTGCCGCCGACGTAAACGGTGTCTATAAAAGCATCTACGAAATAACGGCGCCTATAGTGGTGATATTCATGTACAGCCCCGATTGCGAGCACTGCCAGAAAGACTCTCCCAAAATACAGGAAATTGCCCGCAACTGGAAAAGCCGCGGCGTGGAGTTTTTCGGCATCGGCGTAAGCACCACCGAAGAGGAGTGGAAAGCATTCGTGAAGAAAAACGGCTTTACGTTTACCAATGTTTTCGACCCGACCAATCGCGCTATTTACGCCAAATACTTTGTCGACATCACGCCGGAACTGTATGTGCTGAACAAAGACCGGATTATCGTTGCCAAAAATTTACACGCCGATCAACTGGAAGAGGTGTTCCAGCGCGAATTGAACAAACTAAAGTAGTGATCTATTGATTCAGGTCCCAGTTGTACTCGTTGAACACGACTGTTGCGTTGCTGCGCAGCGGTTTATCGGCGTACCGGTTCAGGAATTTTTTCAGGTCGCCGAAATCGGCTTTGTACCATTCGAATATCTTGCTGATCTGCGCCTTCGACGCTGAAATCGTATTGTATGCCTTGTTGTTGATGAACGCGCGGGTGCGTGTTTCAAGCGTGGAATCGAGATTTTCGGCGGTGTAGGCGCGGTTCCAGAGCGGCGGGCAACTTTTGGCTGCACAGTTGATGGCGAAGTGGATGCGCGCGTCTTTGAACTGCGGCCGGAGGATGTCGTTTTCGATGTTGTTCAGGCTGAATTTTTTGCCGCCGAGTTTGATGCGCCGCACATCCCAGGTTTTGCCGCCGTCGAAGTTGAGGATACTTTTGGCGGGATAATTATCTACGATCAGTTTGATGGTGTAGGCGTTGTAGGCGTTGATCCAGTAGGCCATCTTTTCTTCCCGGGTCCATGCTTCCTGCACCGGATTGTCTGTCAGCAACTGGCAATAGGCATACAAGGCATCCTTGTCCGCCTTGAAACCTTTGTAGTCAACCTTGCCCTCGTCGCTCACATATTTGCGCAGCAGGGAATCCAGCCCGGCATGGCTTACGGCGGCGGCGCTGTTCGGGGCGGGATCGGCGGACTGTGCACTCAGGCCGGCGCCGGTCAGCAATAAAAGAATGACGGAAAAGAGGACGTTTTTATACATGGTTTCTGATTTGTCGCCCGATGCGGACTTCTTTTAAACGATATACAGGCAAACGGTCACGATCTGTTTTTCGTTTATAACTTTTGCCCGATGACGGGAAAGTGTTTCCATGCGGACATTCCTCCAACCCTTTCCTTACTTTTGCCCCCGCAACCCCTGACCCTGCAACCTTTTTACCACCATGTCTGTAAAAGTCGCCAACCTCGTCAAGATTTACGAAACCCAGCGTGCGGTCGACGATGTGTCGTTTGAAGCCCACAAAGGAGAGGTACTCGGTTTTCTCGGCCCCAACGGCGCGGGAAAGACGACGACCATGAAGATCATCACCGGTTACCTGCCCCAAAGCGGCGGCACGGCGGAGGTTTGTGGGTTCGACGTCACCGACCGCCCCATGGAAGCCCGCGCACGGGTCGGCTACCTGCCCGAGCACAATCCGCTGTACCGCGACATGTATGTGCGCGAGTACCTGGCCTTTACTGCCGGCATCCACCGCGTGCCCAACGCGCGCCGCCGCGTGGACGAAATGGTGGAACGCACCGGGCTCAGCAGCCACCGCCACAAACAGATCGGCGAGTTGTCGAAGGGTTACCGCCAGCGTGTGGGCCTGGCGCAGGCCATGCTGCACGACCCGGAGGTGCTGATTCTGGACGAACCGACCTCCGGCCTCGACCCCAATCAGATTGTGGAGATCAGGCAGTTGATCAAGGACCTGGGTAAAGAAAAAACGGTCATCCTCAGCACCCATATCCTCGGCGAAGTGGAGGCCGTGTGCGACCGGGCGATTATCATTAACAAGGGAAAACTGGTGGCCAACGCATCCATTGCCGACCTGAAGCAGCAGTTTTCCGGCCAGAGCATCGTGACGGCGGAATTTGCCGAAAACGCCGACAAGGCCCTGATGCTGAAGATCAGCAACGTACAGACCGTTAAAAACCTCGGCAAAAACCGCTGGGAGCTGCGCGCTGCTGCCGAACACGATATTCGCGCTTCGGTTTTTGCCTTTGCCGTAGCGCAAAAACTGACCCTGCTGGAGTTGCGCAAAGAGACCTACAGCGTGGAAGAGGTATTCCAACAACTGACAAAGTAAGTGGTCTGATGAATATAGTTTGATGAAAAGACCCGACGCTGAGGTTTAAACCAAATTCACCTGACCACGTACGTATTTCCAACCTATGCTTTCGATATTCAAAAAAGAGATCAACACCTTTTTTTCCTCGCTCATCGGCTATATCGTCATCGGCGTTTTTCTGGTGCTGATGGGTCTGGTAATGTGGGTGTTTCCCGACTACAGCGTGCTCGACGGCAATTATGCCAACCTCGACACCCTGTTCGGTATCGCGCCGATGATCTTCATGTTCCTGATCCCGGCCGTGACCATGCGTACCTTTGCCGAGGAAAAGCAGGCAGGTACGATCGAATTGCTGGTGACACGACCGATCACCGACTGGCAGATTGTGGGCGGCAAGTTTCTGGCCTGTTTTGCGCTGGTGGCCTTCGCGCTGGTTCCTACCGTGTTGTACTATTTTACCGTATACCAGTTGGGTGCACCTCAGGGCAACCTGGATTCGGGCGGCATCATCGGCTCCTATATCGGCCTGTTGTTTCTGGCCGGCGCCTTTGTAGCCATCGGCGTATTCGCCAGTTCGCTGACCAACAACCAGATCATCGCATTCGTGCTGGCTACCTTCCTTTCTTTCTTTGTTTATCTCGCTTTCGATTATCTCAGTCGCCTGCCCGTGTTTTTCGGCAAAACCGACGACATCGTGCAATCGATCGGGATTGCCTACCATTACAACTCCGTCAGCCGGGGTGTGCTCGACAGCCGGGATGTGATCTATTTTCTTTCGGTAATTGCGCTGTTTCTCGCCGCGACGGTGCTGTCGCTGGGCCGCAGAAAATGGTAAGGTTTATTTCTTGCCGCTCAGGGCGTCGTCATTTTTTACCTCGCCCTGGTCGTCGATAATAGCGAGCACCACCCGGCGGTTCCATTTTCTGTTGTCGGGCAGGTCGTCGCCCTCATCCGTTTTGTTTTCTGCCACCGGGTCGGCCTCTCCGAATACCTTGATAAACATCCGGTCGGCGCGTATACCTTTATTAATGAGGTAGTTGCGTGCAGAACGGGCGCGGCTGGCCGCCAGTTGGATATTAGCCTGAGCGCTGCCCACGCCGTCGGTATGGCCCAGCAATTTCAGTTTCAGCGCCGTATTGTCTTTCAATTGCTGGCAGACGGAATTCAGTACTTCCTTCGATTCGGCGTTAAGGCTGTAGCGGCCGAAGTCGAAGTAGATATTCCGGACCGTCATGTCCTGTTTGGGGTCCTGAACAAAAATGACGCCGTTGCGGAAATAGGGGCAATTGGCGCCGCAGAGGACGCGCTGTTCTTCCAGATCGATCACTGCCGCATAGGGAAAGCCTTTTTCGACCATTTCTTTTTGAACCGCTTCGGCTTCGTCGCGCGTCGTATAGGAGCCGGCAAAGTAGCGGTACAATCCCATCTGGTCGTGGCTGGTGATGAAATTCCGGACCCCCTTTTCATGGAAAAAAGTATCGGGCATGGCCTCGGCATAAGCCGCGATCTGCACGCGAAAATCCTGGGCGGTACTTTCGGTCAATTGCAGGAAACAAAAACCTGCGACTAGGAGGGTAGTGATACGAATCATGGTGGGGGAGTAAATTTTGTTAAAAAAGTAATGCAAAAATAGTACTCCCGGCCCAATATCCGCTCAGGAAGTGATTTAATGGTTCGTTAAGGCGCCGGCTGAAGCCGGCGGTACCCCCAACATGCCCGTCCGGTCCGGCAAAGGGGTTTGACCTTTCTCGGGGTATGCGCCATATTAATACGATAATCTGCCATAAAAATTCCATTCCAAAAACAGCCAAGAAACTAACTTCGCCCCTGTCCTTGCCAAATTCAACCGGGTTGTTGTTTTCGTTTTCCGAAAAAAATTTTGTTATTGGCCGTGTTTAGGCGCGGCAGTGACAGCTCCGCATTTCGCCCGTTTACAATGTAATACTGACACACAGCATGAAAAATCGCCTCCTCTTCATCGCCCTCCTGCTTGGATTGATCGCCCTCTGGTATTTTGCCGGTCGTCGCGACGACCGCTACTCCAAGTCCCCTGAACGACCCAACGATCCCTGGGTGTTTCGATCCGTACTCGACAAACAGGCAAGGATGATCACCTTTGCACTCGACGATCACCTCTGGGTGGCTTATTCAACCGACTCCTGTTCCCTGTATAAAGCCTGGTCGGATGGTGTGGATTTCACCGGAGCAGTGTACAACATGCGCCACGGACCGCAACCCATGAGTCTCGGCGCTTCATGGTTCGAGAACAAACACCGCCAGCCCTGGCTTGTCACCCTGAACGGCAAAACCGAGGCGCCCCGCACCGACTATAAAGGCCATCGCTATACCGCAGACGGCCACGCCGAGATCATGTACGATCTGGTACTTGGTGACGGAAAACGCATCCGCATCAACGAACGCCCCGAATACATCGAGCGCGACAGGCAACGCGGCTTCGAGCGCACATTTGAGGTGGAAAGCGCCCCTGACGGCGCAACGGTCAGCATGCGTGCCAACCTCGCCTCCATCGCCGACCCGGTCAATATCGTGACCAATGGCGTCTGGAAGCAGTCTGGCATTACGCCACAATCCACTGAAAACGGTATTCAGGCCGTTGAAACGGATGGCGAACTGACCCTGAACACCGGTAAGCCTACCCGTTTTGCCGCCATGTTTGTCAGTATGCCGCTCATCCCGAATCCTTTTGATGCCGAGCGGCTCACCGAAGAAACGGAGGCTGCCTCCGTCAGCCCCGGCGAACGCCTCATGGCCAAAAGCGACTGCCGTACCTGCCACAACCCGCAGGTGCAAACCGTCGGCCCCGCTTATGTCCAGATTGCCGAGCGGTACAAAAACACGCCGGAAAATGTAGATATGCTGGTGGAGAAGGTGCGGAAAGGCGGCTCCGGTGTGTGGGGTGCAGCGGCGATGAGCGCACACCCCGACCTGCAACCCGACGACGCCAAAGCCATCGTCAACTATGTTTTGGCGTTCGATGAAGGGGAGGACGACGGAGAAGGCGGCAGCAGCCAAACATCCGACCTGACCGCCATTCCGGAATCCAAATGGCTGAAGGCGGCGGGTAACCTGGAGAACGGCGACATGGTCCCGGGGCTGCTGGTCAAGGTGTTTCAGTTGAAAACCTCCCCCCAGAGCCTCGGCCAGATTAATTTCAATGCCAAGCCCGACGATATCGCCGTAGCCGGCCTGGTCGACGCGGGCCCGACAGAATTTGCTCCCCTCAAAAACGATTTTGCACTGCTCGCAACCGGCTACCTTTTCCTCGAAAAAGACGACAATATCCTGTTGCAACTCAGTTCCGACGACGGCTCACGGCTTTACCTCGACGGCCAGCGACTCATCGACCACGACGGTCCGCACGGCATGGAGCCGAAAGAAGCCGAAGTCGCGCTGCGCGAAGGGTACCATGACCTGCGCATCGAATATTTTCAGGGCAGCGGCGGTCGCGGCATCCAACTCAAATGGGCGCGTTCGGGCGACCCGAAAATGAAGATCATACCGGAAGGAAACTTCTCCCACAAGCGTTCGGACAACGACGAAGACCTGCGCAAAATGACGGGCGAGCAGATCGGTATCCCCGGCGACGGCATCCCGCTTTCGGAGGTGCATCCTTCCTACGATCTTTCCCAGGCTCGTCCCGACGAGTTCCTGCCCAAGGTGGCCGGCATGGATTTTCTGCCCGACGGCCGCATGCTGGTATCAACCTGGGATGCCATGGGCGCCGTTTATCTGCTTGAAAACGTGGAATCGGGCGACCCGAAAAAGATCAAAATGAAGATGATCGCCAGGGGGCTCGCAGAGCCGCTGGGCCTGAAAGTGGTGGGTAAAGACATCTTTGTGCTGCAAAAACAGGAGCTGACCAAACTGGTCGATACGGATGGCGACGACATCATCGACGAGTATCAGTGTTTTGCCAAAGGCTGGAAAGCATCGGCAAATTTCCACGAGTTCGCTTTTGGCCTGGCGCATAAAGGCGACTACCTCTACGCTGCTCTGGCCACCGCCATCATGCCCGGCGGCGCCAGCGCCCGGCCCCAGATCGTCGATCGCGGCAAGGTAGTGCAGATCAGCCTGAAAGACGGCAGCATCGATTTTGTCGCGCGCGGCCTGCGCACGCCCGACGGCGTGGGCATCGGCACCGACGGCGAACTTTTCATCGCCGATAACCAGGGCGACTGGCTGCCGTCGTCCAAAATACTGCACGTAAAACCCGGCGCGTTCTTCGGCTCCTATTCCGTCGACAGCATTGCCGTCGCACAAATGCCGGTGCAACCCCCGGTCGTATGGCTGCCGCAAGATGATATCGGCAACTCGCCCACCCAGCCGTCGGTGCTGAAAGACGGCCCCTACAACAACCAGCTTGTTTTTGGCGATGTGTGCTACGGGGGGCTTCAGCGTACCTTTATGGAAAAGGTGAACGGCAATTACCAGGGCTGTGTGTTCAAGTTCACCCAGGGGCTGGAAGGCGGTACCCACCGCCTGGCCTGGGGGCCCGACGGCGCCCTGTATGTAGGCATGATCGGAAACCCCGGCAACTGGGGGCAGGTCGGTAAATTCTGGTACGGCCTGCAGCGCCTGAAATACAATGGCCGCTCGACCTTCGAGATGCTTGCCGTAAGGGCCAAAACCAACGGCATGGAGATAGAATTCACCGAACCGTTGCGCGACGGCGACGGCTGGGACCCCAAACAATTCCTGGTGAAGCAATGGTGGTACAAGCCGACCATTAATTACGGCGGCCCGAAGATGGATGAGGAAGAACTCGTGGTAAAATCGGCATCTGTCTCCGCCGATCGCAAAAAAGTATTTCTGGAACTGTCCGGCATGAAACCGGAACATGTCGTGTACATCCGCCTGCGCAACCTGCCCCTCAGCGATCTCGGCCATGAGTTGTGGACAACGGAGACCTGGTACACCCTGAATGCCATTCCCGGCGATGCCATGGGTACGGTGACGGCCCGCCCGCCCTTTACCCCGCCCTCGGATAATTCGTTGACGGACAAGGAAAAAGCGGCCGGTTGGCAACTGCTGTTCAACGGCAACACGCTCGATGGTTGGCACACCTACGGCAAAAATACCGTGGGCGGCGCCTGGTTTGTGGAAGACAATGCGATCCACCTCGACAAAAAAGCGCGCGGCACCGGCGATGCCGGCGATATCGTGTCTGCTGAAGAATACCAGGATTTTGAACTGGAACTCGACTGGAAGATCAGCGCCTGCGGCAATTCGGGAATCATCTACAACATTGTGGAAGACCCCGACAAGTATAATTTCGTGTGGCAAACCGGCCCTGAAATGCAGGTGCTCGACAACTCCTGCCACCCTGACAGCAAATTTCCCAAACACCGGGCCGGCGACCTGTACGACCTGATCGAGTGTAAATACGTGACGGTAAAACCTGCCGGCGAATGGAACCACGTGCGCATCATCAGCAAGGGCGGAAAAGTGGAGCACTGGCTCAACAACCGCAAACTCGTGGAGTACGACATGAATGCGCCGGAATGGGCCAAACTGATTGCCGGCAGCAAATTCAAGGACATGCCCGGCTTCGGAAAATCGAAAAAGGGAAAGATCGCGCTGCAGGATCACGGCGATCCGGTGTGGTTTAAGAATCTAAAAATCAGGAAGTTGTAGCCATGCAACAAGTATTTGCCTTCTTCCTTGTCTTCCTTGGCGGCGGACTCGGGAGTGTCAGCCGCTTCGGCATTGTGCTGGCCCTGCGCAGCGCGCAGGGCAGCAAATTTCCCGTGGCCACCCTGTTGGCCAACGGTATCGCCTGTTTTGTGCTGGGCGTGGTTATGGCCCTGCATTTAAGCGGGCAGATGACCGACCATCGGCGACTGTTGCTGGGCACCGGCTTTTGCGGCGGACTGAGCACCTTTTCGACGTTTATCGCCGAAAACTGGGGATTGTATGAAAGCGGCCACACCGGACTGGTGCTCACCAACACAATTGCCAGTTTGGCGTTGTGTATGCTGTGCCTGATTTTGGGATTTAAACTAACCCTCTGAATGATACCCGATACCATTATACGTCCGCACGCCGAATTGGCATATGCGCACGAACTGGAAGCGCTGGCTGCACACGACGACCGGCCACGCCCGGCCAACTGGCGCCTTTCACCCTGGGCGGTCGTCACCTACCTGCTCGGTGGGAAAGTGGGAAAAACAGACATCGAGCCTAAATATTACGGCCAGCGCAGGCTCATCGAAATCGCCGTGGCTACGCTGGCGACCGACCGGGCACTGCTGTTGCTCGGCATACCCGGCACGGCAAAAACCTGGGTCAGCGAACACCTCGCGGCCGCCATCAGCGGCGACAGTACGCTGATGGTGCAGGGTACGGCAGGCACCAACGAGGAAAGCCTGCGCTATGGCTGGAACTATGCCCGCCTGCTTGCCGAAGGTCCTTCCGACAAGGCGCTCGTGCCCAGCCCCGTCATGGAAGGTATGCGCCAGGGCAAACTCGTGCGGGTGGAAGAGCTCACGCGCCTGCCCGCCGATGTGCAGGATACGCTCATCACCCTCCTGTCGGAAAAAACGCTCCCCGTGCCCGAACTCAACACCGAAGTCCAGGCACGCCGGGGATTCAACCTCATCGCCACCTCCAACGACCGCGATAAAGGGGTCAACGAACTCTCCGCTGCCCTGCGCCGCCGGTTCAACACGGTTGTGCTGCCGTTACCCGCCACACTGGAAGAGGAGGTTACTATTGTGCAAAACCGCGTTGCCGCATTGGGGAAATCGCTCGAACTACCGCCTGAAGCGGCGCCGCTGCGCGAAATACAGCGCCTGGTGGCTATTTTTCGCGAACTGCGCAACGGCAAAACCGAAGACGGCCGGGAAAAACTAAAAAGCCCGACGGCCACGCTCAGCACCGCCGAGTTGATTTCGGTCGTCCACCAGGGTCAATCGCTGGCCGTACATTTCGGCGACGGCGAACTGCGCGCGCATGACCTGGCGGCGGGCATCACCGGCGCCGTCGTCAAGGACACCGGTACCGACACCATCGTATGGCAGGAATACCTCGAAACGGTGATAAAAAAACGGGAGGGCTGGCAGGATCTGTACCGGGCGTGCAAGGAATTGGAGTGATGATGAAATGACGACGAATGACGGTTTTTTCCAATATTCCCTACCTTTCGCTCCCATAAAAAAATCTACTTGCCGCCATGCTCAAGAATTGGTTTGTCGTTTTTTTGATCTCCGGTTGCTTTCTAAACGCCCATGCCGCTTTTGTTTCCGGTGTTTTTAAAAATGCTGCCCCCGGGAGCGTAGTTCAGATTTATGTACCCCATTATTATGTCGATGGGCGTGCAGATACCTATTGGGCCGAACTGGATGATCAACTGCGGTTTTCCATTGAAGCGATAATCCCCGAACCGCAATTGGCCTTCCTGATCTGCAATGAGGAGCGGCTGCCGGTTTTTCTGGAGCCGGTCGATACCCTGTATGTCAAAACGGATATATTCCAGTTCCCCATGGCCGTCGCCTTCACCGGCAGGGGAGGGGCCAACAACCGCCTGCTGCTCCAGTATTTTCAGGAAAACCCGCCCGACTTTAATGAAATGAACAACATCCGGTTCAAGATCGGCCAATGGTGGGCCGTCGTGGAGCAATTGATGAACGACCGGATGGAATCGCTGGGTCCGACAGAATTCAGGGATTATATGGACCGGCGCAAAACGGCCGCCTCCATGCTGCTCGACGATTTTTCCGGCAGGGCTCCGGCGGCACTTACCCCCGCTTTTTACGACTGGATGGCTGCAGAGATCGTTTACTACTGGGCCTATCACCTGCTGTTCTACGGCCAGGTGTATGGCAACCGCCACCAGGTGCAGCCCGAATTTTTCGATTTTCTCTCCGATGCGGCGCTCATCAACGAATCGGTCGGCAACGACTGGTACCGCCTGTTCCTTCAGGCGCTGTTGGCCAGACAGCAGGCTGCTGCCGGTTCAACGGACAATTTTTATGTCGGACAATACAACATGGCCGGGACCATGCTGAGCGGTAAATCGATGGCCTTTTTTCGCTCCGAAATGATCCGCCTGGCCTTTTCAGGCGACCGTTATCGCGAAATATTGCCCTATTACACCGATTTTCTGAAAACCAACGAATACACTGCCTACGATGCGAAGGTGACGGATCTGTACGAAAAAATCGCACGGGTATCGCCGGGTATTGCAGCGCCGGTTTTCACAGGCGAAGATGCCGAGGGCAGGGTACTGTCGCTGTCGCAGTTCCGCGGCAAGGTAGTTTACCTGAATTTTTGGGCAAGCTGGTGCAGCGCATGTCTCCAGAAGATGGATATGTTCAACGATTTTGCAGCAGAACTGAACCGTAGCGGTATCGAGATCGTCAATATTTCGATTGATGACAATCCGGCGGCCTGGCAACGGGCGCTTGCAGAACGGAACTTCAAGGGGCACAACCTGCTGGCATCTTCGGGTCGTGAACGCAACATCGCCCAGAGTTACGGCGTTGAAGCCGTTCCACAGTATTTTATCGTTGGCAAAGACGGCACTTTCGCCGTGAAAGCCACGTCTAACCAACCCGGCGATATCAATACGCAGTTGCTGAACCTCTCACGACAGCATTGAAACCGATGAATAAACTCTTGGCCATTCTTTTGCTCGGTATTGCCGGCGCCGCCTCCGCACAGCCCGACAGCTCGGGTGTCTGGACGCTTGTCGAACAGATGCCGCTTTTCCCCGGTTGTGAACACTTCCTTTCAACCGATCCGGCCAAATATACGTGCAGTGAAAAGGCCCTTGCCGCCTTTATCAGCGCCAACCTGCAATACCCCGATTCCGCGATCCGCAAAAATATCGAAGGACTTGTCGTCGTCAGTTTTGTCGTCGATGAAAAAGGTAATGTCGGCGATGTGCACTTGCTTCGCGATATTGGCGGTGGCTGCGGCGACGCGGCAATAGCCGTTGTGCAGGCCATGCCGGTCTGGGAACCGGCCGTTCATGAAGGCCGGAAGGTAGCGGTGCGACTGAATCTTCCCGTAGAATTTGGATTCAAACGGCAGGTAACCGATGAAGCCGGCCAGTTCTCCATCCATTGGGGAAAACTGCATCTGGATGAAATTACACCGGCCGAAATAAGGCAAAACCTCGATGAGCCCATCCTTGTCCGCGATGCATTCGGCAACGTTTCAACAATACGCGAACTGGGCTTTTTGTTTGAAAAGGGCAAAAAAAGCGCTTCGGCTGAGGTGCAGGGCAACGAACCGGACAAGAAAATGAGAAAAATAGCCGAGCAGGCGGTGTCGGGCGGTACCTTTACCCTCAACGCCGTAATCCAGTATGGCAACAGCACCTTGCTGGTAAGCCGGACGTTCCAGGTAAAATGACGCACGATAAAGGCATATACGCCGGGCTGCTCGCGGCCAAAAAGCATGGCGAGAAAAAACTGGTCGTCCTGTTTGACCCCGACAAGTTGCGCCTGAAAAAAATGGAGCAGACGCTCGATCTCGCCGTCGAATGCGGCGTCGATTACTTTTTCATCGGCGGAAGCCTGGTAGTCAACAACATGCTCGACGGTTTGCTGGCGCAGATACGCCAGCGCTGTCCTGTTCCGCTGATCCTGTTTCCGGGCAATTCCTTTCAACTCAGTTACCGCGCCGACGGCATTCTGTTTCTCTCGCTCATCAGCGGTCGGAATCCGGAACTGCTTATCGGTCAGCATGTTATATCGGCGCCTTTCCTGAAAATGTCGCCGCTGGAGATTATCAGCACCGGCTATATGCTCGTCGACGGCGGGGTGCAAACAGCCGTACAATACATGTCGAATACGTACCCTATTCCTGCCCACAAAGACGATATCGCCGTGTGTACGGCCCTTGCCGGCGAACTGCTGGGCCTCCGGATGTTGTACCTGGACGCGGGGTCGGGAGCCAAAACCCCCGTGTCGGAAAGCATGATCGAGGCGGTCAGCGGCGCCGTCAGTATTCCACTCATTGTGGGCGGCGGTATCCGGACGCCGGAAAAGGTAGCGGCCAACCTCCGGGCCGGCGCCGATCTGATCGTGGTTGGCAACGCCATAGAGCAGGACCCCGTGCTGATCCGGGAAATGGCGGCAGCAGTCAAAGATTTTCAACCTGTGTTGGGGAACGATAGCGGCACTGTAAACGGTTAAGCAGTTTTTCCAGTAAATAAGTACTGTGACAAGATTATTCAAACCATTTATGACCAGCCCTTTTGCCGCTACTCAGCGTTGCTCACTCCTAAAAGACCCCGGGTATTCGCGTCGTTCGCGCCTTGACCAGCAACAAAATGACTTGGTCAAAATGATTCAATAATCTTGTCACAGTACTTAATTCGAATGTCCATTACACAAATGCAAACCGGAACCGTCATTAAGTCAACCGGCAGTTGGTACAACGTCCGCCTCGATGCTTCTCAGGAAGTATTGCAGTGCCGGATCGTGGGAAAGTTTCGCCTCGACGATGCGCCGCTGACCAATCCGGTGGCCGTGGGCGACCGCGTAGAGATAGAGCCGGAATCTGCCGACAAGGGGATGATCAAAAAGATACTGCCGCGCAGTAACTACGTGGTGCGGCAGTCGCCGCGCCGCAAACACGACCTGCACCTACTTGCCGCAAACATAGATCAGGCCGTGTTGATCACGACCATTGTGCAGCCCGACCTGAAGCCGGGCTTTATCGACCGTTTTCTCGTGATGACGGAGCGCGATGAAATCCCCGTCACCATCATATTCAACAAATCCGACCTGTACGACGAGGCGGACATGGAACGCTTCGAGGAGATGAAAGCTATTTACGGCGGTATCGGTTATGGCATACTGCTTACCTCTGTGCCGGACAAGACCGGGCTGGAAGCGCTTAAAAGCATCCTGAAGGACAAAACCACGCTGATGAGCGGCCAGTCGGGCGTGGGCAAAAGCACCCTGGTGAATGCCATACAACCGCAGCTGGAATTGCGCACCGGCGAGATCAGCGATTACTCCGGCAAAGGACAGCACACCACGACCTTCGCTGAAATGTTCGAACTGGATTTTGGTGGCCGGCTCATCGATACACCGGGCATTAAAACGCTGGCATTCAACGATAAAGACAAGGCCAATATCGCCCACAGTTTCCGCGAATTTTTTGCGTTGTCCGAACACTGCAAGTTTGGCGGCGCCTGCCTCCACCGGGATGAACCGGGTTGTGCCGTTCACGAGGCGCTGCGCCGGGGCGAAGTGAGCGAGCTCCGGTTTTCCAATTACCTCGCTTTGCTTGGCGAAGTGGAAGATCAGAACTACTGGGAACGGAGAAGAGACTTTTGATCGGTTACTTGCCGTTAAAGCCCGGACTTTGCAATTAAATTATACAACATACGTGGTAAGGAACCGTTATTTTGCCAACTTTGCCCTTCTTTTCCTAATCGTACGAAAAGAGGGGCTGTTTTTTTTGTATCTTTTTCCGTGAACAAAATCCGATTACATAGTCAATGAAAAAACTGCTTCTGCTTTTGCCTTTGGTTCTAGTCCTTAGCCTTGCCACTGCCCAACGTAACTCTTATTTTGAGGCCGGTTTTTTATTCGGGCTCACCAACTATTCCGGCGACGTTTCTGATGCGGCGATCGAAATCTCCGAAACCCAGCCCGGTTACGGGGTGTACTTCCGGTACCATTTTTCCCGGTATATTTCTGCCAAAGCCCACATTTACTCGGGGTCTATCGCCGGCGACGACGCCAATTCCCGGTCATTGAAAGAAAGAAGTTTCCGGTTCTCTACGTCCATTCTCGAGTTCGGCACCGTAGTGGAATGGAAGGTGCTGGGAAGGGAACGCTACTCCAACACCGGTATCCACAATTTCTTTGTCACGCCTTATGTTTTTGCCGGCCTCGGCTTGTCAGTTACCGATCCGAAAGCGGAGTATTACGGGACTATAGCAAACAGGGAAAAATACCTGAAGACGGACCTGCCTGAGGACGGGCTGAACCATAATTTCCTTCTCGTGCCCATGGGCGTCGGCCTGCGCGCCGATATTCTGGATCGCCTGGTTCTCGGTTTGGAAGGCGGCTGGAGGCCGGTTTTTTCCGACGACCTCGACGGTATCCGGACCAACGGCAACCCCGGAAAGGGCGACTGGTATTATTTTGCCGGCATCACGGTATCTTTTATTCTCAGTGACCCCAAGCGGAAACATTAGGAAGGCGTCAGGCATGTGCCACCACTAATATTACGGGCCAATGCCTTTCCCGGCCTTTCGACTTTCGGCTGTTTTATACCTTTGACCGGCCAATGTCGAAAGGCCTTTGTTTTTGAGTATGCAAAACGGATTGTTGCTAACTTTTATAGGGGTGTACCTGCTCGGTACGCTGGCAGTAGGTTGGTGGGCGTCGCGTCGCGTAAAAACGACGGCCGATTTTGTGGTTGCCGGCAAAAGACTACCCCTGTTCATGGCCTCCTGTGCCTTGTTCGCCACCTGGTTCGGCTCTGAAACGATCATGGGCGCCTCAGCAGAATTCGCGCAGCACGGTTTGCTGGGCATAATTGAAGACCCCTTTGGCGCTTCGCTTTGTCTCCTGCTGGCCGGCTTACTGGTGGCTCGCCCGCTGTACAGCCTTAATCTGCTCACTTTCAGCGATTTTTTCCGGCTTCGTTTCAATAAGGCTGCCGAGATCACATCAGCTGTATTTATGGTACCGTCCTACTTCAGTTGGATTGCGGCCCAGTTGGTTGCCCTGTCGATCATCCTGCAGTCGATCAGTGGACTGGACCGCAGTCTCGGGGTGCTGATCTGTACAACGATGGTGCTGGTGTACACTTACATTGGCGGTATGTGGTCGGTCACGATCACTGATTTTGTACAAACGATCGCCATCATAATCGGACTGGTGGCACTGGCGGTGGATATGGTTTGGCAGGTTGGCGGTTTTGAGCCTATGGCTGCTGCTGCCCCGGAGGGCTTTTTCCAGTTCTTTCCGGATGCGAAGGGGCCGGATATGATCGGGTGGGTCGCCGCCTGGATGACAATTGGCCTGGGTAGCATACCGCAACAGGATGTTTTTCAGCGGGTTATGGCGGCCGAAAGCGAACGCACCTCCGTTCGTGCCTGCTATACATCGTCGTTGATGTACCTGTCGATCGCATTTTTGCCGCTCCTTATCTGTTACTGCGGCCGGATGTTGTACCCGGAATTGCTGGAAAAGGATCCTCAGATGATGATACCGGCCATGGTGATGCAACACAGCGGTCTGGGCATGCAGATACTGTTTTTCGGGGCCTTGCTTTCCGCAATCCTCAGTACTTGCAGCGGCGCCATGCTAGCTCCTGCTACGGTAATGGGGGAGAACCTCGTCAAGCCGCTCTTTAAATCGGTCAGCGATGAACAGTTGCTGCGTATTATGCGTTTGTCGGTAGTGTTCGTTGCGGTTATTACCGGCGGCATGGCACTGATGCGCAATAATATATACGAACTTGTCGGAGAATCGTCGGCATTGAGCCTGGTATCGCTGTTTACGCCGCTTATAGCGGGGTTGTATTGGCGCCGGGCCTCCGCTATGGGCGCTATTGTGTCCATGATCGCCGGGATGCTTATATGGCTCGCCGCATTGTTCCTGCTGCCGGAAGAGCCGGCAGGTGATGCGTCGATCTGGTTGCATATACCCCCGATGCTGTACGGTTTTGCAGCAGGCATACTCGGCATGATCGCAGGAAGTCTGCTGTATCCCGAGCGCCAGGTCGACCCCATTCACTCATCCCCTTTATCCTGAATTTCAATGATGGACAAACGTCAGTCGCTTACCCTGCTGCTCGAAATAACGTGGTGGATTGCCACGGCACTTATCGTGCTTGCCACCCAATACCCGATCCACAAAGCCATGCACGTTTGGCCGTTCGAGGGCTGGAATATTCTCTTTGTAGTGGTGGTCGTCACCCTGGGGCGGTACATTTTCCTGACCAAACACACTTATCTGGCACAGCGGCAGGTATTGAAGGTTGCATTGCTCCTGTTGATGTTTCCGCTCACCTTCGTGCTCATCAACGGCCTGAATGAATTTCTGAGCTTTATCGAAGAGCAAACCTGGGAACCGCTGACCGGTCACCTGCCGGCCGCCGACAAAAAGGCAATCGAAGACTATATCTGGAGCGAAATGCTCTTTTTCGGGGCTGGGAGCATCATCACGGCGCCGGTTTTCGCCGGTCGTATGATGTTGTCCATCTGGCGAACGCACAACCGCGGCACGGTATAACCGGCAGGAATTTATTTTGCTCCGCACTTTTCAGGCGGCTAACCCCGTTTTGATCGGTAAATAGCCAATTGTCATGCCCGCAAAATCCATCAGCGCGCAAATTGTTTCCCTGGCCCTCGGCGCTGCGGGCCTTGCCGCACTCGTATTTTTTACCTTCCTGATGGGGCACATCGTTTGGCCCTACACATCCGGTCGACTCGATATCGACTTCCTGCTTTCCAAGCAGCATATCATCCACCTCCAACATTACCGCGTATCGTATTACCTGCATATTTTTCCGGCACTGTTGGTGCTGGCGGGCGGGATGACGCAGTTTTCGGGTATGGTTTTGAAAAAAATACCTTTTGTGCACCGCTGGGTAGGCCGCGTATACGCTTTCAGTATCCTGGGAGTATGCGGCCCTGCGGCGCTTGTTATGGCTTTTTACGCCAATGGCGGGGTGTTCAACAAAATATCGTTCATTCTTTTGAGCCTGTTGTGGTGGTGGGCAACCTGGAAAGCCTGGCGGGCCATCCGTACAGGGCAGGTGAAGGAACACGGCGCCTGGATGATCCGCAGTTATGCCCTTACACTGTCGGCTATTTCACTGCGTGTCATGCAGTTCGGTCTCGCGATGTACACCGATATTTCACCGGAAACGGCGTATCAGGTGGTTGCATGGCCCAGTTGGGTGCTGAATTTGCTGCTGGCCGAATGGATATTGCGGCAGACGAACTGGTTCGGGCATGTGTACGGACGGGAGAAAACTTCCGGATAGGTAGTCAGACAATGAGCATGTTTCATAAGGCGTTTTGCGCTTTGTCGATCCCAAAATAGTTTGGATAACATAATATCAAGTGGTGGCACATGGGTAATACCACAGATTTCCAGGTCCGTTCTGCCTAACCCCCTAACTCCGGTGACAGTCTTCCAACGTCGCTAGCACCTGCAATAAAAACAAAAAACCCCTCCCGGCAATGTGCCGGGAGAGGTCTGTCTGTCCTTTATAGTTTCGTATTTGGTTATTTCATTTTTGCGAGATCAGCGGAAGCGTCCTGCTGCGGGATCGTGCGGCTTGCCCATTCGATCTGGTCGGGGTTGCCCGGCATGATGAGTTCGAGCGTCTGCATTTCGAGGAGCGTAAGGCCGGTGACCTGGTTGCCCTGAGCGCCGAATTCGCGGTAGTCATTTGCCCAGTTTACTTTGAATTCTTTTACGTCGGCATTCAGATTCTCGTCGATCGTAGCGGAAGTCAGTGTGTTCGGATTTACACCTGCGATGAAGTGCGAGCCGATGTAGTTGCCTTTTTTGTCGAAAACAGAGATGCTGTAGGTTTTCGTGCCGCGGCTGAAACCACGAGCGATATTGTAGAGAACTGCGATGTTCGTTTCCGTTTCAAACTTGGCAACCGGTTCCGGATATACCGGCATGCTGCTGAACTGGGCGCTGCGCTCGAGTTCCGGAAGGAACTGGTAGAATTCCCAGCCGAGGCGCTTTGCTTTGGCAGCGGTGCGGTTTTCGAGTTGACCTTGCAGTTCCTGTGCATTGAAGTTGTACGGAAGCGTAGCAGAAGGAAACTGTGCCAGAAAATCCTGGAACGTTGCTTCGTCTTGTGCATTCGCGTTGAAAGCGAAGAGGCTGGCGAGAACGATCAGGATGGTCGGAAGTGCAGTGGTCTTTTTCATGTTACTTCGGTTTTGGTTGTTGAGATGTTGGTGATGGATTCAGATTAAACGGCGCTTTTTGTTATTAATCGGCGGCGTTGATAGGGTATAGGCAAATCGGATGCCAAAAAATTTCGGGCCCTTCGATTTTTTGGAAATTTTTTCTCAAAAAGGCCGCATTTAGACTTTAAGGGGTATAAAAGTCACGTATTATACGTAGAAAACGAGCCAGGGTTTCAAAGAACTTTAACACTTGAAAAATGGTTTTTTGGGGTCAGGGTTATTTGCTGGTGCCAGTTTCAGGCGCCGTATCCTCCTCTATTAGCGGCGGCACGGGGTCCTCGTCTTCCACTTCCGGTGCTATACGCAGGTCGATTGCGGATTTTTCGAGCAGGGTGTAATCCTTTATCGAATTGTCTTCAAAGCCTGCTTCCGTATAATCCTTCTCCCAGTTGATCTGCCATGATTCCGTAGAGGCCGTCAGATCGGTATCTATCGTGGTAGTCGCCATTTTGGTGCTGTATACGTATGCCACGTTATTGGTGGCGATGTGTTTGCCCGATTTGTCGAAGAGGGCTACCGAGTAATCGCCGAAGTTGCGCGAATACCCCCGGCCCGACATATACAATACTGCAATAAACTCGTCGCTTGTAAATTGTGCCACCGGGATGGCAAACAACGGCATCCTGCTGAACCGGCTGGCATTTTTGAGTGCGGGCAGGAATTCGTAGTATTTCCACTCCAGTCGTTTAGCCGTTTGCTGCGGCTTGTACGTGTCTTCATCCGACGTCTGCCGGGCGATCTCTTCTTCCACATGCGCCTGAAGCGTCTGTTTATCGATCGAGTACGGCAGGGCAGCCTTGGGGAATTGTTTCAGAAATTGCTTGAACGAGATTTCGCCGGAATCGGCGGGCAGGGTGCTGGTTTTGCGGGAGAAGCTGCTGAGGAAAAGTGCAGCGAGGGTCAAACCCGCAGCCAGGATAAAGAGCGTTTTTTTCATGGTTGAGTCTTTTTGGAATTCCAACGGCAAAACTCGGCACTTTCGTTCCTTATAACTGTTAAAACCTTATAGTAATAATGTACTATTTTGACGGAATAATTGCCTGAAAACAAGAAGCCCGCCGTGCAATTGATTTTGCACGACGGGCTTTATACCTATTTATTGGTAGAATTGAATTTTACTTCTTCGCCTTCGATGCTTTGCCCGCAGCCTTTTTCGGCGCGCCT
Organism: uncultured Bacteroidota bacterium; assembly: GCA_937861115.1. GTDB lineage: Bacteria > Bacteroidota > Bacteroidia > Chitinophagales > Saprospiraceae > M3007. Next base: position 43,283 of record CALMBD010000010.1, on the reverse strand, counting down.
TCCGGCATCGCAGGCATTTTTCCGGCCACAGAATCCTGCACAAAGGTGCCCCAGGTAAGGTTGTTGCCGCCTTCCTTGTGTGCCAGGGCGCGTTCGATGGCCATATTGGCGGCGTTTTCCACCACCCATTCGAAGTTTTCCTCACCCACAGAGTTCAGATCGGCGTCGGGGGCGGGGTTGCAGAAATCGATGGCGTAGGGGATGCCGTCGCGAATGGCAAACTCCATGGTGTTAAAATCGTAACCCAGCGCGTGGTTGGTGCGCAGCACGAGGTCGTGCATCTGCTCACGCAGTGCTTTCGGCACCTTGTGGTCGGCCACATAACGGAGGTGGTGCGGGTTGCGGGGTTCGTAGTCCATGATCCGGACGTATTTGCCGCCCAGGCAATAGCAGCGGAAATAGGCGTCGAAGTCGATGGCTTCCTGCAGCAGCATTACCAGGGTGTTTGTTTCGTTGTAGTCGCGGAAAAACTCGTCGAAGTTGTTGACTTTATACACGTTTTTCCAGCCGCCGCCCGAGTGCGGCTTCATGAAGAGCGGAAAACCGCCGAGGTAATCGATCATGCGTTCCCAGTCGAGGGGGTACTTCATGTTGCGAAAACTCTGGGCGCTGGTGTCCGGCGGCATTTGTTTGGAGGGCAGCAGGATGGTGCGCGGCACCGGTACGCCGATCTTGCTTACCAGGCAATTGTTGAAAAACTTCTCGTCGGCGCTCCACCAAAAGGGATTGTTGAGCACTGCCGTGCCGTTGAGGGCCGCGTTTTTCAGGTAAGCGCGATAAAACGGTACATCCTGACTGATCCGGTCGATCATCACTGCATAAGGGGTGGGCTCGCCTTGCATGAGCTCTTCCACGAGGGTGGGTTCGGCGTGTACGCCTTTAACGTTCTTGGCGTTGACGCGCGCTACGAAGGCCTCGGGAAACGAGGATTCCTTACCGTGTAAAATTCCGATTTTCTTCATTCCGTTCTGAATTGATAAAGTGTTGAGGGCGTGAATGTCGGGTAAATAATGGGCTGCGACAAAACTACTCAAAAGACGCTGGCTGCCAAATTTTACCCCAAAATTTACATCGCTTTGGTTGGTGTGTGTTGTGGAGGGTCAATAATCGATGACCGGAGCGATGATAGCGTCCTCTTTTACGCGGGCAACTACTTTCCGCAGCGTGTCGAGCGCTATTTCCTGGCCCTCATAACGCGCATACAGCGTGACCACGCAGGGACCGTGCTTTTTAAAGGTATGCTGCACGGAGCCGTCGACAAATTTCTTTCTTGGCGAACCGTCGCCCATATCGAGTTCGTACTCGGGCCCCTGGCTGTATTTGCTCATAAAAAACCGGAACGGCTTGCCTGCCTCTGGGTACTCGCTCGTGCGCAACAGTTCGCCGGGAATTTTCTGGATGGGCGCCGACGCCTCGGGGTTGTTGCCGTTCTCGGCATTGCCTACCTGCACGACGGCCCGGTCTTCCGGCCGGCTCACGGCATCTTTTCTCGAAAACTGCAGGGCCACCAGGCCCGCCACACCGAATAAGGCGACGATGATCAGCATGACCGTTTCCTTGTTGGCGAAAAGGCCCGTTTTTGCTCCGTTTGTCATATTGATTGGATTTGATTAAACCGCACAAAGGTAAAGCACAGCACTTGCACGCCCAACGCCCAAACGCCTACCTTTGCGGCTATGAGGTTTTTCCTGAACGACAGCCTGAATTTCATCGCAAAACTAACCCTGCGCCGCGCATGGAATTTTGCTAAAGTACTGTCTTCGTTTTACATAGCCAAATGGACGCGCTATCCCCTGCAGTGGGGCATGCCTGTCACCGTGAGCATCGAACCCACCACCGCCTGCAACCTGCGCTGCCCGGAATGTCCCAGCGGACTGCGGGCATTCAGCCGCGAAACAGGCAACCTGAAGGAAGACTTTTTTCGCCGCATGGTCGACGACATGCACCGCGACCTGTTTTACCTGATCTTCTACTTCCAGGGAGAACCATATATCAATCCCCGCTTTCTCGATATGGTGCAATACGCGCACCGGCGCAATATTTTTACCATAACCAGCACCAACGGTCATTTTCTGAATGACGAAAATGCACGCCGCACCGTCGAGTCGGGCCTCGACCGGCTCATTATTTCCATCGACGGCACGACGCAGGATACCTATGCGCAATACCGGGTGGGCGGCACCCTCGACAACGTACTCGAAGGCGCCCGCAACGTGATCCGCTGGAAACGCCGGCTGCGGTCGCGCCGCCCGCATGTAGTGTTTCAGTTTCTCGTTGTGCAACCCAATCAGCACCAGATACCCGAAATTTACAAACTGGCCCGGGAAATAGGGGCCGACGAGGTGAAACTGAAAACGGCCCAGGTGTACGATTACCAAAACGGCAACCCCCTGATCCCGACCATCGACCGTTTTGCGCGCTACCGGCGCTCGGCAGACGGTACCTGGCACGTAAAACACGCCCTGGCCAACCACTGCTGGAAACTCTGGCACTCCTGCGTGATCACCTGGGATGGACTTGTCGTACCCTGCTGTTTCGACAAGGACGCGCAGCATCGCCTCGGCGATCTGAAAAAAACGACCTTCCGCGAACTGTGGCATGCGCCCGATTATACTGCATTCCGGCAGGCTATGCTGCGCGGCAGAGACCAGATCGATATTTGTCAGAACTGTACGGAAGGTTGCAGTGTCTGGGCATAAACTAGTGCGTATGGGGTTTCGCGGCAGGATTGAACTATTCGAAAATGAAGGTACATATGACAATACAAGAAGCGCAAAAGACGGTCGACAAGTGGATCAACACAATTGGCATCCGCTATTACAACGAATTGACGAATACCGCCATCCTGATGGAAGAGGTAGGTGAAGTAGCGCGGCTAATGGCGCGACTTTACGGCGAACAATCGTTCAAAACGCCCGAACAGGCTGCCTCGGCGCGTGCAGACCTGGCCGACGAGATGGCCGATGTGATGTTCGTATTGATCTGTCTGGCCAACCAGACCGGGGTGAACCTGACCGACGCCTTGCGCGACAACCTCGAGAAAAAAACCAGGCGCGATGCCGCTCGTCACGCCGCCAATAAAAAATTGACATGACGACTGCCGTGTCTGTTTTTCTGCAGAAAAAAGCCCTGTTCCGGCCCGTGCAACTGGCGGCAGACTATCCGTTCCAGTTTGACGTGCCGTTCACGGAACATTACTTTGCCACACCCGACGGCGAACGCCTGAATGCCTTGTTGTTTCCGGCCGATATGCCGGCCAGAAAGGGTGTGGTGCTGTATTTCCACGGCAACCGCGACAATCTGCAGCGCTGGGGCGCCATGCATCGCGATTTTACCGTGCGGGGCTATGATTTTTTTGCTCCCGATTACCGGGGCTACGGCAAAAGCACAGGCGAGCCCGACGAAAAACATTATTTTGAAGATGCCCTTCTGGTGTATAGGTGGTTGTGCAAGCGGTATGCGCCGGAGGAGATGGTCCTGTACGGCCGATCGCTGGGGACAGGCATGGCCACCTACCTGGCTGCCCATGTTCCCGCCCGGATGCTTATCCTCGAAACGCCGTTCGACAATATCAGCGGCTTGTTGGCCAGTCACCTGGGCAATACAGAACCCCCGTTCAAGCCCGTCTTTCATTTTCCCAACGATAAATTCCTGCGGAAAACAAACCTGCCCGTCCTTATTTTCCACGGCACCCGCGACCGGATCGTTCCCCATGCCTCCGCTGCGAGGTTAAAGGGTTGCCTCAAACCCGGAGATGAATTTGTGACCATTGAGGGCGGCTCGCACCACAACCTGCCGACATATGAAAAATACCGGGAGCGTTTGAATGCCTGGCTGGTCCGTCGGCCGTAGGTTTTGGGTAACCCGGAACAAGACAGTAATATTGTGAACCCGGGAGTGGCCATACCTATCCCGTCTTTTCAAAAAAGAAAAAATCCGAAAAACTAAGGTCGCGGTGCGGATTGGCAAGCCGGTCGCGCAACACCCAGCCTGGCGGAACGTCCCCGGTAAATTCACGGAACTTCACGTGCGGAAAATACCCGCCCGTAGCATCCGCTTCATTGGGCGCAAAGACTACGACATAGCGCCTGGCAAGGGCGAACAGGTGCTCCATATAGAGCTTGTACAAGTGATCTTCAGTGATGTGGAACAGCACTTCCAGTGATAGCGACATATCGGCACGATACCCGGCGGGTATAAATGTTTCGGGTTCGTACACTTCAAAGTGCAGGGAAGGGTGCTGCCGGAAAACCTTGCGACAGCGCTGTACAGCCGAGGGTGAAATATCAAAACCCGTATATTCGGGGTATTGGGCCAGTTGCAGTTGTTGCCCGTCGCCGCAGCCCAGTTCAACGATTGACCGTATTTGTTGTTTAAGTATGAACTGATTCACAACTTCCGCCTTGTAGCGCGCCAGCCGGCCGGACGATCCCGAACCGGAATGTCCACCGCCGGCGTAGCGCCGCTCCCAGTACGCAAGGCTTCCGGGATAGCGTGCGCGTCGCAGCGTGGCAAGGAATCGTCGAAGGACCTGAAACGGCATTTGTCTTTATGTTGCCGTAAAATTAAGGCATTGAAGCGCCCGGATATTCAAGAAAAATCGGACTTTTGAGCGCCATTTCCAAATGCCGGACACCAAAAGGGGCCTGGCATTTTTGTTTTCGTCCGATTAAATTATTGCACAACACATTATTAATAAAAATGGGTACTACCAAAGTTTCAAATTACGACCCCGCCATACTGCAGCGGTTGCCGGCCATTGTCAAGGCCTATCAACTGCCCGATACGAAGAAAGCCGTCATTCAAATACTCAACTCTTTTTTGCCTTTCGTAGCGATCTGGGTTGCCATGTATCTTCTGCTCGACGTGTCCGTCTGGATCACTCTGGCACTGGCAGTGGTGAATGCTTTTTTCCTCGTCCGTATCTTCATTATTCAGCACGATTGCGGCCACCAGGCTTTTACCGGCAACCGGAAAGCGAACGATATCATCGGTGAGGTGTGCAGCATCATCAGTTTCATGCCTTACCGTTACTGGGCAAAAAGCCACAACTTTCACCACGGGCACAACGGAATCTTATGGGAGCACCGCGATATCGGCGATATCAACCTGCTTACCGTTAATGAGTTCAAGAGCCTGAGCCGTTTTGAAAAAGCCCGCTACCTGCTGTTTCGCAGCGCCCCGGTGCTGTTCCTGATCGGGCCGGCCTGGTACCTGCTCATTCAAAACCGTTTTCCGCTCATTCGCCTGAAAGGCTGGGAGCACGCCCACAAGGCCCTGATCAAGCACAACCTGATCCTGATCGGGTTTTATGTGGCCGTCATCTGGCTGTTGGGCTATAAAGCGTTTTTGCTGGTGCATCTCCCGATCCTGCTGTTTTTTGCCGTGATCGCCGTCTGGTTTTTTTACGTGCAACACCAGCACGAAACGTCGTACAAAGAATGGAAAGACAAGTGGGAGTACATCCGTGCGGCCATTCAGGGCAGCACCTACTACAAGTTGCCCCGGTTCATGCACTGGCTTACGGGCAACATCGGTTATCACCACATCCACCACCTCAACCCGCTTGTGCCGAATTACGAACTGGCGCGTTGCCACCACGAGAACCCCGTTTTCGAGCAGGTGGCCAACAAGATCACCTTCTGGCAAAGCCTGCGTTGCATTTTTAACAAACTCTGGGACGAAGAGCAGGAGCGCATGATCTCGTTCCGCGAGTATATGCGGCGCTACAGGAAGGGGAAATAGCCTTTCCCGATATACAATAAAAAATGCCGGCCGGAATCATTCCGGCCGGCATTTTTTATTGTAATGTATTGATTGTCAGAAACTAGTTCTCGTTTGCCGGAACAGGGAACCTTACCCATACGTCGTCGTCGGGCCGGTCGATCGGCAGGGAGCCAAGGCGGTTGTACCGGCGCATGTCAACCCAGCGGTGGCCTTCGCCATACAGCGAATACCGGCGTTGCTTGAGCATCTCGTCGATCAGTTCGGACTGATTGACTCCACCGCTATAGTTGCCCACGCCGGCTGCATTCCGGATCACATTGAGGGCAGTAACTGCCTCGTCCAGGGAAGCGGCATCGCCTTTCTGGATCTTTGCCTCGGCGTAGATCAGGATGAGTTCCTCATTGCGAATAATGGGGATAGGCGAACCATTCGTGGCATATACCGTGAAATCGTAATCGCTTTCAAGACCATCCTGGAATTCCGTGTCGTCGCGTTTGGTCACTTTGCTGAGCCGGTTGTCGTTCGGGTCTGCATCGGTGACAAATGAAGGGTGCGCTACCCGCGATTCTCCTGTGGCATTCAGAGGATACCACTGCGGGTTCAGGAGATCGCCGCCGCCTGTGGAGAATATGTGGTAGGCGCCGGTGGTCAGATCGCCGTTCAGATCGAAAAACGAATTGCCAAGGGCGGCGACGGCATCGTCCCAGTTGCCATTATAGACCTGAACACGGGCCAGCAACGCGCGATTCACCTGGGCGAATGTAGCCGGAGTATCGAAGCCTGCAAAACCGCTGGTAAGGCTGAACGGGAATTCACTGCCGCCGTTGGTGAGTTGCGAATAACCTTCATCGAGGATCATGGCAATGGCGCGCAGCGCATCCTTGGGGCTGCCTACGCCGATGAACGGGCCGAGGTTGTTCGGGTCCGATACATCAATGCGGATACCGTTGTCGTACTGCTGGACCCATACCAGCAGGAGTTGGTATGCCTTGATCGTGTTGGCAAAACCTTTGGTGGCATTGCGCACCTGATCGGTGGTCAGGGCAGTGGAATTATCGACGGCTTCCAGCAGGATATTGGTATTCTTGATGGCGCGATAGCGGGAAGAATACGGGTTGGTAGTGTAGAAAGTGTTGTTGTCGAGCACAGCCGCGCCTTTGCCCAGCAGATCGGACGTGAAACGCGGATCGGAGGTGGAAAAACGATAAAAATCGCGACCAATCACACCTACGCCGTCGAAATACTGGCCCATGTTGAGGCGCATGCCGCCTTCAATTCCGGTAACCAGGTTCTGGATTTCACTCAGCGAAGCATTGGAAGTGATGGCGCCTACGCTGGGGTTGTTCGGGTCGTCGATCGTCTCGATATTGCAAGCCGAGAAGCCCGTCACCAGAAGCGCTATGAAAAAGACCTTTGAAATATTTCGCAGTATCATATTGTTTCAAGTTTTAAAATGAATAAAAGGGTGTTTGGGGGGGCGGTATCATCAGAACGTCGCGCCGAGGGTAAAGAAGTAGCTCTTTGCGGAGGGGAACGGCGTCACCTCTACGTTGGAGGAGATGGCGTCGGTGCCGAAGTTCGATACTTCCGGATCGTAGCTGCTGTAGTCGAAGAAGTTGAGCAGGTTGCGGCCGGAGAACCCTACGCGTATCTTGGCTTTGTCGTTGAACCAGCGCGATGGCAGGTTGTACCGGAGGCCGACTTCGCGCAGACGGACATAACCGGCATCTTCTACCCACGGACCGGCAGTAACACCCAGTTGCGACAGGCGATAAGCGCCGTTGGGCACTGCATTGGCGGGGTCGAGGTTGGTGCCGTCGTAGTCGGGGCTGGTACCAAAAATATCGGAGAGCAGGGTGCTCAGGTTGATGTTTTTGCCGCCTTTTTTCCAGTGGAACAGGAAGTTGAGTTCCCATTCGTTGTAGCGCAGGGAGTTGTTAAAAGCAATCTGGAAATCAGGCTCGGCGTCGCCGAATACGCGCAGGCCGGTGTTGGCGTCGGCATCCGGGTCTATACCCACGATTTGGGTAGGCGATTTGCCTTCTTCAATACGGTAGGAGCCGAGAGTGGCGCCGAATGCGCCGAGGTTGTAGGCCGGTACGTCGAGGCGGCTGATCTTGGCCTTGTTTTTCCAGAAGCTGATGCGCGAATTCCAGTTGAACGCACGGGTGCGCACGGGATTGACATCAAGTGCGATCTCAAAGCCTTTGTTCTCCAGATCGGCTGCATTCTGCCATGCCGAGGTAAAGCCCGAAGAACTGGGGGTATTGACGAGCAGGATCAGGTCTTTGATGTTCTTGGTGTAATATGTGAATTCAAAATTGATGCGGTTCTGCATAAAACCGAGGTCGAATCCTCCTTCGATTTCCGTCTGGCGTTCCGGTCCGATTGTGGTATTGCCGAGGGTAATACCGATGATAGAACCTGTGGTGCCGCCGATGATGATCGGATTGAGGGGCGTGTACGTCGCGCCGAAGGGACCGAAGTTGCCCGACTGGCCGAAAGCGCCCCGCAGTTTGAACTGGCTCAGGGTGCTGCCCAGGTCGGTTATTTCGTGGATATTCAGCGCCAGCGAGGCCTTGGGATAATAGTACAATTTGTTCGGGTCGCCGTTGCGGCTCGATTTATCGCCGCGGATACCCACCGTCAGGATGGCCATATCCTTGAAATTGACCTCTTCCTGTGCAAAAAAGCCCTTGTCGACCTGCTTCAGCCGCTCCTGGATCACCTGAACGGAACCGGCCTGGTTGAGGTTGGTTTGCGAACCGATCAACTGGGTAGCCAGTGTATTGATAAAGTCCTGGTCGAGGTTCTCACGCGTCACACCGGCCTGTGTGCGGAACACGAGGTTGTTGCTGGTCGTAAAAGTGTGTACAAGGAATGCGGCGATGTTGGTGCCGAAGCTGTGCGCATTGCCGCCAATCGATACGCCATTGGTGCCGGCGCCGTCTTTCTGGAACTGCAGTTCGCGCGGGAAGATAGAGCGCGTCCGAAGCGTGTACTGGTCTGCGCCGCCGCGCAGGATCAGGTTGAACGAATTGTGCTCGTCGCTCCACAGCCGGAACGTACCGATACCACCGCCGAGAATGCGGTCTACCCGTTCTTCGTTGGTGATCAGGTCGCGTGTCTGCAGGAAATTGGACGGGGCGTAGGGGTTGTTCGGATAGTTGCCTTGTGCGTCGGGGAACAGATCGGCCCACGACGGTGTGGAAACGTAGGAGACGCCCAGCGTGGTCGACGTATTATCGTTGTTGAAATATCCCCGGTCCGCTTTGGAGTTGACGTAGTTGAGGTTGACCTGAAGGTCGATCCAGCTCAGTACCTTGGAATCGAGGTTGAGGCGTACGGAGGTTTTGTCGTAGCCGGTATTTTTTACGATACCGTCGTCCGATTTACGGGTGACACCCGCGTAGTAACCGAACTTGTCGGTGCCGCCGTTGATCGACAGGCGCGTGGTACTCAGCACGCCTTTTTCGCCGAACAGTTCGTCTTCGTAGTTGTAAATTTTTCCGTCGGCAACCGCCTGTTGGTAAACAGGCACCTCGGCTGCACCGAAAGAGGATGCCACTTTGGCTTCATCCCACTGGCGGACGCCGAGTTTTTTGAGCTGCTGCTGGAATCCGATGGACTGCGAGAAATTCACTTCGTTGGTGCCGTCCTTGCGGCCGCGTTTGGTGGTGATAATGACCACACCTGCCGCGGCCCGTGAGCCGTAGATGGCTGCTGCGGAAGCGCCCTTCAGTACCTCGATACGCTCGATGTCCTCAGGGTCAAGGTCGGCAACGCGGTTGGAGGGGTTGTCCTGAAAACGGGTGCTGCCCTGGCCTGCCGCCTGCGATACAAAGTTGGTATTGGAGCGGAAACTGGAGTTGTCATAATACACCCCGTCTACGATGTAAAGGGGCTGCGAGTTGCCGTTGAGGGTGGTGATCCCCCTGAACTTGACGGTGGTGCCGCCACCCGGTGCGCCGGAGTTGGCGATGATGTTGACACCCGTGAGTTTGCCGTAAAGCGCGCCGTCCATGGTAGACTGCACCGTAGTGCCCACCAGTTCGTTGCTGGTGATCGATGAAACGGCATTGGCGGCATTGGCGCGTTTTACGTTGGTTGCCAGACCCGAAATGACTACTTCGTCGAGGCCGGCAAAGTCTTCCTCCATGAGTACGTCGGCCGTGGGGTTGCCGGAGGTAACCTGGAGGGTAACCGTTTTGTAGCCGGTATAGGCAATGGAAAGCGTGGCAGAACTGCCTGGAACTTCCAGGCGATAACGACCGTCGACATCGGCTGTTGTACCGCGGGAGGCGCCTACAATGGCTATTGTTGCGCCCGGAAGACCTTCGCCGTTGGCGTCCGTAATACGGCCGGAAACGGTAAACTGTGCCATTGCTGCCTGAATGCCCACGAAGAGCAAAGCCGGTAGCAACAGGCTCTTACATAAAGTTTTGTACTTCATAACTGAACAGGTTTGTGTGAATGTTATTGATTAAAATCTGTTCAACAAACGTAAAGCACTTTCTTGAATACAACGTTTTTTTTGCAATGAATTTGAATTTCTGTTTATTTCAGTCCATGTTAAAGTTTTTGCCAAACAGTATTTTTTGCGGCAGTGATATTGCCCAATATTGAATATTTGCCCAAATAGAAAATTGGCTTAAATGGTCAACATATGGTGTGGCTTTTCATAAAAAATCTACATTTGCCCCGCACCCCGATTCGTTAAATCCGCGTTTTCGCTGTAAAGAGATGACAGAACATCTTACACCTGCACTCGTACTCATTGTTTTGTTCCTGTATTTTGCCATGCTGATCGGTGTGGCGTGGCTTACAGGTCGAAATGTTGGCAATGAAGGTTTCTTTCTGGCCAACCGGAAGGTGCCCTGGTATGTGGTGGCGTATGCCATGATCGGTACGAGTATAAGCGGCGTTACGTTTATTTCCATACCGGGCAAGGTAGGCGGCACGGGGCTCAATATGGCCTTTTCCTACATGCAGGTCGTTTTTGGATACCTCGCAGGCTATCTTTTTATTGCCACAGTTTTAATGCCATTGTATTACCGGCTGCAACTGACGTCTATTTACGGCTATCTCGAACAGCGTTTCGGTCACCTTTCCTATAAAACCGGAGCGGCCTATTTCCTGCTGTCGCGTACGCTGGGCTCCGCTGCGCGGATGTTCCTCGCGGCTTCGGTGCTGCTGATGTTTGTTTTTCAGCCCCTGGTAAAGGAAATGCTCGATGCCAGCCCCGGCAACGCGCTGCTCGGGCTCCTCAACGCAAACCCTTCCCTGCTGTTCACCCTCGTGGTGGTGCTGATGCTGGCGCTGATATACGCCTATACGTTCAAAGGCGGCCTCAAGACGATCATCTGGACGGATACCATCATGACGACCTTTTTCCTGGCCGCGCTGGCCTTTACGGTCGTTACCGTCGGGAAAGCCCTCAATATGGGTTTTGGCGACATCGTACCCACGGTGATGGACGGCCGGTACGGGCGCATATTCTTCTTTGACAATTTTCTGACCGACCCCAACCACTTCGTCAAGCAGTTCCTCAGCGGGGCCTTGATCGCCATTGCCATGACGGGTCTCGACCAGGACCTGATGCAAAAGAACCTGGCCTGCAAGAATATCCGGGAGGCGCAGAAGAACATGTTCGTGTTCTGCATTTACCTCGTGATCATCAATTTCCTGTTCCTGATACTCGGCGCGCTGCTGTATACTTACGCCGGTTCGCTGGGCCTCCAGATACCGGAACGCACCGACCACCTGTATCCTAAAATTGCCTTCGACCACCTGGGCATGGCGGCGGGCATTTTCTTTATCCTGGGGCTTATTGCCAGTACCTATGCCAGTTCGGATTCGGCACTGACGGCGCTTACGACCAGTTTTTGCATCGATTTTCTCCATTTTGAAAAAAACAACCCGATCCCGCCCGATACCTACGCCTCGGAGGCCGACAAGAAGGCGTACGTCGATTTTCACAAAGGACAGGAACGGTTGCGTACGCAGGTGCACCTGGGCTTTTCGGCCTTGTTCGTGGTCATCATTGTGATCCTCAACCTGCTGAGCAGCGATGCGGTGATCAACCTGCTGTTCAAGATCGCCGGCTATACCTACGGGCCGCTGCTCGGGCTGTTCACGTTCGGGCTGTTCACCAAATTCAAAATACACGACCGCTGGTCGATGCTGGTATGCCTGATGGCCCCGGCGCTCACCTGGATCATGGAAATCACTTGCAAACAATGGTTCGATCTGGGATTCCTGACCATACTGATCAACGGCATCTTTACGTTTGCCGGACTTTGGGTGATTTCATACAAAGACGTGCAGGAAGAACCGCAATAGCAGCGACTAATTAGAGCAGTTCAGCATTTCAGTCAATATCCATTGCCCTTTGATCCGGCGAAACGTCTCCCGGAAACAACCGCCGCCTTCACTCAGAAGGTTGACATACATGGCGTCCGGCTCATCACGCGATCCGGAATGGTCGGGATAGATGGTCATGGACCAGCTGTGGTCCTCTATTGCACTTTTCGCGCGCTTTTCCTCCTCTTTTTTCGAAAGGGGCGTGAGCACTTCCGTATCCCCTTCCGCCGACTGGCGCAGGTATTTTATGGGGAACTGCGTGTGTTCCAGCCGAAAGGACACATCGGACACAAACCGCAGCAGAAAATCTTCAAACCTTTTTTGCGGCATTTTCTCCAATTGGCCGCCGGTATACTGCCAGTGCGCCGATTTGAACACCTTCCAGCGCCCTCTTTCCCGCCGGAAATAATAGTCGGATTTTTGAAATGGAGCGATATAGGTCACCAGCATGCTTTCAGTGCGGGGCATGCGTTGCGGATGTGCGGTTGGCTCAGTGCCAAAAGTGCATTGCGGGTATCCTTCGAACACCACGCGGTCTTTTGGGCCGTGCCGGCCGATGGCATTGGAGAAAATATCCGGAAACTCCTGCCGCCAGGCGACCATCTTTTCAAGCGTCATAAAACGGACCTGGTATTTGTTGCCCGATGAATCCTTCAAAAAGCAATCAAAGGGGAACGTTACCGCGTCTTTCTGGAATTGCCGATAGGTGTCCTGAAAAGCAAAACAGTACCAGTTGTATTCGAATCGTTCCAGCGAGGAGGTATCCAGCCGGAATGCTTCCATTGGAATTTTCACTTTCGATGCGGTATCACGAGGGTTTTGTTCCTGTTCTTCAGGTTCGGAGTATTTTACCTGTGTGTTTTTCACCGATGCATCCGGGGTGGGCCGGCAGGCCTGATGAAACAAAAAGACAAGCAGCAACAGAACGTTTTTCATGCGGAGGGCATTTGGAAAATGAATCTTTCGACAAGGTAATTTCAGGAAGAGTAATCCGCAACCGGACAAGGATAAACGCAAGGGACGCGCAAGTATTCGTCGGATACAATTATAAAACCGGTTGGCAATCCTGTCATGACCGACCCTGATTCGGCCTTGCGCTTAAAAACAATACCAAACTATTTGTTTTTTTTGAGCGCAAAATCTATTTTTGCAAAACAAAAACATCGTTCACACTTTCATCTGACCACTTATGAAATCATGGACCACCTGGTTTGAAATCCCTGCTACCGATATCGGGCGGGCGAAAAAATTCTACGACACCATTTTTCAGATGGAAGTCCGGTTGATGGATTTCGGCGGCCTCAAAATGGGTATGTTTCCGCACACCGGTGTCGCCGGGGCGCTTTGCCAGCACGAGTCGTATCAGCCCAGCGAAACGAAAGGCGTTCTGGTATACCTTGAAGCCAATCCAGACCTGAACGAAGTACTCGACCGCGTCGAGGCGGCCGGCGGCCGGATCATCAAACCCAAGACGCAAATATCACCCGAATACGGGTATATGGCGTTATTTGTGGACAGCGAAGGGAATCGTATGGCCCTGCATTCCAACGCGTAAATTATGGCATACAATGAACTACTGGCCGATCGCATCCGCGTGGTGCTGGCTGCCCGTGAAGATGTGGAAGAAAAAAAAATGTTCGGCGGACTGGCCTTCATGTACAAAGGCAAAATGGCCTGCGGTATCGTCAAAGACGAACTCATGGTGCGTGTCGTCGCGGAGAAGTACGAACCCTCGCTGGAGCACCCGCATTGCCGGGAGATGGACTTTACCGGCCGCAGCCTGAAAGGCTTTCTCTATGTGTCGCCGGAGGGTTTTGAAACGGACAAGGCGCTGGCAGAGTGGGTCGGGCTGGGGACCGAGTATGTGGATCGGGTGGTCCCCCCCGTCTGACGCGAAGCGTCTGTACGGGGACTCCCCCTCGTCTGACGCGCAGCGTCTGTACGGGGCGAGTAGGGTTCTTTACCCCCCCCGTGCAGACGCTGCGCGTCAGACGGGGCGAATAGGGTTTTTTACCCTAAAATTCCGGCATTTCCCCCAACTCGATGATCTGGTTCGGGCGCACATGCACGGCGGCAAAAAAGAGCACATCCAGTTGCCCTGGCGTGAAATAGAATTTGCGCATATAGCAGGGCGGGTAATACGACATGTAGTTGTTGATCAAGGGGTGGTATTCCAGTCCCGTACCCTGTTCCTTCAGTCCCTTCATTTCGCAGTTGGAGTAGTTGACGTACACGGCGTACAACTCGCCCGGGTCGGCGGGGGTATCGCATACACGGTCGCCGGCTTCATGGCAGTTGCTGCCGTCGACGCGCTCGAGGCCGAAGCGGGTTTCGGCGCTGTGCAGCAGTCCGAAATAATGCCCGAATTCGTGCGGCATCACCTTGAAGTCGTCGACAAAAAATTTATCGACCACCACGTTGTTGGTATAGGTCTCGAGGATATTGGCAAAGCCCTGTGTGCGCGCGCAGGAAAAATCCTGACACAGGTTCTCGTCGTTGTCGATCAGGTACACCGTAGTGGTGTCTTTCAGGTCGTATTTCCCTGAAAAGGCATAGTAGGTATCGTATCCGTTTTCCTTCAGACTGTTTATCGTGACGGCCTCGAAGATAGTATCCATCCGTACGATCCTGAACTGTATCCAGGCATCCGAAATGGCCCGGTTTAGTATTTCGATACCTTTATAGATGCGCGGCAGGGCTGGCAGGTCGGGGCGGACGGGGTCGACCACGACGGCGACCCGCAAGGGAAAAACGAGGTAGTGCATTTCAAACTCCTGGCGACCGAGGCCTTTGATATGGTTCATATCGGTCGGGCGCCCTTCATGTTGTTGCAGGATTTGCAGCAGTTGGCTTTTATCATGAAAATGTTGCTGGGGCTGCATGTTGTGGTACAGCGAATCGGCCAGTTGTACCGTTTGCGGGTCCGGCATGCGTTTTTCGGCTTCGGGAATCTGGCCCGAAATGGAACAGGCGGAAAAGAAACTCAGGGCAAAAACAAGGGAAACCCATGCATGCATTTTTTTGACTGTCATCATGGTGAAATTTTGGAAGTGTCAGGCCAAAAGTAGCCCGTACCACCATATTCGCGGCACAGGTACCCCGGATTGTACCCCGGATTAGGAAATCCGGGGAAACAACGCAAGCAAAACGGGTCTGGAAGTGTGTTGCCCCCGTTCACTGAAACATAAAACGCTTTACAAGTCGACTTCCTCCTTCAACAGTCGTTTCAGCCAAATACAATCCGGCAACCATACCCGTGGGCAAATCAATCTTTAGAACCTGCTCATCAGCCCCGGCGTATTGGGTATACACCAGATTTCCCCTTGCATCAAATATCCGGACTTGTTGTACTGCACCAGTTCCTGATTTCAGGCGTACAAACAAGACACCGGAGGTTGGGTTGGGGAAAAGATGAATGGCGTCTTCCTGAAAAGCCATTTCGGTATTTCGCTCTTCGATGGGTTTCGATGCATCGGGATCGAATGTTACGGGACAATTGAATGTGTTCAAATGTGCTTCGGAATAAGTTTGACTGCCCGTTTTTACGATAGCATGTATATAATCCGGCGCTGATTGCGGCGGCAGGGTGTATTGGAATACATCTGATGTGCCGCCCTGAATTCCGGCGCCCTGTGCGGTGAAACGAATGGAATGGAAGGGCGAATGATTCGGGTTGCGGATCGAGTAGGGGTGTCCGCCGGGAGAGATGTGCGTATTACCGTTTACCGGGGCATCTGCAACCACTCCGTCGGGCAACTGGAATGCGGCATAGACCAGCGGTTGAACGCAATTGTTCGTAATGCGGATATGATAGGTCCGACGCCACGCTGCATCCCGTGTGATGCGCAGGAGTTCGAAGGTTGTACAGCCGCCGGTTTTCACGTCGCAGGCGTCTTCCGCTTCGACGACGCTGACCTGGAAGCAACATCCCGCCGAGTTGCCGCAGCCATCCTGTGCCAGAAAGCAGACGGAATGGGTTCCCACAGGAAAGGCGCTGCCGCTTGCGGGTCCCTGCACCTGGACAATATCGATACCCGGGCACAGACAATCGCTGTATGCGTCCGGCGTATCAAAATCAACTGCTACCGCTGTTGTGCCGGATGGCGCCTGAACAACCAAATCGGCTGGACATTGAACATCGATTACGGACACATCTCCCGGGTTAGTGTATTGTATGGTGTAGGTGACCACGGTATCGCATGGCGTGCCTGGCAGCGTATATACGACCGTCCCCGGTGCGTTGTAATAGGCGCTGCCAATCAGTACGGAATCGCCGGGACAGATGAACACCGTATCGGACAATTGTTCCGAAGGGCCGGCCGGGCAATAATCGAGTGGTGTAAGCATGTTTTCATCCGCGATCAGGGTAAAGTCCACAGGATCAAAAAAAGCCGATTGGGTAAAGCCGGAGGCATTGGACATCACCTGATACGGTATGGCAGTTACATTGAACGGCTGGCGACAGCAACCGGCTACCCGGCCGTTTTCGTCTGTTTTTACCACCAGCGTGACAGGCAGAGTATTGTTATTTAGCGGTCGGGTTGACCCGACCGCAATGATGCCGCCATCCGGAGTTTCCAGGGCAGCACTAAATACATCGGTACCTGCCTTGCCGTACTTTTCGGACCATACCACATCCCCGTTGCCGTCAATTTTTACCAGTATCGGGTCGTATAGATTGCCTGCCACGATTGCAGGCCTTGTTATCAGCAAAAAATGGTCGTCTGAAAGCGATATGATAACGCCTTGCCCGATATCGGAATAAACTTTGGACCATTTCAGTTCACCCGTTCTGCTGACACGACATACCCATTGTTTCTGGCCGGCGACGTCGTCCACCTGACCGGCCAGAAAGAAATCGCCGTTTGAGGCTTCAGCCATGGACTGAAAGGCATCGTTGGTAAAAGTGACCCCGTCAAACGACTGCATCGCTATCAGGTTTCCGGTTGCAGCATTTATCAGGGCAAAAATACCGGCGCTGTCGCGTTGCCCACAGGCAAACAGGGTGTCTCCGCTTATATACCGGGCGCTCAGATGCCTGGTATGGCTGGTTCCGGAGGAGTATTTCTGCATCCAAAGCACATCTCCATTGTAGTCGGTGCGGAGCAGAAGCCCACTGTAATAGGCCACAGACCCGATTTTAGTGGCGGCAGTCCCCGAAATAAGATAGCCGCCGGATACCGGCAGGATAAAATTTCCCCACTCGCTGAAGTTGGAACTGCTGCCACTTATGTGTTTTTGCCAGAGCGGATTGCCATCTGCGTCTGTTTTTACCATGATAAGGTCGGTAGGGCCGTTTTCAAACCCGCTCGACGAGCCTACTGCCAGGAAACCGCCGTCGTTTGTTTCCGTCACATGGTAAAAATCATCCAGCCCGCCGCCGGTAAATCCGTAGGTTTTTTGCCACAAAATATTGCCATCGTAGTCTGTTTTTATCAGGGATGCATCCCAACTGTTGGTACCGACGCTGCGTGCGGAGCCGGCTATCAGGTAACCGTCTGCCGTTGGGATAATGGAGCTGGCGACGTCGTTGGAGGCGGGCCGCTCATATATTCTTTGAAAAGTACTCTGGGCAAATACAGCGCCGGACATCAGCACGCAGAACAGCAAAAAAGTGATAAATCGGAAAGTGAGTGATTGATTCATTTGCGGGTATTTGTTTGATAACGGGTTCTTCAAAGGTATCGGACATCTATATCTGCAGACGTTAAAAGCAGATTTCGGTCGGATGCGAGACACAAAACCTGAAATAATAAACACAATTTGTTCTTTATTGCAAAACATTTGTTTTAAATTTGCCCGAATACTGCCAACCCTTTTGTCAAACGATCAAAACTGCATTACTTTGGGCGCCAATTACAAGACATCGAAGCGGAAGAATACAGGCAACGACCGTAAACAGGCGGCGCCTGAACAACAAAAAACGAAGCGCGACAAGCCCATGCAGGAGACACGTTATACCGAAGACGAAATCAAATCACTCGACTGGCGCGAGCATATCCGGCTTCGCCCGGGAATGTACATCGGCAAACTCGGCGATGGCAGCAGTCCCGAAGACGGCATCTACGTGCTGCTCAAGGAAGTGCTTGACAACTCCATCGACGAGTACGCCATGGGTTACGGAAAATATATCGACGTCAGCATCACCGAAGCGGGCGTTACCGTGCGCGACTACGGCCGTGGCATTCCGCTGGGCAAAGTAGTCGACGTGGTGAGCAAGATCAACACCGGCGCCAAATACGATTCCAAGGCCTTTAAAAAATCCGTCGGCCTCAATGGCGTGGGTACCAAGGCCGTAAATGCCCTCTCCGAATACTTCAAGGTGACGGCCATCCGCGACGGCAAGGCCAAATGGGCAGAGTTTCAGTTCGGCAACCTGACCAAAGAGAGCAAACTTGAATCTACGAAGGAAGAAAACGGCACCCTGATCTTCTTCAAGCCCGACAACGGTATGTTCCGCCAGTTCCGTTGGGTAAACGAGTACGTGGAGCAGCAACTGTGGAACTACGCCTATCTCAACGCCGGGTTGCGCATCAATTTCAACGGTAAAACATTTTTCTCCAAAAACGGCCTGCTCGACCTGCTGGAAAAGAAAACCAACGTCGAAAAAATACGCTACCCGATCATTCACCTGACCGGCGAAGACGTGGAGGTGGCCATTACACACGGCGACCACTACGGCGAACAGTACTACTCCTTCGTGAACGGTCAGAATACGACGCAGGGCGGTACCCACCTCAATGCTTTCCGCGAGGCGTTGGTGAAAACGGTACGCGACCACTTCAAGAAAAACTTCGATGCCAAGGATATTCGGGAGAGTATAATTGCTGCCGTGAGCGTACGGGTGGAGGAGCCGGTGTTTGAATCGCAGACCAAAACCCGGCTCGGTTCCGACAAGATCAGCCCCGACGGACAGAATATCCGCACCTGGATGAATGATTTTCTGGCCAAGGCCCTCGACGATTATTTGCACAAAAATCCCGAGGTGGCCAAAGAGATGCTCAAGCGTATCCAGCAATCGGAGCGTGAGCGCAAGGAGATCGCCGATGTCAAGAAACTGGCCAACCAGCGCGCCAAGGCTGCCAATATCCACAACAAAAAATTGCGCGACTGCCGGTACCACCTCAACGAAAAAGGGCCGGAAGAAATGCGGCTCGGTAGTACGGTGTTCATCACCGAGGGCGACTCCGCCAGCGGCTCCATCACCAAGGCCCGTGATGTGAATACCCAGGCGGTGTTCAGCCTGCGCGGCAAACCCCTCAACTGCTTCGGTCTGACCAAAAAGATCGTGTACCAGAATGAGGAGTTCAACCTGCTCCAGCACGCCCTGAATATCGAGGACTCGCTCGACGACCTGCGGTACAACCGCGTTGTGATCGCCACCGATGCCGATGTCGACGGCATGCACATTCGTCTGCTGCTGCTCACGTTTTTCCTCCAGTTTTTCCCCGATCTGGTGCGCAACGGTCACCTGTATATCCTCGACACACCGCTGTTCCGCGTGCGCGACAAGCAACAGACGTTTTACTGTTATTCCGATACGGAAAGGCAGCAGGCTATCCAAAAATTACGGGGGAAACCGGAGATCACGCGGTTCAAAGGTTTGGGCGAGATCAGCCCGAACGAGTTTGCCGACTTCATCAGCGAGAACATCAAACTCGATCCGGTTATCCTGCCTGAAGAGACCAATCTGGACCACGTGCTGGACTACTACATGGGCAAGAATACGCCTGAACGTCAGGAGTTTATCATCGAAAACCTGCGGGTGGAGATTGATATTGCAGACGAAAAAAATGAAGCGCCGGTGGCTGAGGAAGCAGAATCCTGAGCAGACAGTTTCTCAGGCCTCTTCCTCTAAATACTCCTGTAACATTTCCCACAATGGCCGGTGCTCCTGCACAAAGTGATCGTCGTTAAGTTTTTTTACGTCGAACCAGCGCAGTTCCTCGATATCGTCGTTGGGCTCCGGCTCACCGTCCGACAGCACGCAGGCATACAGGTGCGTCATGATGCTGTCCCATGAACCCCGGTAGCGCCAGTCCTCGATACGGCAGGATCCGAGGTAGGTGAGATCGTCGATCATGATCTCTCCACATTCTTCCCCCAGTTCGCGCAGGGCAGCCTCTTCGTAACTTTCATCTTCGGGATCGGTAAAACCGCCGGGAAGCCGGTATTTCGTCTCGTTGGGTTTCCGGGCCAGCATGAGTTCGCGCCGGTCGTTTCTGAACACGGCAATATCAACCGTGGGGTATACCGTAGGGAAGCGGCGCATGTTGGCATAAATGATACCGGCGCGGAAGTCACGCAGGTTTTCCAGCGCTTCCATCTGCGGGTCTTCGGGAAAATCCTCCTCTTTTGCTTCGAGTATCGTAGCGGGATAACGTCCGGAATAGTGGCTCACAAAGTCTTCCTCCGTTCCGTACAGGGTTACATCGCCGACAGGGCGCAGTTCGAGAATGCGCCGGTCAAGTTCCTGGCTCCAGATGCGGTCGTCGGGCAGATCGGGCATTTCCTCCACCTGAATATCGTCGCCATACCGGTCGTTGATCATGAGTACCCGCAGCTCGAGGTCGATCGGGTTTTGCAGGCTCGGCGCCGGATTGGAGCCAAGAAAAATAATGACCCGCTCATGCAAATCCATCACGGAAGCGATCAGCTTTTCGTGAATCTCGTTCAGTTCAAATACCTGAAAACGACCGATTATGATACCTGTGCCGTTCTTTTTCGGCATAATGCGATTTTTTGGCGCAAGGTTAGAAAAATTACCCCAAAATTCATCCCTCACCGCATCAACGTCACATCTCCTGAAAAGACTTCCGTAACACCGTCTTCGAATTCCACAACTGCCTGCCAGACGAATACGGCCGGGTTGAGTTGGTTGCCCCGGAAACGGCCTTTCCAGCCGCGCAATTCGTCGTTGACCATCAGATGCTCAACCAGGAATATCTCCGCTCCCCATCGGTCGAAAATCTGGAGGCTGTGTATTTCTTTTACCCCTCGCCCATACAGGGTAAAGGTGTCGTTCAGCCCGTCGTCGTTTGGCGAGAAGATATTCGGCGCATACAAAATGCGCTGCCGGTCGACCCGCAGTTCGATTTTTGCCGTCGCCGTACAGCCGTTCTGATCGGTAATGACCAGGGTATAAACGGTAGGCCGCAGCGGCTTCGCCGTGGGTGTGGGGCAGTCGACACAAGACAGACCGTCGGCCGGCGACCACTGCCAGGTGGCAATATTGATGGCAGGTTGATTGAGCACAGGCTGCAACAGCACCGAGTCGCCCAGTTGGATGCGTATAAAGTCTTCCAAATCAACTTCCGGGAAAAACGGCGCCTTCAATTCGACGGTTGTTTCGGCCGTACAGCCGTACCCGTCCTGTACCACGAGGTCGTAAAAGCCGGGAGCGAGGTTGTTAAAGAACGGCTGCCCCTGATAGTTTTGTCCGCCGTTTTTGGAATACGAGAACGGTGGCGCCCCGCCTGAAACCGCAGTAATTTCCACAGCGCCTTTGGCATTGTGGCAATCGGGCTGGAAGAGTTCCGGCTCAAAGGCCGGGGGCGGCACTTCGCTCACCAGCAGCGCATCCGTCGAGGTGCAGCCATTGGCAGGGTCGGTTACAAGCAAGGTATACTGGCCGGGCGCATCTACCGTGGGTGCGGGTGTAAGCGCTCCGCTCAGGATATTTCCGTTGCTTGTCGACCAGGCATAATTCATCGTTCCGGGCGCCGGACTGCTGCCGGACAGGCTGACCTGCGGCTGGTTGCAATTCAATTCGGGCGCGGTACCTGCTTCGGCGCCGGGGGGAGTCGTATTTTGTAAAACGGTTGTTTGCGCCGTCTGGGTGCATCCGTTTTGGGTATTCTGAACGGTCAGAACATATACGCCCGGCTGGGTCACCACGGGGGTCAGGGAATTTTGTCCCGAAGTAATCTGGCCGGTCGCCGTCGTCCAGGTCGCTGTGAAGCCGGTTCCCTGGCTGGAGGCGCCCGCATCCAGCGTTACGCTGTTTTGGATACAGGTCAGCGATCCGGGCAATGCAATCGCCGCATCCGGCGGCGTGGTATTGCTCGTGACGGTTGCAGTCGCCGAAGTCGTACAGCCGTTGGACGGATCGGTTACGGTGAGTGTATAGGGACCGGTTGCGGCTACCACGGGGGTCAGGGTGCCTTGCCCGCCCGTGATCTGGGCGCCCGACCAGGCGTAAATAATTCCAGCCCCTACCGACGAGCCGGCGCCGTCCAGCGAAACAGACGTGACCGCGCAGGTGATCTGCGACGGGGCGGCTGCCTGTGCCAGCGGAGGGGTGATATTCTGCCCGACGGTCGTCTGTGATGTGGTGGTGCAGCCATTTTGCGTATTCTGCACGGTCATTACATACGTACCGGGTTCATTCACAACCGGCGTAAGCGTATTCTGGCCCGAAACAATGTTTCCGTTGGCAGTCGACCAGGAAATGCTGAATCCGGAAGCCGGCTGGCTGACGGTGCCGTTAACAGGAACGTTCAGCACCGAACAGGTCAGTATCTGAGGCGCTGTTGTGGAAATAATAGGCGGCGTTATGTTCTGGCTGACGACGGTAAAGGCAGCAGCCGAGCAGCCGTTTTGTGTATCTGTCACTACAAGTGTGTACGAGCCGGGCTGGTTTACCGATGGGGTAGGCGTGTTGACGCCGGAAAGGATATTTCCGTTGGTGGTCTGCCACTGCCAGGTGTAATTACCGGTCAAAGGCGTACCGTTGAGGCCGATCTGGGTAATCGAACAAGTCAGCGTACCCGGCGCGCCGATGCCTGCCGGCGGGGTAGTGACATTTTCTGCGATGGAGACCTGGGAAGTGGCGACGCACCCGTTGTTGATGTTGCTTACCGTCAGGGTGTACACACCCGGCTCGTCGACAAGCGGCGTCAGGGTGTTTGTGCCCGAAACAATGTTGCCGCCGCCGGAAGCCGTCCAACTGTAAGTATAATTCGGGCCGGTACTG
This sequence comes from uncultured Bacteroidota bacterium, assembly GCA_937861115.1. Taxonomy (GTDB): domain Bacteria; phylum Bacteroidota; class Bacteroidia; order Chitinophagales; family Saprospiraceae; genus M3007. The sequence continues at coordinate 20,218 of CALMBD010000010.1, read as the reverse complement.
GCGCTGGCGTTCAGGGTGGTTTGCGCCAGTATGCAGGTCAGCGTTGCCGGCGGGCCCGCATCTGCCTGCGGGGCGCTGTCGTCGTTGAATATTTCTGCGGTATCGGTTGCCGTGCAGCCGTTATCGATATCCGTGACAAGCAAGGTATAGGTACCCGGTGCATCGACGGTAGGAACAGGGGTGTTTTGCCCGGAAAGAATATTGCCACCAGAAGAGGCCGTCCACGCATAGGCCAGGGTACCGGTACCTGAACCCGATCCGTTGATGGACAGAGCATTGATATTGCAGGTAAGGGTATCGTCCAATCCTGCATTGGCAACAGGCAGGGTGGTGTTTTGCTGAACGCTTGCGTCGAAACTGGCGCTGCATCCGTTTGCGGTGTTCGTTACGACAAGGTTGTAGTTGCCCCCGGCATTGACGGTAGGAGAGAGCGCGTCATTTCCCAGAATAATATTGCCACCCGAAGACGCCGTCCAGGTATAGGTGAAGTTGCCCGGCAGGGTGAGGTTTTGGGCGGAAATAACCTGTGTCGGGTTGGTACAGGTGATGATGCCCGGCGCTGTGATCTGGATATCAGGAGGTATGATGTCCTGGCTGACGGTTGTTGTTGCCGTATTGGTGCAGCCATTGACCTGGTCGGTTACGGTCAGGGTATAGGCGCCTCCTGCATCTACAACAGGCGATGCGGCGTTTTGGCCGGACACGAATTGCCCTCCTGCGGTTTGCCACTGGTAAGCCAGCGAGTCTCCGGAAGCAATTGTTTGGATAGTAACTGTGGTAACCAGGCAGGTGAGCAGTCCAGGAGGCGTCACACTGATCTGGGGCTGTTGCTGGTTGGCGCTGACCGTCACCGTATCGGCAGCCGAGCAGCCGTTGGAGGGGTCGATCGACGACAGGATGTACACACCCGGCGCGTCGATCAGGCAGTTGCCGAACTGGTTTCCACCGGAAACGATATTTCCGCCGATAGTTGACCATGTCGCATCTCCCGTGCCGTCGCCGTCCAGAAGAAACTGACTGTTGGTACATGTCAATACCGGTGGCGCATTGATCTGTACTGTCGGCGGGGTGGTATTCTGTGTTACGACGACGTTGGTAGTTGCCGTACAGCCGTTGTTGGTGTTGGTGATCAGCAACTGATAAGTGCCGGGTTGGTTCACGTTCGGCGCAGGCGTGTCGGCGCCCCCGCTGATATTGCCGTCAATGGTCGTCCAGTTGTAGGTAAAATTCGGCCCGTTGGAAGAACCGTTGGAGTTGAGGGTCAGCGTTGTGGTAATGCAGGTCAGCGGTCCGGGCACGGATGCTACTGCGACGGGTGTACCCGCTTCAAGGGTTACCGCTACCGAATCCAGACTGGTGCATCCATTCGTCAGGTTGGTGGTTGTGATGACATACATCCCCGGCGCATTAACCACAGGGTTGAGTGTTGAGTCGCCCGAGATGATATTCCCCCCTGCAGGAGCCGTCCACACGTAGGAGAAATTTCCCGGCAGGGAAAGGTTCTGGCCCTGAATGGTCTGGGTCGGGTTCGAACAGGTCAGCTGTGCCGGCGGGGTTAAAGCCACATCCGGCGCTGCAATATCCTCTGTAACGATGGCCAGATCCGTAGCCGAGCAGCCATTGGCCGTATTGGTAAGCAGCAACTGGTAAGTACCCGGCTGATCAACCGTGGGGTTGGGCGTGTCGGCGCCGCCGCTGATGTTGCCGTCGCCGGTGGTCCACAAATAAGTCATGGCCGGCCCGGAAGAAGAGCCGTCGGCATTGAGTATCGAGGTCAGCACGACGCAGCTCAATGTATCCGGCGCGTTGGCAATGGCTACAACAATATTGGTATCGGCTGATACAAGTATGGTAGCAGTGGCCGTGCAGGCATTTGTAGTATTGGTAACCAGCAGGGTATAAGGCGCCGGGGCGTTTACTACGGGGTTCAGGGTATTTTGTCCCGAAACGATATTTCCTCCGGCTCCGGCCGACCAGGCATAAATAAAGTTCGGTCCCGAGCTGGAGCCGTTGCCCGACAGGGTCACCGTCGGGAACTGGCAGGTAATGGAATCTGCCGGTTGAATCGTGGCGACCGGAGGCGTGTAGTCGGTATTTACGGTAATCGAGCCGGTTGCGGAACAGCCGTTTGAAGGATTGGTGGCGGTCAGGCTGTACATGCCCGCCGCGTTCACCTGCGGGCTGAGACTGTTTCCTCCGGAAACGATATTGCCGGGATTGGCCGCCCAGCCGGCCGTTGCATTTGCAGGCGTTACCGTGGCTGTAAGGCTCAGGGTATCGGTGTTGCAATCCAGTACCCCCGGCGGCAATATACTGATGACGGGCGAAACGGTATCGGCGGCCACGATAACCGTATCTGCGGCCGTGCAGTTGTTGGAGGTATTGGTCACGGAAAGAATGTACAGGCCACCGGCGCCGGCATTGGCGTTCTGGGTGTTTTGCCCCGAAACGACGATGCCGTTGGACGTCGTCCAGGCATAGGTGATGTTTGGTCCGGTCGTGGAGCCTGCGCCCGACAGCGGTACCGTCTGTTGCAGGCAACTGATGGTGTCGGATACGGTGGCCACAGCCGTCGGCGGGTTGGTGGCGGTGGTGACGGTTACCTCGGCAGTAGCCGTACAGCCCGTTGCGGTATTGGTGACGAGCAGGGTATACACTGCCGGTTGATCGACCGTTGCAATTTTGGAGTTTGCACCGCTGATGATGTTGCCACCGGGACCGGCCGTCCATTCATAGATAGAAAAACCCGGCTGGCTGGAGTTGCCGATCAGGATGGCCGTATTGGAGCCGCAGCCAATGGGTGACACAGGGTTGATCCAGGCCGACAGTTGGCTCGGGCTTTCGGCGACGGTCACGGTGGCTGTTTTGGTGCAGGTAACGAAGCCGTTGTCGTAAGTGACCGTAAGGGTATAGGTGCCGGCGGCATTCACCACGGGCGACAGGGTATTTTGACCGGATACGATATTGCCGTTCGGGGTGTCCCAGTTGTAGGTAATGTTTGGGCCAACGCTGGAGCCATTGCCATTGAGGGTAATGTTGGCGCCGTCGCAGGGGATAAACGACAAAGCCGGCGCGGCGGCGGCGGCAATGCTGACGATATGTACCGTGACGGTGTCGGTGACCAGACAGGTGGGTGCAAAAACGATGTCGTCGAGCGCAAAATCATTGCCACCCAGGGTTGTATTTTGGTTGACGATGCAAATGGTCGCACTGCTGTTCGGTCCGCTGTTCCACAGTTGAAAAAACTGCTGCCAGTTGCAAGTACCGCCCGGTGCGGCAAATATGTTGCCCAGCGGACTGCCATTGATCGAAAACTGGAGCAGGGCGGGCGAAGCGGCCACTACGGAAGTGACCCATGCAGAAAAGACGTATTGTGTATTGGGCATCACCGACACGGTCTGACACCATACATTCTGATTGGGTATCCCGGCGCCGTTGACCACCATCATATTGCCGCCGCCCGAGGTATGGTCCATACAGGCTGCAAAGCCGGGGTGGTCGCTCATCGGATTGTTGATCACGTCGTAAAACCCTTCCGGCACAAGATCGCCGGGGTTGTAGACATAATCGCTGGTAAAATCGGAATTGCCTCCTTCAAAGTCTCCGTTGGAGATCAGGTTGTTGCTGTAATCAGCAGCGCGCGCCGTCAACACATACGAAGTGGTCATATTTATATTGACAGTCGGACTGAGGGTATTAGAGCCCGACATCCCGCTTGTAGGCGACCAGAAGAAGTTCAGGTAGTCTCCGCCAATATCCCCGTTCAACTGGGTAGGGGTGGGCGGAGCGCAGAGATAAATGTCTTCGCCGGCGTTCACGGTAATAGGACACTGGGCACTGATTCTTCCGAGAAATAACAGAACAGTCGATAAAGTCAATAATGTGTAGCGATGTGTCATAGGCGGCCACAGGTTGCGGTTTTAGCGTGATAAATCGGCTGGGAAGGCGAACAAAAGTACAGCAATTGAGGGAGACGACGCCAAAGAATCGGAATACGACCGAAAGTGCAAAAGGATCAATCACATAAATATAGCCTTTCGAACATTACCTTTGGCAATACTTTTTTGTCATCCGTTTCTCATCGCTCCTGTTCACTACTAACCCATTTTTGTATGAAGCAGATTTTTTCACTTTTCTTTTTTCTCGCTGCCATCAGCGGCATTTTCGCCCAAAACACGGTGCGGGGTAAGGTTACCGATCAAAACGGCGAATCGCTGGCCGGGGTCAGTGTGCTCGAACGCGGCACCTCGAACGGAACCTATACCAATCCGGATGGCGCCTATACACTGACTTTGAGCCGTCCTGATGCCGTAATAGTATTCAAATACACCGGCTATGCTACCCAGGAGGTGGTTACCAACGGCCGCTCGGAGGTGAATATCGCCATGTTTACCGACGAAAACCTCCTCGACCAGATCGTGATCGTCGGTACCCGGCGCGCCAACCGCACACAGACAGAAACCGCCGTACCTGTCGACATCATCAACGTCGGGCAAGTCAGCCAGACGACGGCACGAACGGATGTCACCTCGCTGCTCAATTACAGCGCTCCTTCGCTCAACTACAACAAACAGAGCGGTTCTGACGGCGCCGACCATATCGACCTGGCCACCCTGCGCGGTCTTGGTCCCGACCAGACGCTGGTACTCGTCAACGGAAAGCGCCGGCACCAAACGGCCTTCGTCGCCGTGTTCGGCACGCGCGGCCGCGGCAACTCCGGCACCGACCTGAGCGCCATTCCGGTGCAATCGATCGACAGGGTGGAGATCCTGCGCGACGGCGCCTCGGCACAATACGGCTCCGATGCCATTGCCGGTGTGGTGAATATTATTTTGAAAAAAAACGTCAATCAGTTGAGCGCCGACCTGGGCTTTTCCGGATATTCAGACAGCAAGTACAACCCCGCTTTCAAACCCGAAGAAGCGGGTTACTATGAAGTGGGCGACAACAAAAAACTGGACGGACTGCTGTATACCGCCGGCGTGAATTACGGCCTGCCGCTCGGCGGCAGGGGCGGGTTTGTAAACGTGACGTTGAGTTATGCCAACCAGGCCAAAACCTACCGGCAGGAACTGGACGGCGAACTGCCCATTAATATCTACCGCCGTGCACACGGCGACGGCTCCCTGACCAGTCTCGGCGGAATGTTCAACGCCGAAGTCCCCATCAAAGACAACGACCGGCTGTCGTTCTATACTTTTGGCGGCTTTACGGGTAAAAAATCCGACGCCTTTGCCTTTACACGGAACTTTTCCGCGCGTCCCGACCGCTTTCCCACCGATGGCCCCGAATTGATCGATGTGCCCGGGATCATTAAAGTTGGTGCAGATGATGATTATTTCTTCAACCCGCATATCCAGACCGAGATTCAGGATATGTCGTTTGCCGGCGGCCTGAAAGGGCGTTTTGGCGAAGGATGGGACTGGGATGCCAGCAACAACACGGGCTACAACAACTTCCACTTTTTTGGCGACAAGACCTTTAATGCCGGTCTCGGCCCGAATCAGACGCATTTCGACGACGGCGGATTTCGCTTCCTTCAAAATACCACCAACCTGAATTTCAGCCGCCTGTACCCCGACATTATGAGTGGCTTCAATGTCGCTTTCGGAGCGGAGTTCAGGTATGAAAACTACCAGTTGTTCGCGGGCGAAGAGGCTTCCTATGCCAATTACGATAGCCTGAAAGCCTCGGGTTCACAGGGTTTCCCCGGCTACCAGCCCAACGACGAAGCGGATGCAAACCGCTCCTGTATCGGCGCTTACGGCGACGTTGAACTCGACCTGACCGATCGGTTTTTGGTCGGCCTGGCGGCAAGGCTGGAGAACTACAGCGACTTCGGTTTTACAGCCAACGGCAAGTTGTCGGCCCGCTACAAGGTTGCGGACAATTTCAACCTGCGTGCATCCGGCAGTACGGGGTTCCGCGCGCCCTCGCTGCAGCAGATCAATTTCAGCAGTACGTTTACTACCGTTCAGGGCGGGGAGATTGCGGAGGTTAAAATCGCACCGAATGCCAGCCCGATCACCAAGGCTGCGGGCATTCCGGAGTTGAAAGAGGAAAAATCGGTCAACGCCAGCGTTGGATTTAGTTGGAAACCCACCCGCGAACTCACATTTACGGTCGACGGCTACCTGGTAAAAGTGACCGACCGCGTGGTTTTGTCGGGTCAGTTCGACGCCTTCGACCCCAACCTCGACCCCAACTTTACCAGTATTCTGCAGGGGCTGAACGTCAGCCTGGCACAGTTCTTTGCCAATGCCGTTAATACAACCAACAAAGGGATCGACCTGGTGGGCGAGTACTCGAAGATGATGGGCGACAGCCGTTTCCGCGTTCTGGTGGCTGCCAATATCCAGGACATGACCATCGACAAGGTGAATGTTCCCAGTCTGCTCACCGGATTTGAAGAAACATTCCTGAGCGACCGCGAAAAGACGTTTATTCTCGCTTCAGCACCGCCCGTTAAGGTGGCCGCCAACCTGGAGTACGGTTACAAACAGTTTACCATCGGTACCCGCCTCAATTATTTTGGCGAAATCACCCTGCTGGGCTATGGCGAAGACGGTCTTGGTATCAATCCGATGGTGCCACTGGATAACGGGAATGGATACGTGCCGGATCAATATGTGTACAGCGGCAAGCTCGTACCCGATGTTTATGCCTCCTGGAAGTTCAACAACAACTTCACGTTCAACCTCGGCGTCGATAACTTCCTGAACATCCACCCCGACCTCGCCTACGCGCCCGGTGCTGCCGGCTGGGCTTTCAACAACGAAACAGGCGGACCCTGGGATGCCGTGCAAATGGGCGGCAACGGGATGAGGTTGTTTACGAGGCTGTCGGTCCGGTTTTAAGCGGCCCTGGAAAAGAGTAATTATGACAGGACTTGCAGGAAGCGGCAAAAAAACTGTTGGTCCTGTCATAATATACTCCGTCCGTTTTCCCCCGATCAACCCAGTTTGAACATGACCGGCAGTGTCATTTCGACGCTGACAACTTTATCGGCTTTCTGTGCGGGCGCCCATTTTGGCATGCCTTTCACGACACGAATCGCCTCCAGCACCATGTCGGGGCGCATTGGAGCGCCCTCGTTGACGGTTTTTATATCGCTGATCGAACCGTCCGTATTTACCGTGAACTTTACAAAGATTGTCCCCTCCGCCTTTTCTTTTTTGGCCTCCTCGGGATAAATCATGTTGTCGTCCATGTACTGCATCAATGCAGTCATGCCTCCGGGGTATTCCGGCATTTTTTCGGGCGAATCAGCAGATTGTTGGGCGAAAATCGGCGCCAATGCCAACAGGAATAGTGTTGCACCTGCCAGCAGGCGGGTGAAAAAAGTACTGTGTTTCATAGCTTAAGTTATTGTTGAAAAATAAGGAAATTACTTCAGTTTGAACCGGACGGGCAGGGTAAAGATCACTTTGACCGGCTTGTCGTCTTTTCGGGCGGGCGTCCATTTGGGCATCATTCCGACAACGCGGATGGTTTCTTCAACAAGATCCGGTCGCGCATTGGTTGTTACATTTTCAATGCCGGTGACTGTTCCGGTATCGTCGATCACAAATTTTACGGCTACCACGCCTTCCGCTGAATCGCGCTTTGCACCGGCAGGGTATTCGATGTTTTCGGCAAGGAATCGGGACATGGCTTTCTCGCCGCCCGGATATTCGGGCAGCCGATCGATTTCATAGAGTTCAAACGAGTTCCCGGTTTGCCGGGTTTTATCCTGTTGTGCCTGTGCTGATGTCTGGCGCGCAACCATAATTGTCAGGATGAACACGGGTAGTGCAAGGCTGTATTTCCAGGCCTGCAGCGCGGGAGAGGTGTGCCGGGTGAGCATAAGGAGTCGTTGTTTGAGTGGTGATTGAAAGAAATGGTTGACGAAGGCAAGCGATATACCTGGATGCGCCTGCCGGATCAACATCAGGCCGTATTGTTTTTTGTCGGTTTGTTCCGATGCTTCGGCATCGGCCAGGTATTCATGTATGGTGCGCAGGCTGCGCCTGTACCAGTGGGCCAGCGGATGAAACCAGAAGGCGACACACAACAATTCCATCAGGAGCACATCGGCGCTGTGCCAGCCCAGGGCGTGGGCGCGTTCGTGTGCGAGCATGGCATCGGAGTTGGGGCAACTTTCGGAGTGCCGGTCACTGCCGCCGGCGGGCACGAAAATCCATTTGAAAAACGAAAAAGGTACGTTAACCTCTGTCGATGTGACCAGTATACAGCCGTCGGACAAATCGGATGCCGTGCCATTCATCCGCATCCGGAAAATCTTCGACAGGCCCCAGAACAGCCGGAACAGGGTTACCAGGGCGCCCATGCTATACAAGATCCACAGATAGTCGAACCAGTTCGATTGGCGGGTAGTCGTTTCCACATATTCCAGCCCGGCAGAAATAACCGGCAACACGATCTGTCCGGCGGGTGCTTCGTCGGGTGAACCGAACAGCCAATCGCCCGGCAGCGCCATCATGGCGCCCGCCAGCGCCGAGCCGAGCAGGTATATACGATTGGCACGGAAAAACGTCTCCCGCTGGAGCAATAACGTGTACAACAGGGCAAAAAAGCCCCAGCAGATTGTCAGTTTAAGTAAGAATATGATTGCCATGGTGTCCGTATTAACAAAGTCTCCCGCCTGAAAAGCCGCTGGAGGTCACAGCCCGTCGAGCCAGTGGATGATATTTAGCAATAGTTGATTGTTTTGGCGCGCTTCGGGGCGGTTGAGGCCCACCGGCGATCGGTTGGGTCCGGAGAGTTGGGCGGTAAACATGGCAGCCTCGCCCATGACCACTACCCGCCCTTTGCCATAGGACATGGAGGCACCCTGATAATAACCCTCGCCCCTTGTCGCCGGGGTATTTTCCTCGAATTGCCAGGCGACCTCCGGCGAAAGCAGGGTATAATCCCTGAGCAATAAAAAGGGAGCCGCGCCGGGAGGTATCCTGAATGCGCTGCCGGTGAAAGTAATCACGGTATCTATGCTTTGCGTCAGGGCGTTGGAAGCGAGTGTGCCGTTGGATTTGAAAAAGCGTTCGAGGCTCCGGCGCCGGTTGTCGAATGCGAAACAGTTGAGATAATCGAAGCCGAATGATTTTGCCAGGTCGTGTGCTGCCCCGGCAAATGGCATGTGATCGGCGATGAGCAAAAGGCTGCCTCCCGCTTTAACCCAGGTATTCAGCGCCGAAATTTCTGTGTCACTGAATGCTGATGGCGTCGGCAACTGCCAGTTGGCGGTATTGGAACTGTCCAGGGGGTTTGAAATGACAAAAATCCGATATGTTTTCAGTGCCTCCGGTGTGAGGGGTACGTCGTTGGAAACAAGGCGGTAACCGTCGTTTGCCAATACCTTTCCGAAGGGGGCGTATCGCCCGTCGAGGGTATGAAAATTATTGTGTGCCGCGTCTACAGCCACAACGCTGCCCTGGCCGAAAGCATATGCGGGCCGCGCAATGGGAAAAGTGAAGGTGGTATCGGCGATTTGTTGCCCCAATGCGGACACGGCAAATAATACCTGGAAAAGAATTGCTGCATAAGTGCTCATGGCGGCATGGGTTTTAAGATTTATCGAGTATGCGCATCAGTTCTTCCAGGTCGTCCTTGTCCAGGTTTTCCGCTTCTGCCAGGTGCGACACCAGTCGGGTAACCGATCCGTCGAAATAATTACGCAGCACGTCGCCCAGCGAGCGACGGCCATAATCGTCCTTGCTGATAAGGGGGAAATACTCGTGCGTTTTGCCGTAGGCCTTGTGGCCGACGAATCCCTTTTTCTCCAGGATGCGTACCACACTCGATACGGTGCTGTGCGGCGGCTTTTCACCTTCAAATTTTTCCAGCAGGTCGCTGACTGTTCCTCTGCCGATCTCCCAGATCAGGTGCATGACGTCTTCTTCCGCTTTGGTGAGTTTTTGCATAACAGGCCCCGGGACTCCGCCCGGAAAGGATTTAATCGAATGATAAAACAAAGATAAAACGCCTTTTGTCGTTATGCAACTATTTATTAGGCTATTTGACGTATTTTTACGTTGAAAAATATAAATATCTTATAAACAGCAGGTTAAATTATTTAAAAACCTTTCTGGAATTCATGTGTGCGGGTAAAACCAATAGTTTTTCCACCAGAATGCCGCATAAAAAAACGCAGATTCTTGCAGGATGCGAGAATCTGCGGGATGCCCTGTTGATTTTGAAAACTAAAATTTTAAGAGGCCGGATTATGCATTTTTATCGGGCCACAATAACGGGTCTCAGAATTTGCCCTTGTTTCGTGCTTATGCGTATGGCGTAAATCCCTCCGGCAACATTATTCAGATCAATAGTAAGCCGTTTCTGCCTCTGTGCATATTGTTCCCATACCCTTCGGCCTGTCGCATCATAGGCCTGCAGGTGCAGTTCCTCATCCAGTAGCGCTTCGGGCAATACCACAAACACAAGCCCCGTACTTGGATTCGGAAAGACATCGATGAGATCAATCACATGCTGGTTTTGGGTGTTTACCAGACTGCTCAATTCATAGGGCCCGGCCTGTGTCGTGCAACCGAATGCATCGGTCACCAGCAGGCTGTAAAAGCCCTGCCCCAAACCACCGAGGTCTTCTGTATTTCCCACTACGTCGCCGTTCAGCAGCCAGTTGTAGGTGTAACCCGGCATGCTGCCTCCAACGGTAACCTGAATGCTGCCCACCTGCTGGTTGTCGATATCGTGGATCAGGGTGTCGAGACTGACCGTCAAGGGACTGAGGATGGTCACCTCGAACGAACAACTGCCGGCGTTGCCCTGCTGGTCGGTGAATGTATAGGTATTAACGGTTGTCCCTTCCGGGAATACCGAACCACTCGGCAGACCCGACGGCTGGCTGAATGTTCCGCCCAGTATCAGGCAGTTGTCGAAAGCCACCGGAGCGGGGTGCTCCACCAGATTGTCGGTATTGCAGCGCATGACCGACGCGGGGCACTGGAGTACCGGCGCTTCGGCATCAACGATGGTCACGGTAATGCTTTGCGTGGTTGCGTTCCCCGACGCATCCTGCGCCGTGATGCTCACCATTTGTTCGCCCAGATCGAAACAATCGAACTTGTCGGGAACAATCTGAACAGATTCCAGTGCGCAGTTGTCGGAAACTATTGCGCCGAGCGTTTGGAGGCTTAAACTGACCGCGCCTGTTGTCCCCAATACAACCGTGGATGAAGCGACCTGAATGACAGGCGCTTCGAGGTCTGTTGCATTGATCTGCGCGGTAGCTGTGGCCGTGCAACCGTTGGCGTCGGTGATTGTAACGCTGTAGGCACCCGCAGCCAGCCCGGTCGCAGTTTGTTCCATCGAGCCGGAGGTCCAGGTATACTCAAACGGGCCTGTGCCGCCGATGGGAGTAGCAGTGGCCTGCCCTCCGGCAGTTCCGGGACAGGGAGCATCGATGGTCTCAACATCGGCTTCAAGGGCGCAAAGTCCGCCGAACACCTCTACTGTTTGTACAGCCGAGCAACCGTTGGCGTCGGTGACCGTCACGGAATAAAAGCCTGCAGGCAGATCGGTGATGGTTGCCGTCACGGCGTCATTGCTCCAATGATAGGCATAAGGCATGGTTCCGCCCTGCGGGTCGGCGGATGCCGTTCCGTCGCTGGCGCCGACAGTCGATACCGCTGTTGATGTGGCATTAGCGAGCAACTCAGCCGGCTGACCGACCGTAACCACCAGTTCCGCCGTACAGTTTTCTCCGTCAGTGACGGTGAGGGAGTAAGTACCGGCAGGAATATCCTCCAGATTCTGAGTTGTCGCGTCGTTGTTCCACAGGTAGGCGAGTAAGCCGTCGCCGCCGAGGGCAGTTGTACTGATCGCGCCGTCGGCAGCGCCGAAGCAGGTGGCGTCCAGTTGGGAAACGAGAGCGGCTGTAACGGGATCGTACTGCACCACGTCGGCAATTGCCGTGGTTGTACAGCCGTTCTGGGTATTGGTTACCAGGAGGGTATAATTTCCCGGTTCATTGACATTCAGGTTTGTTGTTGCGCCGGTTGTTTCCATTGTGCCGTCGGGCAGGGTCCAAACATGGCTGAGTGGCGTTGAGCCGTTTGTTCCGGTATTTTCCAGCGTAACGGTGGTATTATGGCAGTTGAGTACATCCGATACATTCAACGCGACGGCAGGTTCCGCCACGTCTTCCAGCACTTCCGCCACATCGGTTGCCGTACAGCCGTTGGCGGGGTTTGTGAGCAGGAGTTGGTAAGCGCCCGGGGCATCGACCAGGAGGGTGGGGGAGTCGGCTCCCGATACGATATTTCCACCGGAAAGGGCTGTCCAGTCATATATGTAATTTGGAAGGATAGCTGAGTTGTCGACATGAAGCGCGACCGTATCCTGAACGCAATTGATCATGCCGGGGGGCAGGATGGATAATAATGGCGCTGAAACGTCGGCTATGACTTCCGCTACATCGGTGGCCGTGCAGCCGTTGGCCGGATTGGTCAGCAGGAGATGATAAATACCCGGGGCGTTTACAAGGGGAGCGGGTGAATCGGCGCCCGAAACGATATTGCCATCCGTCGTACTCCATGCATAGGTCAACAGCGAATCAATACTTGAGCCGTTTGTATTGAGCATGACTTCAGCAAAAGTACAGGTCAGGACGTCGGGCGCATTTGCGATAGCCGTCAGGGCGGAGGTGTCGGCCATTACAGCAATGGTATCTGTGCCCGTGCAGGCCTGGAGTGTATCGCTGACAAGCAGGGCATAAAGCCCCGGGGCGTTCACTACCGGCGACAGCGAATCGGCGCCCGAGACGATGTTGCCACCGGAAAGGGCCGTCCAGGTATAAACATTGTTCACTCCATAGGTGGTGCTGTCGACGGCAAGGGTAATATTGGTTTGGTTGCAGTTGAGGGTATCGGCTGCCAGTATTTGCACGGGTAGCGTGGTTGTATCCGACGTCACTGTGACCGTAAAGGTTGCGGTACACAGGTTAAGGGTATTGGTCACCTGAAGCATATAGGTGCCCACCGTATCGGCTGTAGCATTGATATTGTTTTGCCCCGAAACAATATTGCCGTCTGTTGTGGACCAGTTATAAGTATAACCTAACCCGAAAGAAGAACCTGTTCCCGAAAGGGTCGACAGTGGGTGGGAGCAACCGATTGCCGTAGCGCTTGCACTCGCGATGGGCAGCGGCGGATCGATAAGTGTAACCGTGGCCTCTGCCGTACAACCGGTGTTGGTGTTGGTCACCAGCAGGCCGTAAGTGCCGGACTGGTCTACCAAAGCGGTGGCGCTGTTTGCGCCCGATACGATATTCCCACCGTCGATGACGGTCCATTGAAAGGAAGACTGCGCCGGTTGTGAAGAACTGCCATTGAGTTGGACTGTTCCTAAACAGGGAGCACTCACCGGAGCCGTGATACTTGCATGCGGTTGGTTGAGCGAAACCACCTTCACCGTAGCGGTTTTGGTACAATCGCCAATGCTGCCGTTGAGACTAACGGTAAGGGTATAGGTGCCGGCGGCGTTTACCACGGGATTTAGCGTATTCTGACCCGACACAATATTGCCATCCGGTGTAGACCAGTTGTAAGTTACCTGAGGATGAACCGTAGAACCGATTCCACTCAGGGTGAGGGTCGCGCCTTCACAGTCGATATAGGATGTCGGTGGCGTCGCTTTGGCAACGATATCGACCACATGCACGGTTACGGTATCTTTGATGCGATGGACAGGTACCAGGGCAATATCATCCAGCGCTGCATACTGAACCAGGCTCGAGCTTTTCGCAATGCATACTTCGGCTGTCGTCGCAGCGCCGCTTATCCAGATGCCACTGCGATTTTTCCAACTGCAGGGTACATGCAACTTGGGTATGGAAGCGAGCACTTCACTGTTAATCAGAAAATTGATTCCCCCGGCGTTCTCCGACGTTATAGGGGTAGCCCAGAAAGAAAAATAGTATTCCGTGAATGGAGTTACCTGTACGGTTTGACACCACAGGTCGTACCCCGGCAATGCCGGGCCGTTCATAGCCATCATATTACCGGCCCCGGAAGTGTGATCGGTACACGGAGCGAAACCGGGGTTCGAAAGCAAGGGATTGGTCAGTACATCGTATGTCCCCGGAATCGTAAGGTCGCCCGGATTATAGGTCAAATCGGAATAAAAACCGGAATTGCCGCTTTCAAAATCACCATTTTGGATCGCATTATTTGCGTAATCGAGGCACTTTACTTCAACAACATAACTTGTTGTCTGAACAACATTTACATTATTAATATAATAATTGGTCAGGACAGTTCCCGCAAGGTTGGTCCACGCCAATCCAATGTTCGGACCGGATATATCGGCAATTAGGCCTCTGGTTTGCGGGGCGGAACACAAATAGACATTTTCACCCGGATCTATCCCGATCCCGCACTGGGCAGTGGTGTGTTTGGGAATAAGGCAAATGGCGCCTGCGAATAAATAAATCAGGTAAATTTTTTTCATAGGGTTGCTTATAAAAGATGTCTACTAAATTTTGATTCGAAATATACGAACTGTACTGATTTGAGGATGATTTTTTAGACTACTGCATACCAATGGCATTACAAGAAAACGAACTCCGGCAGTTCATTCTGAATTCCACCCTCGTCCTGCTTAACTTTGCCGCCCACCGTCTTTTCCATCCATCGTGAATATCACTGCACTATCCATACGCCGCCCCTCCCTCATCATCGTCGTCTTCGCCGTATTAACTTTTATGGGGGTGGCCAGTTACTTCAGCCTGCCCATCGAGATGGTGCCGAAATTCAGCCCGCCGGTGGTGACCATCATCACGATCTACCCCGGCGCTTCACCATCGGAGGTGGAGAATACGGTGAGCAAGCCCATTGAAGACGCCATTTCTTCCCTCGAAGGGATCGAGCAGATACAGGTTGGTTCCCAGGAGAATTCATCCTTTATCAGCGTTGAACTCAACCAGGATGCCGACATCGACAAGTCGGTGCAGGAGATGCAGCGCAAGATCAACCAGATACAATCTTCTTTTCCGAAGGAGGTGCGCACACCGGTCATCAACAAATTTGCGCTGGATGAATTGCCCGTCGTTCGACTCGCTGTAGCCGGCAACCTCACGGGAACGGCGTTTTACGACCTGGTCAAGAACCGGGTGGTGCCCGAGATCGCCCAACTGCAGGGCGTGGCGCAGGTGAGTGTGCTCGGTGGTGAAGAACGCGAGATCAAGATCAATATCAGCAGCGCCCGGCTTGAACAGTACGGATTGTCGCTGCTCCAGGTGGCGCAGGCGGTACAGGCGGCCAACCTCGACTTCCCCACGGGCAAAGTGACGGGCGCCGAAGGCCAGTTGCGCATTCGCCTCGCCGGCAAATTTCTATCCCTCGACGATATCCGCAACCTGGTAGTGGGTAAAAGCAGGTTTGGCGCTTCCATCTATATCAAGGATATCGCCGAAGTACAGGACGGCATGCGCGATCAGGAAGTCATCTGCCGAACCGACGGGCAGCCCGCCGTGGGCCTCGTCATCCGCAAGCAGGGCGACGCCAACGCGGTGGATATGGCCAATCTGGTGCTCGAAAGGATCAGGGTACTGGAAAAAACCTATGCCAGGGAAGGGCTGCATTTTCAGGTGGTGGCCAACAGCAGTACCTTCACCAAGGCCGCTACCGATGCGGTCATCCACGACCTGTTTATCGCCGTTCTGCTCGTGGCGCTGGTCATGCTCCTGTTCCTGCACAGCCTGCGCAACGCGCTGATCGTACTGGTGTCGATACCCACTTCGATCGTCAGCACCTTCGTGATGATGAAGGTATTCGGGTATTCGCTCAACCTGTTGTCGCTGCTCGGCCTGTCGCTGGCGATCGGTATCCTGGTCGACGACGCCATTGTGGTGATCGAGAACATTTACCGCCACCTGGAAATGGGCAAAAACCGCGTCCAGGCTTCATACGATGGCCGTGTGGAGATCGGCTTTACGGCCGTCAGCATCACCCTGGTCGACGTGGTGGTTTTTCTGCCCATCATTCTTTCGGTAGGCATGGTGCCCAACCTGCTCCGCCAGTTCTGCATGACGGTGCTGACCAGTACCCTGATGTCGCTGTTCGTATCCTTCACGCTGGTGCCCTGGCTCACCTCGCGTTTTGCCAAAGTGTACCGGTTCAAGGGCAGCAACATCGCCGGGCGCATCGTATTGCGCTTCGAACATTTTCTGGAATGGCTGTCTGATGGTTTTGTAAGCGTACTCGGATGGGCCCTGCGCGACTGGAAAACGCGGGCGGCTACCCTGCTTATCGCTACGGGGTTGTTTTTCGGCTCTTTCCTGCTGCTCACCAAAGGATACATTGGCAATGCCTTTTTCGATACCGGCGAACGCGGCGAGTTCCTGCTCGAGATCGAACTGCCCAAAGACGCCGCCCTGCGGCAAACCAACGAGGTAACCCGTCAGGTAGAAGCCTGGCTGCGCCAGCAGCCCGACGTGGTGCGTACTTTTTCCACCGTGGGTACCAACAACAAATCCTTCGGCCTGAACACGCCCTATTTTGCCGAAATACAGGTTTTTCTGACGCCATTCGGCGAAAAACGCATGGAACCTACCGTCGTATACGCCCGAAAAGCCAAGGTGAAACTGGAAGAACTGATTGCCGGCGCGAAAATAAAAGCCTCGCCCATCGATATCGTGGGTTTGTCGTTCTCGCCCATCGAGATCATGCTCAACGGCCCCGACCTCGACAGCCTGCTGGCGCTGTCGGCCCGCGTGGAACGCGAAATGGCGGCTGTGCCCGGCTGTGTCGAGATCACACCCACTGTGCAGGGCGGCAACCCGGAGGTGCGTGTGGAGGTCAACCGCCAGCGTATGGCCGACTACGGACTCGCCATGGCGCAGGTGGGGCTTACGCTGCAAACCGCCTTCAGTGGCAATAGCGACGCCCAGTACCGCGACGGCGATTACGAGTACCCCATCCGCATCGGGCTGGATGCCTTCGACCGGCGCAGCGCCGACGATATACGCAGTCTGTCGTTCGTCAACCCCCTGGGCAATACGGTCTACCTCAAACAATTCGCCGATATCCGGGAAAGTACGGCGCCCACCCGCCTCGAACGCCGCGACCGCGTGACTTCCGTCATGCTCACGGCACAGGTGATCGGCCGCCCCAACGGCTCCGTCAGCCGCGACATCAAGGCCAGGCTCGACGCCATGCCCCTGCCCCCGAGCACGGAGATCAAGTACGGCGGCGACCTGAAACGGCAGGAACAGGGCATCGGCACCCTGGGTTTTGCCTTGTGGGCGTCGCTGGTGCTCGTTTACCTCATCATGGTGGCCCTGTACGACAACTGGGTGTATCCGCTGGTGGTGTTGTTCTCCATTCCATTGTCGATCATCGGCGCTTTCCTGGCGCTGGCGCTGGCGCGCGAGAACCTGACCGTATTCACAGGCCTGGGTCTGCTGATGCTTGTCGGGCTGGTCGGGAAAAACGCCATACTGGTGGTTGACTTTGCCAACCATTTGCGCGAGCGCGGCACTCCCCTGCGGGAATCGCTGCTTCAGGCCACCAAACTCCGCTTCCGGCCGGTCCTCATGACCAATATTGCCATGGTGATCGGCTTGCTGCCTATCGCCCTGGCCCAGGGCGCCGGCGCCGACTGGAAGAACGGGCTGGCCTGGGCCATTATCGGGGGGTTGAACTCCTCGATGTTCCTGTCGCTGATCGTGGTGCCGGTGGTGTACTGGCTATTCGACCGGGGACTGGAAAGGCTGGGACTTGGAAAAAGGGAAAAGGTGGAACTGGAAGAGTAAATACACCGTACCCCGGACTTCCGGGTCCGGAGTACATACCCGGACCTGGAAGTCCGGGATACCATTACCCCAGATATCCTTTCACGGCATCCACCGCTTCCTGTAAACGGCTTGCGTCGCTGCCGCCTGCCGTTGCAAAAAACGGCTGACCGCCGCCGCCGCCCTTGAGGTATTTCTGCGCCAGTTCGCGCACGATCGTCCCGGCATTCAGGCTTTTTTCCTTGACCAGGTTATCGCTTATACGAACCGTAAGCAGGGGCTTGTCGTTGGCCACGGAGCCGAAAGCGATCACGGCATCGCCCAGTTCGCGTTCGAGTTCGAAGGCCAGGGTTTTGACGGCATTGGCGTCGCCGACGGGCAGCACGGCTGCGATGAAATTGACTCCGCCGATCTGGACAGCGTTGGCACGCAGACCCTCGCGCAGACTGCCGGCCTGCTCCTGTACCAGACGTTCGACCTCTTTTTGCAGGCGTTTGTTGTCTTCCTGCAGCGATTCCACGGCTTTTGCCAAATCCTTGGCTTTCAGTGTGTTCTTGATGGCCGACACTTCTTTTTCCATATCGGCGACGTATGCTTCGGCGCCTTTGGCCGTTACGGCCTCCACGCGGCGCACCCCCGCAGCCACGGCTGTTTCGGCCGTGATCTTGAAGAAACCGATCTGGCCGGTCTGTTTTACGTGGCAGCCGCCGCAGAGTTCGCGCGAGTAGGCCGGGTCGAAGGTGATCATGCGCACCGTTTCGCCGTATTTTTCGCCGAACAACATCATGGCGCCCGACTTTTTGGCCTCCTCGATGGGGAGTTGCCGCGCTTCGTCGAGGGCGATGTTTTCGCGTATTTTTTCATTGACCAGCCGCTCTACATGCGCGATTTCCTCATCGGTCATTTTCTGGAAATGCTGGAAATCAAAGCGCAGCGTCTCGTGGTCGAGGTACGAACCTTTTTGTTGAACGTGCGTACCCAGTACGCGGCGCAACGCGGCGTGCAGCAGGTGTGTGGCCGAGTGGTTGCTTTCGGTCAGGTGGCGTTTCCAGCCATCCACCGCACATTCTACCGTGCGGTCCATAACGAACTCCGGCAGCCGGTCGACAATGTGGATCACCAGGTCATTCTCTTTCTTGGTGTCGAGCACGCGTATTTTTTCGTTTGGGCCGAAGGTCATGTAGCCTGTATCGCCTACCTGGCCGCCGCCTTCAGGATAAAAAGGCGTGCGGTTGAGGACGATCTGGTATTGCGGCTGGCCTTTCAGCATGACCGTGCGGTGCTTGATCACCTTGGCGTCGGTTATTTCCAACTGGTCGTAACCGACAAACTCGAATGTATTGCTGTCGCGCAAAACCACCCAGTCGCCGACTTCCTTGGCGGCGTCTTTCCGGGAGCGGCTTTTCTGCTCCTGCAGGGCAGCATTGAAACCTTTTTCGTCGACACTCCAGCCTTTTTCACGGGCGAGCAGTTGGGTGAGGTCGAAGGGGAACCCGTAGGTGTCGAACAGTTCGAAAGCCTGTTGACCCGTCACGGTATTATTCTGAATATCAATATTTTCAATGCGTTTCAGGCCCGATTCCAGCGTGCGCAGAAAGCCCTTTTCCTCTTCCAGTACCACCCGCGACACAAAATCTACCTGTGCCTTCAGTTCGGGAAAAACATCGCGGAATTCCTCTGCCAGGATGGGCACCATGCGGAACATCACCGGGTCTTTCTGTCCGAGGAAGGAATAATAGTAGCGCACGGCACGGCGCAGGATGCGGCGGATAACATAGCCGGCGCCTGTGTTGGAGGGCATTTCGCCGTCGGCGATGGTGAAACTCACCGCCCGCAGGTGGTCGGCGACCACGCGCATGGCCACGTCGCTTTTTAGCCAGGGGCCCTCGCCGCCCCCGGTTGTAGTCGGAGCGGGCGGATAAGTGCCTTCATAGCGGTGGCCGGTGGCATTTTCGAGGAACGTAAACAGCGGGCGCCAGAGGTCGGTGTCGTAGTTCGACGCCGAACCCTGGACGGCGCGGCAGAGGCGTTCGAAGCCCATGCCCGTGTCGACCGATTTGGCGGGCAGTTCGTCGAGCGAGCCGTCGGCTTTGCGGTTGAACTCCATGAATACGTTGTTCCACACCTCGATCACATTGGGGTCGTCGTTGTTGACGAGCAGTTTCCCGTCCGTTTTGGCGCGTTCGGCGTCGGGGCGGAGGTCGACGTGTATTTCGGAGCAGGGGCCGCAGGGACCCTGATCGCCCATTTCCCAGAAATTCTCTTTTTTGCCGAAAGCGAGTATGCGATCTTCGGCGATATATTTCTTCCACTCGTCGTAGGCTTCCTGGTCGAAGGGCAGTTTTTCCTTTTCATCGCCCTTGAAAACGGATACGTAGAGCCGGTCTTTGGGGATTTTGTACACCTCTGTCAGGAGTTCCCACGACCACTCGATGGCTTCCTTTTTAAAATAATCGCCGAACGACCAGT
>CALMBD010000009.1 GCA_937861115.1 uncultured Bacteroidota bacterium | reverse complement strand
GCCGTTTTTCCGATGACCGTATAAGTGGCAGTCTCGGTCGGACTGACAATGATGCTGTTCCCCGTTTCGCCGTTGCTCCATTGATAATACGCCGCCCCGCTCGCGGTCAAAGTCGCAGACTGTCCGGCGCAAATGCTTTGGCTTGTCACGGTTACAATCGGCGCGGGGGCCGGCGGCGGACAACCGCCAGGAAAATAGAGGTCAATGATGTTTTGCATGGCCTGCTTGCCCAGCGTGCCGAGTGTCGAATCGTACTGCGTCTTCCAGATATTGTACCAGCCCGACCCGTAATCCGGGTCGCCACCAGGAGGTATGCTGCCGCCAAAAAAAGCATTGGCATGCACCAGGAATTCCGCGTTGTTGGCCGGAAGGATTTCTTTGTAATGCGTCAACCGGTCGCAAATCAGTTTCGAGGGTTGCAGGTTTTCGGCTTCAATGGCTGTCTTGAGCACTGCCGCGTTTTTCGGGTGAACGCCCCAGAAATGGATGAGCGGACGCAAATCTGCGCCTGCCGTCCTCGAAAGACGCAAAATCCGGCTGTCAACCTCCGATAAGGTATCGCTCGGCGTTTGGGCGATGAAGTCCAGGTTCTCTTTTCTGTAAAAGGAATCGATCGACTCCCAGCCGAAAAGGGCGGCCATTTCCACATATTTTGCGTAGCCGCGCTGTTGGTAGCGCACTTCGTCTTTGGTTGTGTTGGAAATATCCATGGGGTTTCCGGCGCGGAAATTTGGCGTGACCATCCAGTTCATTGCCGCCTGATCGCGGGTGATCTGCGGGTGATTGTCAAAAGACTCGCCGAGCGCGGTGTCAATATCCATCCCGTATAGCCGGTTGTAAATCGCTGCGGCCAGCAAATTGACCGCCGCTTCGGTCTCGCCGGGAAACTTGCTGAACAACTGCGCGTGTCCCATTTCGTGAAACTCGGTCTCCCAGAACGTATTGCCCGGCTTTAAAAACCAGTGGTTCTTGTTTCCGTTTTCAGGCGCCAGGGGATTATAGATATTGTTGATCTGCGGATTGCCGATGCCATAAACGCCATACATGATATCGACGTCGACCTGCAGGTACAGGAGCGTATTATTCCTGATCAGCGGATAACCTAACAGGGTGGAGACAACATCCATGCGGTCATCCCAATCCTGCATCAGGGTGACCGGGTCTTCATAATTATAGATCCAGTTGGTGGGCACCTGCATCATATATTTCTCGGTTTCAAAATCTGCCCAGGGGGCCGGGTGGTGGCGCTGCTCGTCCTTCCATTCCTGGAGCGAAGTCTGGCTAAACGACTTTGCTGAAAAGAACGGCGCCGGAACGACATTGGTCAGTTCCACCTGAACGATACCCAGTGCGGCCTCATAAGGCGTAAGGATGTAAATGCCCCCGCCAAACGGATTGGCTATCTGGGTAATGGTATCCGTGATGGGCAGTGTAGTCGTCACCCTGAAAAATCTCCTGACATTGTTTCTTCCGGAGAGATCAAAGGAGTGAGCGCCGACCAATATCCTGAAACCCTTATTGACCATAGCCGCCGGAACCTTCACGCTCCCGATACTTCCCGGAGCAAGGTAATACCCTGTTGGTCTCCGTGCGGGTGTGGAGGACCACGCCGTAGGTCTTCCCCAATCGGTCGGCATCGAGGCATTAACGGTTGCAATGTATGTCTGGGCGGAGTCAACGGGCAATGGGCAGGCGCCGGGGAAATAACTGGAAGTCAGGTATTTCCTGCCATTCAGGAAGGTGCTGTATTGGGCTATTTTATCTTTGGTATACAAGACTTCAAATAACTCCTGCTGTACCAGGTATATCGCCCGGTCATATTCAAAACCGTCAAGGGCGCCCGGCGTGTTCGGAAAACCACCCGCTGTAGCCGCACCTAGAAACATCGGGCCTGTATTGGCGTCGTAACAATTGATAAGGTCGAAGGCCGCTGAAATTACCGGAAGATTATCCGCGAGATAAAAATGGTATTGATGAATACTGTCGGCTAAGGCATTTAATTGAGCAGGAGACAGCAGGGCTGTATTGTTGCAATGATCCATCAACTGCTGATACGCGTTGACAAGTTTTGCGCTGATTAAACCGGGAGGATAATTAAAGTATGTAGTTTCTTCATAAGGAAACGCGCCGCCCGATGCAACCAAATTACCGTCGAGATACACTTCGTAGGAACCTTTTCCATACCCGCAACATATGCCATCGCCGTATGAATCATAAATGGTAAAATGAAGCAGGTCGCCGGTGGGATAGCAAAGCGTATCATCATTGATGGTACCACTCGCAATAATCGTATTTGCGGTATCCCTTATATCCCAACTTGTTTCATTCGGGTAAGTATCCGGAACAATATGGACAATGATTTGTGAGTAGCCTGTTGTACACTGGGCCTGTGCCTTTTGCGGGACACCAATGATTATCAATGAAAACACGAGTAAAACGGAAGTAAATATTTTCATGTTTTTTATTTTGTTTATTGTGTGGGGATTAATCTACGCCGTTCGTTACGTTGTTGTGCGTCGTTATTGCAAATTTTTGGTTTGCGTTGCAATTGCTTCTGCATAAAGAAATCCATATATCGGGAGGAAGAGGGATTTGTTGGGTCAGGGTTCCAGTATTTTTTCAAGCATAGTGACATTTTTACCATATCGCCCCAGCCAACGCTGCAAAGCAGCCTGCGCCTTTTCCATTGAATCGAATGTGTTAAAATCCGAAGTGCAGCCTGCGTCATTTTCACATTCATCATTGAGCCTTTTAAAAACAGACCGTGCCATATTCGATAACTCATCCGGTGTGCAGGTAATTTGTAAAATATCGGTGTGTTTGATCACCCGGTTTTGTGACGACCCCGCATCCCTATACGGCCCTGAAAAGAAAAAATAGTAATAAGTTTTGGCAACGGGCTTCTCGTCGACATCGTATGACGGTTCGTCAGCAAGGAGATTGAGTGTCGAAGCCGCATTTTGAAAGGCGCTTTCGGAGCGAAAGTATTTCTCGCACAACGACTCAAATCCGGCTTCGTCGTTCATCACTTTATTCAATGTCTGTTCAAGAAACTGGTAATTGGTAAATACTGCCGGTGATTGCAGCAGCACTTTTATCCATTCCCACATCTTCTCCTCTCCGATCTCTTTTTCAATAGCCGAAAATATGAGTGGCGCATAATAATAGACATACAACTCCCGATCCCCGTAATCGCTCTTCGAACTGATTTTGGCGATCGGTTTGGGGTTGAAATTGCGCATTTCGCCGGCTTTTGATTGCAACTCCTCAAGGTAAAGGCTGTCGCTGATATACGCACGTGTAATATGCAGCGCTAAAAATTCGGCAAAGCCTTCTGTTATCATATCGCCCAGCTCTGAATTGAAGTCGCGGAAGGTGCCAAAATAATAATGTGCCAGTTCGTGTGCCATGTATTGCATGAAGCCGCTTCCGTTGCTTTTGCTTAAAAACGACTTCATGCCTTCATCCCAACCTACTTTGACAATAGTTGGGTAGGATGCAAACAACCAGGAGTTATATTTGGATACGGGTGTGGTTTGAATATACACCGCTTTGCCCTTGTAGGGGATATCTGTTTTTTTCTCCAGATAAACCTGGTAGGAATGGAGGGTCTTTTCCAGTTCGGCGAGCTGCTGATCGTCCGCATCGGGATTCAGAAAATAGTTGCCGTTGATGGATACAGATTTAAAATCCCCGGCAAACATGGTAAGGTCCTGGGAGGTGGCGCTTTTCACCAGAGCGCGTGTGCCGGATACGGGTGGGCTGCCGTTCACGTAAATCACCTTACAATCATTACAGGTTACATCCAGGTCATAGGTGACTTTTTCGTACCTCGTATCTGTTTTAACATCGTAGAGTATGGGGCACCAGGCACTTTGAATGCCATCGGCGCGAAGGGTTGTGCCGTTGAATGCAATGTTGCCTCTCCAGTCCACCACGCTTGTGGTATCAGTGATCACGGGATACATCCCCACATAATTGAAGTGGATAGCATGCGGAAGATATTTCCCGGATTTGTTAAAGGCCGGAATATAATAGGCTAATGATTCGCCGTAAGACAAGGTGTCCTGCAGCGATCTTTCATATTTTAGCGGCGACATTCCCTCCTCTGCATTCTTTATATACCTGATATTCATACCGGAATTTAACCGGATGTAGTAGTCGCTGAGCCGAGGCATATTGGACAGTATGAGGTCGCACTCTATAGTTCCGTTTTTTACCGAAATCGTCACTTTACCCTGCACATGCGGAATGGTATCCTGTGCATATATGGTCATGGAAGCCAGTATGGAAAAGAGTGCGCCAGCGAAGTATTTTTTCATGCAGTGTAAAATTAATGAAACTGGAAGATTGTAAATGAAATTATACCCGTCGGAATGAGGTTTGGGAAAAACAAGCATAGATTAGAGCGTGTTTAAATTTCGGTCACCGATACTTAAACATATCAACTCTTTACTATACCAGCTACTTCCAAAATTAATTGTTCCATGCTCCACGATTTGTCGCGCATTACGCCCATTCGTACAACCATCAAGTCCCAGGAAGGAATAACGACTATGTATTGTCCCTGGTAACCTTGAAACATGAAGGTATCCTCCGGCAGCTTGGGAAACAGTTGATTATCAGATTTACCGGTTTTTCTGTTTAACCAAATTTGCGCACCATACCTTCCTTTTGAATCGGATGCAGGTCTTAGCGCAAAATCAATCCATTCATCCGAGAGTAATTGCCTTCCAAACCAGTCCCCTTTGTTTTTATAGAGCAAGGCTATTTTCAGCCAGGACTGTGGGCTGGCGTGAAAGTAACTGGAACCTACAAAAGTTCCGCTCGCGTCATATTCAAAAACCGCTTCCGGAATGCCTAAAACATCTAAAAACTCTTTTCGGGCAAATTGCTCAAATGAGCCTTGGGTTCCGCCTGTTTTCTCTTTGATTAACCATGAAATTATGTTGGATGTGCCACTGGAATAACTCCAATGCGTTCCGGCCGGATAGGCCTGATTTTTTTCGCTGGCAAAAAGCGCCATGTTGCTGCTCTCGTAAAGCATACGGGTTGCATCTGAAAAAGGCTGATAAACTTCCGAAAATTCAAGGCCACCCTGCATTTGAAGCAGGTCCTTCCAGGTAATTCCGGAGTGTGCCTCCCTTGCAGCTCGTGGTAAGTTTGCCCGCTGATCCCAGTGTTCGCCTGTAAGGGTAAACCACCGGCCCGCCAGTGTTCCTGTCAGGCTTTTGGATGCCGACCAGGAGAGCAATGGCGTGTACTTATCAATCCCATCCATATACCTTTCGGCCCAAAGCTGGTCTTTGTAAACTACGGCCACACCCCATGTGTTTTTTCTGGGCGCATTTGGCCATTCTATGAACTCCTCTTCCAATCGCTCTTGCAGTTTTTCTCTTTTTATCTTTTCATGACCGGATAATCGGGCTATGCTTGTCCCAAGTGGCCATTCCAGGCTATCTGATTCACGATTTGGAATAACGTTTTCGCGGCTTGGTTCAGCCCTGGGGCTTGCATCAGCGTTATCGGTAAGTGTGCAACCACAGCCTTCGGTAAATCTTGCCCTGGATGGAAGGATCCAGCCATACAATCGTACTTCCACAGTTTTTGATTCATGGTTAATCGTGTAGTCCACCAGTTTGAAAATCGGATTTTCCGGTTGGATGTAGCGCTGCCATACAGTATCTGGATGCATCTTGTTTACATAAACAGAGGAGCACAGATATTTTGCAGGATAGCCCGTTGCAATGGGGGCAATTGCATAAGAGCCTGCCAGAAAACCAACCGTCAGCAAACCCATTGTTACCCAAAATAAATTCTTCAATTTTTTCATGCTGCGAGATTTTATCGGTTTAATTTTTCTGTACGATAGCATTCAAATACTGTGGCACCGGCTTCCCCTCCTGTTGCTTCAGGTGCTTGTCAAAGAAATTGCGTACCAGGTGGAAAGTGGCTTCATGATGCTTCTCCCGTTGGGGTGCAGTGATAAATCCGAAAGGAAACATGAGCGAGAAATCCGAAAAACTCATGTGGTTTGCACCTTTGATTACAAAACTGTCATAACCACCCCTTGCCAGTCCAGTCAAACGCTTGTTCCACTCTACAAACAGGAAGTCATGATATTCCTCCCGGCTCATCTTCCATTCTTCAAGGTTTTTATCCGTCATTTCCTTGGCGGGTTTATTGTCTGCCCTCAATTCCATAAAGGGTTGCTCGAAGCCTTTCAAATGCCCCTCACCGAAGTAAAAACCATCCAAATTGATTCCTGCTTTAAAGCGGCTATCCCGTATCAAGGTATTGGCCGAAGTGGCGCCACCAAATGAATGTCCGAATACCCCAATTTTTGATGAATCAATAGATAGATCAACGGGTAAGGATTTACTTTTCCACAGTTGCTCAAGAGCATTCAGCGTGAAAATTTGGTCGTCACTCCACTCTATGATCTCCCTGTTGCTAAAGGAAACGTTGTGCGTCACTGAGTCAAAGGGAGTAATGCCTCCGCGAACTCCTGTTGCCGACAGTGTACCGGCAGAAGAACCCGTGTGCTCCACACTTACCACTACATACCCATTCGATGCCAGTTGGGGAAGGAGGAAGCTGTTCTGAAACCGGCTGCCATTGTAGCCATGTGAGAACAGGAGCAATGGAAGTCCTGCCGTATCCGGCTTGGGTTCTGCCAGTACCTTCACCGGAACCTTTGATCTGCTGATTTTCCGGATCAACATTTTCGGAACTCCGTACAAGGCGCTCAAATCTTCTTCTAAAATTTCGGGATTGGGATGATAGGGAGCAGTTTCGTTATGCTGTTCAGAGGTCGGATAGTAAACATCAACCTGCAAGGTCCTTCCGGCTCGTGTGGAATCGCTAAGCTCCAGATGCAAGGTGCCGACAGAATACGGACCGTCAGGAATTGGAAATTTTGCTTTTGTAAGGGCCGAAGCGATTAATGCTACGACAACAAGGGAAAGGCCACCGCCGATCACCGTTACTTTTCCTTTGAAATTGCTTTTTGCGCTCATGATTTTTTTTGTTTAAAAATGATGATGCAAAAGTCACAAGAGGGCTCCAGGTACGCGACCGAGCCAAATGGTTCGAACCACTCCCTGGGAATCCAGGACGTGCGAAATTCTTAGAAGACTGAAAATCAGGTTTTTATGCTTTTGAACTCAGAGGGGCTAACACCCGTAAACTTTTTAAAAGCGGTGTTGAATGTAGATTTAGAGTTGTAACCGCAATCATAAGCAATCCCCAAAACACTTAAATGTCGCTTGGCAGGATCATGGAGTGCGGATTTCACGGCCTCAATACGATGGTAATTGATCAAATCATAAAATGAAGTTTTCCGGTGCTTACTGAGTACTTCCGATAATTTATGAGGTGCTACGCCCAATTGTTCTGCCATTGTGGTTAAACTTATCTCAGGATCAAGGAATCCTTTTTCATGAATAAATCTATCCAGCTGGTTGTTGATACGTTCGATTTCCTCACTTTTCAGGCCGCTTTTTTCATATTTGGGCAATCCCTCAACCTTTTCGTTTGGGGCTGAACCATCTGCGACATCCCCCAGCCAATCAAAGCTTGTATCAAAAACTGTTTTCTGTCTGAATGCATAAATGGCAATGGTGAGGAGGAACAGCATCAAAAACAGCAAGTTGATAGTGGTGAGCAACTTCTGCTTTTCCGGTATTTGAAGCGCGAATAAATACATAAGAAGGGACAGGATACTTAAGGAAAGAAATCCATACAGCATGTACTTTACCCATGCCAAATCCTTGCCTCTCAGGTCTGAAAAAAATGTTTTGACTCTTTCCTGATGCTTTTGAAGTGCATGAAAACTCAAACCGACATAAACCAACAGATGCAAAAACTTGAATATGCCGAGGGCAACGGCAAGCGTAGAACTGTAGACTTGTTGAAGGGATTGGGGGGAGTGCAAATCAACTTGTACTATCCGGTAAAAATAGAGTAAGACCGGAAGATAGAGGATGAATGGAATGGCATGAATCATCAGCCGTTTGTAATTCAGATGGCCACTGAGGCTAAGAATATATCCGTAAAAGCTTGGGCCTAACAATAAGATCAAAGGATCAATAAGAAATGAGCCCCTGGGTTCGCCAAATAATGTATTGAGCAAAGGTGCAGAAAGGTAGGCGCTGATACAAAGAATAAAAACGCCGATGAGCCAAGTTGCATTTCTATTCGCAGATGACTTAATAAATAATAGAATGCTTAATGTTATTCCCTGGCCTAACCCTATTGCAAATAGTGTTTCCATGTTCTATGTTTCACTGCGGTCTTTTTTATTATTGCGCATAACTAAGTTTGCCCGTCCCCTCCCTATATACGCCCCATTGCATGACAACCCGCTTTACCCCTTCCCCAATTGCGGCTATCCGACCCAATAAGTTGGATAACCGCCACTGACAACACAAAACGACACTCCCTCCAGCCCCGAAAAAACAATTGCGTAAAACCGCCGCAACCGACATGTTTTACGCAATCAAATATGGCCTGGTGGCGGTAATGGATGAAAGGCGGTTGGCCATGCGACAGGCATTTGGCTTGATGATGTCCCAAATGTATTGCCGGCCCTTCAAAAATC
>CALMBD010000008.1 GCA_937861115.1 uncultured Bacteroidota bacterium | reverse complement strand
AAAAACTTACTGTTCCAGTGTTTTGGTCCAGAAATCATCGCCCTGTTTCATCAGGGTTTTTTCCGGTGTTTTTTTGATCTCTTTTTCCCAGTTCGTCAGGGCGTTGGCATAAAAAGTCTTGAAAAACAGTACGTTGCGACCATCTACGATCTTGTAGCACTCCGGGTTGATCTCTACCTTTTCGCCGCGAACAGCCATCGCATGTCCGCACCAGCCACCCCAAACGGGTTCGTATTTGCCCGGGTTGGTTTTGAATTCCGCGAGGTTTTCGGCATTGGCAAAGTGATACACTACGCCGTCGTAATTGTAGGAAAACGTTGCCTTGCCTTTTTGAGGGCCGCTTTTGAAATACGAAACGGGATCGTAACCGTCGATGGCCAGGCCATCTTTGGTGAGCCTGAAGTGTTTGGTGCGCGGATTTGCCGCGTTGTTCGTGTTGGCGGCGACAGTAGTAACGCCTTGTGTTTGTTCCACGGGTGTGATGGATGTTTTCACTGCGGCAAAAATTGCAATGCCGAGGAAGATGATAAGTGAGAATTTCATAGCTGGGTGTTTGTTTGAATTATTGTTTGTGTGAGTTGGAGCAGGGTTGATTGTTTTAAAAGATCATCGACCGCACTTCGGCGAACGGTATCACGGACTGGCGGCGACCTTTCTTATGCCGGGCTTTGAGGTCGAGCAGCACTTTGATCAATGCGCCGACCGACCAGGCCTGGTGTACGGTACCTTTCCCGTTGCGGGGCAGTTTGCCGTCAAAAATTTCGGAGATGCCGAGCATGCAATCCTGTTGATAAAAATGGTGCTTCAGCGGCTGAAGCATGTCCATGGCCTCTTTTTGCGCTTTTTCCGACCAGTCGTGGACCTTCAGATGTGCGGCAATATATTCGCCGAGCAGGTAAGGCCACACGGTGCCCTGATGGTACGCGGTATCGCGTTCCCAGGGATTACCCTGGTACACCGGTTTAAAATCGGGGTGTTCGGGGTCGAGGGTACGCAGACCGTAGTCGGTGAGCAGTTTTTCGCGCACGATCCGGACTACCGCCTTTTCTGCGTCCTTGCCCAGCAGGGAAAACGGCAGACTGACGACATAAATCTGGTTGGGGCGCAGCGACGCATCTGCGGTAAATTGCCCCGGGGCGCCGGGGATGATCACGTCGTTCAGCGCGCCGTTCGGGCGGACAAAGTGTTTGCTGAAATTGGCGAGCAGGGTATCGCCGATGGACTGGTATTTTTCGTAGGGCTTGTTCAGGGTGCCCGCGAAGTACTGGTAAATGCGCAGGGCATTGTACCACAGCGCCTGTATTTCTACCGGGCAGCCGTGCCGGGGCGTAACGACATAGTCGCCGACGCGTGCATCCATCCAGGTCAACTGGGCCAGCCCTTCGCCGCCGCACAAAAAACCTTCGGGCAAAGCGTGGATATTGTACCGGGTGCCTGTAATATGCTGGTCCAGGATATCGGTCAGCGTGTCGAAGTGTTCACTGACAAAACTCAGGTCCTGAAACTTCTGGTAATATTCATACAGCGCGACGAAAAGCCAGAGCGTGGCGTCGATCGTGTTGTATTCAAGTTGCTCGTCGCGGTCGGGGAAACGATTGGGCAGCATACCCTTGTCGACATAGCGGAAAAAAGTGGACAGGATCGACTTTGAAATTTCCTGTCTGCCGGTGGCGATCGTCAGCCCGCGCATGGCGATCATGGTATCGCGTCCCCAATCGGTAAACCAGTGGTAACCTGCAATGATCGAATAACCATCGGTGCTTTTGCGGCGCACGATAAACTGTTCGCCGGCGAGCATCAGGTCGCGCAGAAACGGGTCGTCGGTTTCCTTGGGGGATATGGATTCGAGCCGCTGGATGGCCTGTTCCTTGAGCGTATCGGGGTTTTCCTCCACCATTTTTTCATCGGTGGAGAACAGGAGGTGTACGCGCGCGCCGGGCTTCAGTACGACGTCGATGCTGGCCACGGCAAAACAATCTTCCCGGTTGTCGAGGCCGCGCTCGGTTTCCCGCGCATACTCGAGGTTTTTGTGCCAGTAGCGGTTTTCAATAAACTCGCCCGCCGTAAAGTTAAAATAGAGCGGCGAGGCCCCGAAGTGTGCATAAAGGGTGTAATACCCGTTTTCCCGCTTCAGCCAGTAGTCGAAGAACGGGTCTTCCCTGGACAGGGAATGGTAGTCGCGGTAAACGAAAAGCGGGGTCAGGCGCAGTTTGAACGTGGTTTCGCCGGTATTTTCGTATTCGACGACGGTGGTATTGGAGCCCTGCACCATGAATACGGTTTTCAGCAGGTTGTTGCCCTGCGCTTCAAACTTCATGCGCGGCAGGGGCTTGCGCTCGAAAAACTTGAAGTACTGGAACCCCTGGGGATGTATGGCGCCGGGGTACTGGTTGCTCGACAATCCGAAAGCGCAGTCGCGGTTAAATACGATGCATTCTTCCACTTTCGATACCAGAACGGTGCGCTCGGTCGGCGGGTTGAGCGACGCCACGAGCAATCCGTGGTAACGCCGGGTATTGGCTCCGATGATGCTGGAGGAGGCGTATCCGCCGATGCCGTTGGTGACGATCCACTCCCTGGAGGTCAGTTCGTCGAAATCGGGTTGCATATTTTTTGTGGTGAACATGGTCCTTAATTGTATTTGGTTGGGCTGAATATCCGGTTATCCGTAAGTGGTTTCCGGGATGATGAAGTTGTCTGCGGGCGCCAAATTGCCCTTGCGGTATTTCAGGGTGGAAGGTGCAATGCCCAGGTCGCTGGCGACCTGTAGCTCCGGAAAATACATTTCCAGACCCATTCTGATCATCGCCAGGTGGTGTACGGCGTGGTCGAAGGCGTACTGCAGTTCCCGGCCCATGGAGGAGATGTACACCGGGCGTTCCTCGCCCGGTATGCAATCGCCGGAAAACTCGCTGTCGACCCGCAGCCACTGCTGTTCGTCCTGCTCCTTGACGGCGCCGGCGATAAAGTCGAGCACGGCCAATGCGGTATCAGGGTTTTCGCTCAGAATATTGTTGCGCTTCCGGCTGCTGTAGTCGATGTGCGCGTCGTGGGCGCCCTCGAACAGGCAGGTATAGAATTCGAGGATATGCCGAAAATGTTGCCCGACGGTGCTGCCGTGAAAAAGCGGTAGCGGACGTGTGTACATATCCTTGTCGAGGCCTTCGAGCAGGCCGGCCATTTGCGCGGCGATGAGGATTGTCCCTTGTTTGGCGTTCATCGTGTGTGAATTAGGAAGTTTTGTAATGGCTTCGTTTTCGTCGTTCGTCATTTGGATTTTGTGTAACAAAGGTCAGGGGATGTATCGGGCAGAATCTTTACCTGCGTTACAATTGGCGTTTTTTTCGGCAGGATTTACACACGTTTTTTTTAAAAAAAAGACTACCCCAACTCTCCGATCAGTGCCGCCACAACACCGGTCCAGCCGGTCTGGTGGCTGGCGCCGACGCCATGTGCCGTATCGCCGTGGAAGTATTCATAGAACAGCACCAGGTCGCGGAAATGCGGATTATCGGCATACACACGGTCGTTGCCGTTGACGGGCCGCAGGCCGTCGGCGCCGGGTTCGAAGATGGAGACCAGGCGTTCCGAAAGTCCGTCGGCAACTTCTGCCAGGTTCCTGTTGTTGCCGGAGCCTGTGGGGTATTCTACCTGGTATTCCGGACCAAAGAAGAGGTGGTATTCACGCAGGGCCCTGATCAGCAGATAGTTCATGGGCATCCACACGGGTCCGCGCCAGTTGGAGTTGCCGCCGAACAGACCGGTGCTGCTTTCACCCGGTTCGTATTTCAGGCCAAATTCCTGCCCGGCAATGTTGATGGAATAGCCGTTTTGGTGAATCTTGGATATGGAACGGATACCGCCGGGAGAGAGGAACTCGTTTTCGTCGAGCATGGCGTGCAACAACCGGCTCAGGCGTTCGCGCGGAATAAGCGACAGGTGCAGGGCGCCGCTTTCAGGGTGCTCGTCGAGCACCAGGTAGTCGCCGTTATCCTGGCGATACTTCTGAAACCAGCGCAGGCGCCGGGTAAATTCCGGGACTTTTTCCAGTTTTGACTTGGGCAGTACGAATACGGCGAAAAGTGTGCTTAGGCCTACCAGCGACCTGACTTTCAGTGGAATGTATTCCCCGTTGGGCAACCCGAGGATATCGTAAAAGAATCCTTCGTGCTCGTCCCACGACCCCGTCCAGTCGTGGCTGATGCGGTTGAGGCTCTCGGCAATGTAAACGAAGTGCTCGAAGAATTTGGTCGCCACGTCTTCGAAGGTCGGGTCGTATTGGGCAATTTCGATGGCCATTTCAAGCATATTGAGGCAGTACATGCCCATCCAGGCCGTACCGTCGGCCTGCTCGAGGTTGCCGCCGCCGGGAATTTCGTTGGAACGGTCGAATACACCGATATTATCCAGTCCAAGGAAACCGCCCTCAAATACGTTGTTGCCGTTTTTGTCCTTTCGATTGACCCACCAGGTGAAATTGATGAGCAGTTTCTGGAATACCTTTTTCAGGAAATCCACATCACCCCGGCCTTCTTTTTCTTTTTCCATTTTGTACACCTGCAGGCACGACCACGCATGCACGGGCGGGTTGACGTCGCCGAACGCCCATTCATAGGCAGGCAACTGGCCGTTGGGGTGCATGTACCATTCCCGCAGGAACAGGATCAACTGGTTTTTGGCGAATTCGGGGTCGACTATGGAAAGCGGCACACAGTGGAACGCAAGGTCCCAGGCGGCATACCACGGGTATTCCCACTTGTCGGGCATGGAGATGATGTCCTCGTTGTTGAGCGTGCGCCAGTGGCTGTTGCGGCCTGTTTTGCGCGATGCAGGTGGCGGCAACTGGCCCGGGTCGCCGTCGATCCAGCGCGGCATGTCGATATTGTAGTACTGCTTCGACCAGAGCATGCCGGCCAGGGCCTGGCGCTGGATGTTTTTCCTGTCGGAAGTGTCCGGATGCCTGCCGGCGCTGATTCCGTCGTAGAATTCGTCCGCTTCTTTTTGGCGCAGGGCGAAGGTTTTGTCGAAGGATTTGTCAAACGGCGCCTTTACGGCTTCTTTGGAGAGCCGGAGCCGGAACTCCATGCTTCCGCCGCCTTCAATGCGCCGGTGGTACATGGGCGCAAACTTTGTACCCTCCGTTTTGCCTTCCAGAAAGCCGAAATTGTTGTTCACAAGGGCTGTGTGAAAGGCGTCCTTTACGAAAGGCGTATCATTGGACTGCCCCCACAGGCGTTCCTTGTTGTTTTCGTTTTCGGTGAACAGTGCGCGTTCCGGTGTTTGGAAATAAAAGTGATAGTCGCCCATTTTTTCATGGGAAATATCGACGGCGCCGTAGTCTTTTGCGTCGGCCGACCGGCGGATAACCGGTTTCTGGTCCAGCAGTCCGAACGACCACTGGTTGCGGAACCACAGGGTGGGCAGTAGCCACAGGTCGGCGGCTTCGCTGCCGCGGTTGTGCACCGTGATCTTTATCAGCAGGTCATTCTTGTCTGCCTTGGCATATTCGGTAAACACATCCCAGTACCGGTCGCCGTCGAACACACCGGTATCCAGCAGTTCCAGTTCGGGTTCGCTGCGCCCGCGCCGGCCATTTTCCTGTACCAGCCGGGCGTAGGGGAATTCCGCCTGCGGGTACTTGTACAGGTGCTTCATGTAGCTGTGCGTCGGGGTATTATCCAGGTAGTAATACAGTTCCTTGACGTCTTCGCCGTGGTTGCCTTCGTTGCCGGTGAGGCCGAACAGGCGCTCCTTGATGATCGGGTCTTTGCCGTTCCAGAGGGCGACGGCGAAACAGAGGCGCTGCCATTCATCGCTGATGCCGGCTATACCATCCTCCCCCCAGCGGTATACCCGGGAACGGGCATGGTCGTGCGGGAAATAATCCCAGGCCGTGCCGCCGGGCGAATAGTCTTCGCGGACGGTGCCCCATTGGCGTTCAGAGAGATAGGGGCCCCAGTGCAACCAGTGTTTTTTACCGGTATAGTGGTCATTGAGGCGATTGTTTTCAACGGTATTTTTCATGCTTGTATGGCAGATTTTTTATAGAATGACACAAAGGTGCCGACATCAGAGGCGGTGGAAGTTTACCGGGGTAACATTTGGAGAAATAGTTTTTGGAAGCCTTTATTTTTGAGATGGCTTTCAAGAACCTTGTCTGTGCACTTAACCGAACAGAATTACGATTCTTGCAGCACTTTTGTGATATGACTGTTGAACTTACCGAGGCACTTGTCCACCTGCGGACAAGTATCCACCAAATCTTGCCGCTGGCAGCGCAGGAATGGGACGACTTTGCCGATATCTGGCAGGTTTTTGAAGCAAAACGCAAGGTGATCCTGACTGCGGAAGGCGATACGGAGAAATACGTCTATTTCGTGCTGGAAGGCGTCCAGCGCGCCTACGCTGTGGGCAACGACGGCCGGGAAGCCACACTGGTGTTCACCTATCCCTATTCCTTCTCCGGCGTGGCCGATTCATTCCTGCTCCAGCAGCCTTCGCGTTACTTCTTTGAAACGCTCACACCGAGTGTCTTCTTGCGCGCAACGTTTCGCCAACTGGATGAAACGATGCTGAAACACCACGCCGTCGAGCGTATGATCCGGCTGGCGCTGTCGCATACCCTGGCAGGTGTGCTGGCACGGCAGATCGAACTGCAATCGTTTTCCGCCGAGCAGCGGTTCAGGGCCTTGATGCAGCGCAGTCCGCACATCCTGCATCTGGTACCGCACAAATACCTGGCGAGTTACCTGGGAATGGATGCGACCAACTTCAGCAAGTTTTTGGGGAACATTCGGCTCTGAAAGGTGTTGAGCAACCAACTATTGCTGCGCATATGGAAACAACGTACTACACGCTTCAGGATTTTTTTCGCTCCGTCGGGTTGCCGCTGCAGCAGGATATGAACATTACGGTACACCGGCTTGCCGGCTTGCACGGCGAAAAGCCGATATCGACCCCCCTTTTTCGCACCAATTATTACTCGTTTTTATTGATCCAAAAAGGGCGGGGGCGTTATTCCATCGACAACCATCGGTTCGAACTGGGGCCGGGTTCGTATTATTTCACCAATCCGGGGCACCTCAAGTCGTTCGCCATCGAGGAACTGCTGGAAGGGTATATGCTGACTTTTTCCGAACAGTTTGTCAAACAGCATTTCTCGGGCGATTTCTACACCCTTTTCCCGTTTCTGATCCACGAGTCCACGCCGGTCATGCGCCTGGATCAGTCGATCATGGACGAGTTGGCCGTTATTTTTGAGCAGATGCTGCGCGAATACAACGGAAGTTCGATGTTTAAAAGCGCCATCCTCACCAAACAACTGGCCATCCTGTTGTATAAGACCAAGGAGTTGCTGCTCACCCACAAGACCGGGTTGGGCCTGCAACACCGGAGTGCGGAGATTGTCAGCAGTTTTAAAAAAATGCTTAACGACAATTTCAAGGATATGGCGACGGGGAAAACGGGCAAAATTCGTTCGGTCAAGGAGTTCGCCGAAGCGCTCAACGTACATCCCAATTACCTGACCAATGTGGTGAAGGACGAAACCGGCAAGCCCGCATCGACATGGGTCCAGGAGCGCACCCTGGCCGAGGCGCAGGCGCTGCTCAACAATACCACCCTGACGGTGTCGGAAATCACGGCCCGGCTCGGTTTTTCGGATACGACCCATTTTTCCAGGTTTTTCAAAAAACGCGCAAACCTGTCGCCCACGGCCTTCCGTCAGGCCGCCCGTCTTTGATTTATACCCAAAGTGCTTTATTCCATACCTGTTGATGCAGGGCGTGCGTACCCCACCTTTGCGCCCTGTTGTTTCTGTATCGCACCGGCTCTCCGGGCGTTTTCCGCGCAGCAACAGGCAATCATATTTTCGAAAAATACAAACCAGACACAATGGACAGTCAAAACAAAATCGCCCTTGTCACGGGCGGTAGCCGCGGCCTGGGCAAAAGCATGGCCATGCACCTGGCAAAAAACGGGGTCGATGTCGTTATTACCTATCATACCAATAAAGCCGCCGCCGCCGCCGTCGTCGCCGATATTGAACAGACGGGACGCAAAGCCGCTGCGCTGCACCTCGATATGGGCGAACTTCGCTCCTACGACGACTTTCTGGCGCAACTGGCGTCGGTGCTGCAAACCCGGTTCGATCGCAATACCTTCGATTTTCTCATCAACAATGCGGGTATGGGGGCTACCGTGCCTTTTGCCCAGGTGACGGAGGAACTGTTCGACCGTTTTCTCAACGTGCATTTCAAAGGCGTGTATTTCTTTACCCAAAAGGCGCTGTCGCAGATCGCCGACGGCGGGTCTATCCTCAACATTTCCACCGGAACCACGCGCTTTTGCGTACCCGGCTATTCGGTGTATGCGTCCATGAAGGGTGCGATGGAGGTGTTTACTAAGTACCTGGCCAAAGAACTCGGTCCGCGGGGCATCAGGGTCAATATTCTGGCGCCGGGTCCTGTGGAGACCGATTTCAACAACGCGGCCATACGCTCCAACCCGCAGATGAAATCGTTCCTGTCGTCGGCCGCTGCGCTGGGCCGGGTAGGTGAGGCCGACGATATCGGCGGCATTGTCGCCCTGCTTTGTTCCGGTCAGGCCGGCTGGATCAATGGCCAGCGCATCGAGGCAAGTGGCGGTATTAACCTCTGATCGTTTTAAAATCTTGGTTTTTACCAATAACGGTGTGACATGGGGGCGGGACTTTTGCTGCATTGTTGACATTGTTGCATTGCTAACAATGATATCAATGTCAGAAATGCAACAATGCCAGCAATGCCAACAATAACAG
>CALMBD010000007.1 GCA_937861115.1 uncultured Bacteroidota bacterium | reverse complement strand
GGCATTTGGGGATGTGGATGGTATGAAAGGCCTGATGCTGAAGCCGTTCAGGGGTGTCTCGAAGCGATCTCAATTATTTTTTCCCCGTTCCACCTCGTTTCACAATGCGCTAAATGATGCCTTGTCATGTTGAAAACACCCGTCCGCTATACGGGCGCTTTGCTACTGTACACTAGCAACGGAAGACATCTGCACGTTGCGCGCACGTGATGCGGACGGGTGTTTACAAACATGACAAGGGTAGGGCGGTGGGGCGCCTGGCATTTGGGGATGTGGATGGTATGAAAGGCCTGATGCTGAAGCCGTTCAGGGGTGTCTCGAAGCGATCTCAATTATTTTTTCCCCGTTCCACCTCGTTTCACAATGCGCTAAATGATGCCTTGTCATGTTGAAAACACCCGTCCGCTATACGGGCGCTTTGCTACTGTACACTAGCAACGGAAGACATCTGCACGTTGCGCGCACGTGATGCGGACGGGTGTTTACAACAAGACAAGGGTAGGGCGGTGAGGCGGTCCGGTATTAGAGGATGTGGATGGAATGGAGGGGGAGCCGAGTTATTGCGGCAAGTGTCGTACCATCGTACCACTACGAATGTCATAACGATTAACCCCTTCGCTCCGCTACCATTGCCTGCAGCGCCGGTGGCCCGAGCACCTTCAACTCCTTGCCGAAATGGAGCAATTCATTTACCAGTTCGAAATTCAACATCACCCGCAGGGTAAAGATGAAGCGGTCATTTTCCTGACCCAGGAGGCGCTGGGACGGGTGTATGGGTCGTGTTTCAAGATAGCGGGAAAACAAATAGGAGGTCTCAAATTCAACCGCCTCCACCTGTGCGCCATCGGGTTTTGTCACCCCGACAATGTCGTGGAACCAGGTTTCGGGGTCAAACAGGTCGTTGGTTTTGTATTCGACGCCATGAGCGATCGAGATGCCTTTGATGCGGTCCAGGGCGAGGTTCCACAGTTTTCCATCGACATTCCGTCCAAAAACATACCAGCGTTTGCGCCATTCCTTCAGCAAATACGGATGGAGCAATACATCCAATGGGTCGTCCGTGAACGGATGGTATTGCAATAGCAGCACCTGCTGCTCCGCAATCGCTTTGTACAAGGCGCCGAGCCATTCCATACCCTGGACGGCTGCGTTTGTCTCAAACTGTATCCAGGCCGGCGAAAAGTTGGGCAATGCCCCCTGATCGCCGATTCGCTGCAGCAGCATTTGCAGGGCGGGCAACTGCGGCATGCCGGGCAACTGCCGGAGCAGCGCGACGGCTTCCCGCAGGATGTCCAGTTCGTCCCTGCCGAGCGGGATTTTTTCGATGCTGAAATCCGGGTCGCTGTAACAATACTGTCCCTGGCGGCATACGATCGGCGCGCCGAAACCGCGCGGCCGGGCACTGCGCATCACGTTGATGTCGCCCTGAATAGTGCGCTGCCCCACCGTCAGTCCGGTGCCGAATTCCTCCTGCAGGTAGCGTTCGACCTCCCGGACCAGTTCTGCAAGCGACCACTTGCGGCGCCCGCGATTGGTGAAGCATTGGTTGAGCGCGCGGTAGCGAAAAGAAGCGTGTTTGTTGGTGGGCATATCAATTCGGTAAATTATTTTCCAAAAATGCAAATAGGCTGCATTTGTAGCACGCAGATTTGCATTGTTAGCACAAAATACCTGAAAAATGGCATACGGATTGTAAAACGTTAACTGATTATAAACCGAAAACTTTAAACGGCAAAAACAGCAGCACCCCAAACGCCTTAAAGATTCACGGCCAACATTATCGGACTTAACCCGACTGCATCTCCCCCCCGGTTGCAGACTGGCTGCTGTTTGCCCAAACCAAAACGGAATGCAATACATCGATCAGGTAAATGCGACCTTGTTGTATGAGAGCATTGAAAACATCCTGCAAACCGGGGGACTCACGGAAAAAGAACGTATTCCGAAGTACCGGACCATCCTCGAATCGCTTTTTCGCCAGCTGACCGGCGATGAAAAACGGTACCTGGATGGACTCTATGCCCGTATCGTATTCATCACCACGGAATACAATACGCCGCCCGAGGTCAAAGACCTGGCGCACCACCTGCGGCAGTTTGCCAATGATGTCGTCCACCAGATGGACTTCCCGGCCGGCCCGTCCGACGATGCGCGTTGCCTGTACGCCCTGGCTTCGGTCATCGCACATTTTTCCCGTACTGATATTCCGGAGCAGATCCGCCAATCGTACGCACCTTTTCAGGCCGGTTTTGCCACAGCATTCCAGCGCCCCAAACCGAAAACGCCGACCTATAACTTCCGGGCAATCGTGCGCGACGTCAAGGTATTTCCAAAATCCACCGGCAAAAACCACTGCGCCATCGTGTGCGATACAGACGAACTCGGAACCATCAGTATTTCGTTCTGGGACAACAGACAGTCGGATGGATTCGGCTCCGACCTCAGCGGTGTGCACGATTTCCTGCGCCCGTACTGCACCATATATATAACGGGGGTGAAACCCTACGCCAACCGCGACGGCGAATACCACGCTACCGAAAGTACCCTGCTGGTGCTGGAGCCCGATTACCTGATCGAAGCCAAGGAACTGGCCGAATGCTGCCAGCCCCAGGGCGACAACCCGCTGCTGCACCTGCTCAACCGTTTTACCAAAGGCGAGATCACCGACAAGATGATGGTGGGCAATATTTCCGGGCAGATGCTCGACGACCTTGCCACCGAACCCAAACCCGACTACAAAGCCAGTTTCGACAAGGTGATGCGCAACAACTCCTTCGGCATGCTCTGCATGGCGCACCAGGAAGGCATGTACCGGCGCGAAACGATACAAACAGTATACGAAGCCGGCGCACGGCTGGAGCCCACCATCCGCCACGCCCTCGGTACGTTTGAAGGCAAACAACTCGTCATCGAGCCGACGTTTATTTCGGATAAATACGGCCTGCAGGGTCGCCTCGATCTATTACTCGAAAGCCCCGACGATCCCCTTCGCAAAGACATCGTGGAGATGAAATCCGGCAATTACCACGCCACCGGACTTTTTCCCAACCACGAAGCCCAGGCCCTGGCATACAGCCTGTTGCTGGAATCCACGTTCCCGGGCCGCTACGGCCTGAGCGCTATCCTGTATGCCAAAGCCGCCCCCGCCGAAAACCCCTTGCGGGCGGTGCGTGAAGACAGTCCGCTGCGCAAACAGGCACTCCTGCTCCTGCGCAACCGCATCGTGGCCAACGAACTCCGCCTCGCCGCCGGCGATACGACGCCCTTTGACGACATACAACCCGATACCTTCGGTCCGGCGCCCTCCTTTAAAACGGCCGACGTCGCCGCGTTCCACCAGGCGCTCCAGGGCGCAAGTCCGCTGATGCGCGCGTGGTTTTTCGGCTTCACCCGCTTCATTTTCCGGGAAATGCAGACCGCCAAAACCGGCAACCCCAACAACCCGGACGATGCCGGCGGCTTTTCTGCCCTCTGGCGGGCCACCAAGGGCGAAAAAGTAGAGAGTTACAACGCCCTGACCTACCTCCGCCTGAAGAAGAACGGCATCACCGACGATTTCCACGTCACCCTGGAGATTGATACGGACCTGTTCTCGTCCAGCGTCACCAACTTCCGCGACGGGGAGGTGGTTATCCTGTACCCCACGCCCGATCCCGAGAACCCCAATCCGCTGGGACAGCAGATACTCAAATGCACGATCCTTTCCCTGACGCCCGGCCAGGTGGTGGTCAGCCTGGCGAACAAACAACTCGACAAGTCGCACTTCAAACGCCACAAGGTCTGGGCCATCGAGCGCGACTTCCGCGAATCGGGCTACCGCACCATGCTCCACCTGCTCTACCGCTTCCTGCGGGCCGATACAGACAGCCGGGAGCGCATCCTGGGCTTGAAAAGGCCGGTGTTCGATGCCGGAAACGGGACCGCCGCCAACCATAACGGCAACGGACATGGCGGGGCATTCGACCTGAACGACAACCAGCGCGACATTGTAGCGCGGGCGTTGGGCGCGCGCGACTATTTCCTGATCCAGGGTCCGCCCGGTACGGGCAAAACCAGCACAGTATTGCGCGAACTCGTGCGCCGAATGGCCGGGCAGGGACTCAATATCATGGTGATCGCCTTTACCAACCAGGCCGTCAAGGTCATTTGCGAAAAACTCGACGACCTGGGCATCAACTTCATCCGTCTGGGCCGCGGAGAGGCGCCGTACTGCTGGCAAAACCTGTCGGGCCGGCTCAAACTCAACGAACTGTATGAACACGTGGCCGCCACCCGGGTATTCGTATCGACCCAGGCGACCTTTGCCAACAGCCTCGACCTGCTGCACTTCAAAAAGTTCCACACCCTGGTCATCGACGAAGCCTCACAACTTCTGGAACCCCAGTTGGCCGGTATCCTGCCCCACTTCGAGCGTTTCCTGATGATCGGCGACGACAACCAACTGCCCGCCGTGGTGCTGCAGGACGAAGCCGACACCCGCGCCGAAGCGCCCGAACTGGCCGAAATAGGCCTGACCAACTTCCGCGAGTCGCTCTTCA
Source organism: uncultured Bacteroidota bacterium (assembly GCA_937861115.1). Lineage (GTDB taxonomy): Bacteria > Bacteroidota > Bacteroidia > Chitinophagales > Saprospiraceae > M3007. Next base: position 1,066 of record CALMBD010000007.1, on the reverse strand, counting down.
CGCGCCTGCTGGCCAACGCCCGCGCGCGCGGCTGGCACGACTGCTACGGCATGCTCGAATACCACTACCGCATGCACGCTGATATCGCCGCTTTCCCCAATGAACACTTCTACGACGGCCGGCTCAAAACCGGCAAACCCGAACAACTGGCCCCGTTGGCCTGGCCCCCCTGTGACCATCCGCTGCGCGGCGTATTCGACCAACGCGTCGCCTTTATACCCACCCGCCGCGACCCGCGCCCCAAAGTAAACGAAGAAGAAGCCCAACTGGTCGCCGATTTAATCGCCTGCGTACACCAACTCTACGGCGAACGCTTCGACCCGGCTGCCACCGTTGGCGTCATCACACCCTTCCGCGCCCAAATCGCTACTATCCGTCAGAAACTACCCCCCCAGTACCAGGCGGTAACCATCGATACCGTCGAGCGATTCCAGGGCTCGGAACGGGATGTGATCATCGTGTCGTTCGCCGTAAAAAATGCGCTGCAGTTGCGGTCAATTCAATCGGTGAATGCGGAAGGCGTGGACCGGAAGTTGAATGTGATGATGACAAGGGCGAAGGAGTGTTTGGTGATGGTTGGGGTGGGGGAGGTGGTGGGTCGGATTCCGGGTCTGGATATTGGACAAATCCCAAATATTATACAGGAATTTGTTCCGGTCATCGCGAAAAAAAACCTGCCGCCGAAGGAGGAAATTGCTGCAATTCCACCCTGAAAGGCTTTTTGCCCGGTTCGCCGGACAGGTGGCGCACCCGGCGCATCAGATGGACTGGGTAGACGGGAGTCGGGGGGCAGCAGGGGAACTATAACTACTTCGAATTTTTAAATTAGGTGAAACAGAAATAAGGAGATTAAAAAATATCTAATGCGGAAATATAAGCCATTGTGTGGCGGGTGTAGCACCTTCGAGTAGGATATACATGCCATGGAATTGGCGGGAGTGCAATAGTTCGCTGAAACTAAAAATAATAAATAAATAAATAATACACCTTGACAAATTACGGCAACCAAGAAACAGAAACGGGGCTGCGCCCTGTTTCTGTTTAGACTAAAAAATATAATCTCCCA
>CALMBD010000006.1 GCA_937861115.1 uncultured Bacteroidota bacterium | reverse complement strand
GCTTTTTCAGCAGGAATGCCCGTTAAAAAGCAACGGGTAATTTTTGGAATTAAATTTACCTTTGCAGCGTTCAATCAGTTCTGCAACTGCAAACTGCAAACAGGGCCCGTAGCTCAGACGGTTAGAGCAGCTGACTCATAATCAGACGGTCGCGGGTTCAATTCCTGCCGGGCCCACCTTGATTTTCAACGACTTACACGATCTCTGGCGTGTAAGTCGTTTTTTATTTGCATACAATTTGCAAACAAGAGAGGCTATATTGGCCCAAAAGGACAAAGCCAGGGCTTTTATAGGTATGATGGCGGCTTCATGTTCAGCCTGTCCACATTTAGTGCATCTATTAGGTCATTTAGTGCTTTTTCAAAGGCTACATCATCTTCCCATTTGGTGAAGTCTCCGATTATCCTGTTTTTTATTGCCATCTGCTTGCCGCCCTTCCAGGTATATATGTGATCATCTATCGTTATCGGGATCAGCAGCCCGGTTTTTTCATCGGATTCTATTTGCAGGTTTCTTTCTTTTTCCATGACCATTTCAAGTTCCTGGTCAACCCACCAACTGTTCAGCGAATCTTTAGAACATACCAAAATAGTTTTGTCATAAAGATCAATACCGCGGCTCAGGCTGTCGAAAAGATTATCTCCGGGTTTCAATTTCTTTTCATCGAAAAAGACGTTCACCCCTTTTGCTATCAGGGCTTCATATAATTTCCGGGCAAAAGGCTTGTTCTCAAAAGAATGCGAGAGGAAGGCAGGAAAGAGCCTGACTCCTACATTATGGAAAAAGTCCGGCAGGTAGTCAATGTACAATTCTGGCAGGCCCAATTTCATCAAAAATGGCTTGGGAATTTTTTTTGACGCTTGTAGGGTTTGAAAATCTATTGTACATGGCAGGATTGTTTGAACCTTATCAAGCCCCAAGCATGTATATAAATTTGTCAACCCAAAAATAGTCATTCCAAGATGACATGATTCAAAATTTGTCTTGTCTAAAAATGCTCCTGTCAAATTAGCTAATTCTAAGCGAGCACTGGATAGGTTGGTTTCTGAAAGAATCGCTCCACGTAAATCTGTATTTCTGAGGTCTGCTCCTTTTAGGCTCGCACGAGAAATATCTGATTGATTAAGGTTAACATTATATAGGTATGCTTGCTCTAATTGGGCTTCCCTTAGAATAGCAATCTCAAGATTTGCTTTTGGCAAGTAAGCATTTTTTAGGTTTGCGCCGGATAGGTTGGTGCCAGTCAAATCGGTGTTTGATAATCTGCTTCCGACCAAATTGGCATTTGATAGATTGGCTCCAGATAAGTCGGCATCGACTAAGTGAGTTGCCGATAAATTGATTCCAGACAGGTTAAAATTAGACAGATTAGCCCTTGATAGGTCGGGCACCACACTCGCATTCTCTTCTCTCCACTTATTCCACTTCTCCACTCCTGATTTCAAAATCTCAAGATGTTCCGCATTTGCCATAGGGTAAAAATTTTAGCGAAGGTAATTTTCTAACCTGACATCCGCGCTGCGACCCGACCTCGTGCGAAGTGATTTTTATGCCTTGATAATCAGTTTTAGGGACATAAACCCTTTTGGTATGCTTTATGACAAACCAACCTTGAGCCTCTTTCATATATTTGCCAACCAGTTACATATCATCCTGAAAATATGAGCCAAAGCCAATTTCAATCCATCCTTGCCCAATTCAGAAAATACGCTTCCTCAGAACGCGACAAAGGCGACAAGTTCGAACGTTTGATGCAGGCATACCTGCAAACCGACCCACGCTACGCTGACCTTTTCACCAACGTCTGGCTTTGGAATGACTTTCTCGCCCGTCGCGACTTCGGAGGCAAAGATACCGGCATCGACCTCGTGGCCCGGACATCTTCGGGCGATTATTGGGCGATTCAATGTAAATGTTTTCAGGATAGTGCCACGATTGACAAACCCGCCGTCGATTCCTTTCTGTCAACCTCCAGCAAACATTTCAAAGACGACCAACTCCGAACCGTCGGCTTTGCGCACCGGCTTTGGATTTCGACGACCAACCATTGGGGAGAAAACGCCGAAACAACGATCCGAAACCAGCACCCGCCCGTTACGCGTCTTGGTTTGCACGACCTCGAAAGCGCGGCCGTAGATTGGGCGAAACTGGCCGATGGATTGTCCGGCGAAGCCTCCCGTGCTGCGAAAAAAACGCCGATGTCGCATCAGGTTGCCGCCATTGATGCCGCGCACGAACATTTCAAAACGGCGAAGCGCGGCAAACTTATCATGGCTTGCGGTACGGGCAAAACGTTCACCTCCCTGAAAGTCGCCGAAAAAGAAACCGGCGGCAAAGGTGTGGTGCTGTTTCTCGTGCCTTCTATTGCGCTTTTAGGGCAAACCTTGCGCGAATGGACTGCCGATGCCGCTCACAATTTCAATGCGATTTGCATTTGCTCGGACGCGGGCGTAAGCCGGAAACGCTCCAAAAATGAGGATTCCGACGGCTTTTCGGTCGTTGACCTGGCATTGCCTGCCTCGACCGACGTAAAGGGCATTTTGAAACAGTTTGAGCAAATCAGGCAACCCGAAAGTCATCCTTTGACCGTCGTTTTTTCGACTTACCAGTCCATCGAAGTTATATCGGCGGCGCAAAAAGCAATGCGCGATTCATCGGCGGGGTTGGGTGAGGCGTTCGACCTCATCATTTGCGACGAAGCCCACCGTACTACCGGGGTTACACTGGCCGACGACGATGAATCGGCATTTGTCAAAGTCCACAACAACGATTTTTTGAAGGCGAAAAAACGGCTGTACATGACCGCCACGCCGCGCCTGTTCAGCGACGATTCCAAGTCGAAAGCCGATCAGGCGAATGCCGTGCTTTGCAGCATGGATGACGAAAGCATCTACGGCCCCGAAATCTATCGCATCGGTTTTGGTGAAGCCGTTAATCAGGGCTTGCTTTCCGATTACAAAGTCCTGATCCTGACTGTCAGCGAGGATGATATGACCGCACCCGTGCAAAAAATGGTCGCGGACAGCAACCACGAAATCAATGCCGACGACGCTTCCAAACTCATCGGCTGTATCAATGCGCTCAGTAAAAAGATACTTGGTGATGAGGGCGTTTTGAAAGAAAGCGATCCCGAACCCATGCGCCGCGCCGTCGCCTTTTGTCAGAACATCAAAATCTCGGAGAAAACGACCCGGACGCTTAACGAAACCAAACATATCTATTTCGAGAGCCTGCCCGTCGAAACGCGTGAGGAACTGGTCAGCGTGAACGCCCAACACATCGACGGCGGCATGAACACGCCCACCCGCGACGAAAAACTTTCGTGGCTCAAAGCCGCGCCTGACGACGGCCGCGAATGCCGCATCCTCACCAATGTCCGTTGCCTGTCGGAAGGCGTGGACGTGCCTTCGCTCGACGCCGTGTTGTTCCTTTCAGCCCGAAATTCGCAGGTCGACGTGGTGCAATCCGTCGGGCGTGTAATGCGCCGCGCTCCAGGCAAAAAATACGGCTACATTATCATCCCGGTCGTTGTTCCCGTAGATATTGAACCCGACAAAGCCCTAAATGATAACGAACGTTTCAAAGTCGTCTGGACGGTACTCAATGCCCTCCGCGCCCACGACGACCGTTTCAACGCCACCGTCAATAAAATAGAACTCAACAAACGCCGTCCGGAACAAATCCTCGTCGGCAGGCCCGACAACCGCACAAGCGACCAAGTGGAATACGGCGTAAAAGGCGATGCGCAGGATGGTACGACCGCAACTTATCAAAACGCCGCCCATCGCATCAATGCCCAACTTTCGATGCAGTTCGAGCAACTGCAAAGCGTTCTGTTTGCCCGCATGGTGCAAAAGGTGGGCGACCGGCGCTATTGGGAGCAATGGGCAAAGGATGTGGCGGAAATCGCAGAGCGGCATATCGAACGCATCAAACGCCTCATCCGAGACGGCAGCCAACACGAACGCGCTTTTGCCGATTTCCTCGCGGGATTACAAAAGAACATCAATCCCGCCATTTCGGAAGCCGAAGCGGTGGAAATGCTCGCGCAGCACCTCATCACCAAACCTGTCTTTGAAGCATTGTTTGAGGGGTATTCCTTCGTAAAAAACAACCCGATTTCGGTATCCATGCAATCCATGCTCGACCTGCTGGAAGAACAGGCACTCGAAAAGGATACCGAAACGCTGCAAAAATTCTATGAATCCGTCCGCACCCGCGCTGAGAAAATTGATAATGCGGAAGGCAAGCAGCGCATCATCGTCGAACTATACGACAAGTTTTTCAAGACCGCTTTTCCCAAAATGGTCGAGAAACTCGGCATCGTGTACACCCCCGTCGAGGTCGTGGATTTTATCATCCGCTCCGCCGATGCGCTGCTGCGAAAGGAATTCGGCCGCTCGCTCAGCGACGAAAACATCCACATCCTCGACCCTTTCACCGGCACGGGCACATTTATCACCCGCCTGCTGCAAAGCGGCCTGATTCGCCCCGACGACCTCGACCGCAAATACGCGCATGAATTGCACGCCAACGAAATCGTTTTGCTGGCTTATTACATCGCCGCCGTCAACATCGAAAACGCCTACCACGACGCAACGCCCGATCCTGACGACGGCATAGGCAAAGACAAGTACACGCCCTTTGAAGGCATCGTGTTGACCGATACCTTCCAGTTGGGCGAAAACGACGAAAGCGAAAAACTCTTTTCCGCCATGTTCCCCCAAAACAGCGAACGGGTACTGGCGCAGAAAAAAGCGCCGCTTCGGGTCATCATCGGCAACCCGCCTTATTCCGTCGGGCAACGCTCTGCCAACGACAATGCCCAAAATCAGGAATACCCGAAACTGGACGGACGCATCGCCAAAACCTACGCTGCCGCATCGTCTGCTAACCTCAAAAACTCTCTGTACGATTCTTATATCAAAGCTTTCCGTTGGTCAACCGATCGGCTTGACCCTAAACATGGCGGCATCATTGCATTTGTCAGCAACGGCGCATGGATTGACGGCAATGCTGCTGATGGTTTCCGAAAATGTCTGGAGCGGGAATTTTCCTCGATTTATGTGTTCAATTTGCGTGGCAACCAGCGCACAAGTGGCGAATTGTCAAGAAAAGAAGGTGGAAAAATCTTTGGCTCCGGTTCCCGTACACCCATCGCCATTACCTTTTTGGTGAAAAAGTCGGATGCGACAAGCGAGCAAGCGACGATATATTACCACGACATCGGCGACTACCTCAACCGGGAAGATAAACTCGGTATCGTTCACAAATTCGGTTCGGTGGAAAACCCGGAAATGGACTGGCAGATTTTACAGCCTAACGAGCATGGCGATTGGTTGAATCAGCGAGATGATGTTTTCGGGACATATTTGGCGATTGGCGACAAGGATGAAAAGACTGGTAAAAACACTTTTTTCCTTCCACTTTACTCAAATGGCGTAAAAACGCAGCGTGACGCGTGGTGCTATAATTTTTCAAAAACCGAATTGACAACTAACCTGCGTCGCACGATTGATTTTTACAACAAACAGAGGGCTTCGTTTTTTGAGTTTAAAAAATCGAATCCTAAAGTTGAAGTTGATAACTTCATTGATTTTACTCCATCTAAAATTAGTTGGACTCGCGGATTAAAGCATGATTTGAGTAAAGACAAGCAGCTAATATTCGAGCCAAAGCATATTATTCATGGACTATATCGCCCCTATTTTAAGCAGCAGTTATATTTCTCTCGTTCTTTGAATGAAGAAGTTGGCTTGTTATATAAGCTCTTCCCCACTCCCACCGCCGAAAACCGTGTCATTTGCGTCTCAGGTGTAGGTGTGACAAAGGAGTTTACTTGCCTGATGACTGACATCATCCCGGATTTGGAAGTAGTCGGCAAAAGCCAATGTTTCCCCCTCTACTACTACGAAGAACGCGCCAAAGCCGCGCCTTCGCTCTTTGATACGGCAGGCGAAAGCGAGTACATCCGCCGCGACGGGGTATCGGATTTTATTCTTACGCAAGCCCGCGCCCGCTACGGCGAGCGCGTGAGCAAAGAGGACATTTTCTACTACGTCTACGGCTTCCTGCACAGTCCCGACTACCGCACCCGTTTTTCTGCTGATCTGAAAAAAATGCTGCCGCGTTTGCCGCTCGTGGAGTCGCCGAAGGATTTTTGGGCGTTCAGCAAGGCGGGCCGCACCCTTGCCGACCTGCACATCAGTTACGACAACTTCCAGACCGCGCCTACTGCCGATGCCATCGGCGTTGTTGTGCGCGGCGTGGAAAGCGGGCACTTTCGCGTTGAAAAGATGCGCTTTCCAAGCAAAGCCGACAAAAGCGCCATCATTTACAACAGTCATATCACCATCGAGAACATCCCGGCCGTTGCTTACGAGTATCAGGTGAACGGCAAATCGGCCATCGAATGGGTTATGGAGCGCTACGCTGTCACGACGCACAAGGATTCCGGCATCCGCAACGACCCCAATGATTGGGCCGCTGAATCGGGAAAACCGCGCTACATTCTGGATTTGCTGCTTTCTGTCATTCGGTTGAGTGTGGAGACGGTGGATATTGTGCGGGGGCTGCCGGGAGCGGTAGAGCATCCTAAAGAGGCGGTGGCGAGTCCATTTTAAAACAATAAACACCCTAAGATCACTCCAAAGATGGATTTTTGCATTATTTGAAACTTTTTTCAAGGAAAAATAAAAACATTTTGTTTTGTAATTTTTACGATTTACTTTTGCCCTCAGTTCTTTGAAGGAAGTGCTAAGGGCGTATTCATTTACCCTTAGACAGTTTTGGTTATGATTACTATCGAACTTATCTCTGAAGATTTTAGCGCTCAGGAGCTTTTACTTCATTTGGAGGAACAAAAAGCCACAGACGGGCTGGAAGTGCGGATTGTCGAGGCTAAAAAAGAAGGGCTTAGCGTTTTACACGATGCCGTACAGCTGGTGTTTTCCGAGGAAATGGCCAAAGAAATTGCCAAGGAAGCAATTCTTGTTTCGCTTGGATTTGCGTTGGCAAAAGCGCAGGCATACTTAATGCCCAAACCTCACATCCTCATAAAGTATTCGAACGGCCAGTCAAAAAAAATTTTGTACGAAGGGAAAAGCAATAAAGTAATCGTTCGTGAACTGATGGCAGAGATAAACGACGGCGAAGTAATTCGCGTATTCTTCAAATCCTAAACCAGATTACTGCCATGAATAACACCATTCTGTTTTTCACTTCCGAATTAGACAATCGTTTTAAATCGGCGCAATGCAATGATTTGTACAAGATTATAGATCAGCATCTTACTAATCAGAAGGCAAAGTCGTATTTCAGTCTTTTTAAATACGACCAGCCCACTGGAGAACAGGTTTTGGAGAAGATAGCAGAGAATCCGGCTTACATACAATATTGCGGACATGGTGGTGAGGAAGGGGAGATACAACTAATTGATGCCCGTGGGAAAGTGTATTCTTTACCGGTTGATTCATTGAAAGCGCAACTTGAGAAAAATTTTAATCTGGAATGCTTGTTTTTGGGAAGTTGCAATTCGGACAAGTTGCTGGACCAGTTAATGGATTGCGCGGAGTATTCCGTAGGGTTTACAGAATCCCCAGAGGCTGATTTCGTCAATGCTTTTTACGACAGATTTTACGCCCGGCTGGCTTATCATGGTTCGCCGTATAAAGCTTTTCTGGAAGCCAGGGAAAGATTAAAAGTAAACAGAACAATAGCAGCAGGCCCACAAGTCATTTTTAAATCTAAAAACAACATCATCATGGAATTACTTGAACTTGAAGGGGGCTCGCTGTTAGAAAAGGCGAAATTGGCGCAATCCGATAAGAAATTATCAGATCGCTTGAACAAGTTGGCTTCTTTAAAAGAACAGGCCGACATTATTTCTGAAGCCTTGTTAATTTCTCATCCTTTTGCCTTGGAGGTCGTGGAATTTTCTACCTTAAAAAAGAAACTGGCGCACGATCTCGCCTTTCAGGTAATGGCACATGAGGATATCAATAAGATTGAGGCTTTTGAACGCAAGTTTTCATTGGTACTCAACGTCGTACAGGATATTATGATCGCTTATGAAGAGCGGAAAAGCGCTAAAACTTCATTGGCAGAAATTGGCAAGCGCCTGCCCAAAAAGCCTACAGCAACCGCATTTAATTCCCTGCTGAAAAACACAGAAATAAGAGGGATGCATCCTGAATTCCAGGAGTTACTGGCGGCCTCTGTAAATTATTGCGCTAAGGTGATTCAGCGTGCCTGAAGCAACAGAAATCCAGGGTGTGGTCATTCGATCACACCCTGTTTTTTTTGATTAACATGAAACTGAAAGTTTTTTACTCCGTCCTTTCGAGAGAAACGATTTGCTTTTTTAGCTCAAAGATTCTCGCATTAATTTGATCAATCTTTGTCTGATACCTTGCGCGCTCTTCCAGCAAGTCCTCGATTTCCATTTCGAGTTTGGTAATTTTTGCGCGGGTTTCATGGAGTTTTTTCTGCAGATCTTTGTTGTGAGGCATAGTATAAAAATTTTAATTCGATATGCCTCAAAAGTAGATAGTTTTGATTCGTTTGGTTTTTGTGCAAATCCGGTATCCGCACCACCTTCAACGATTGGGTGGCTTAAATAACTTTTGGAATAAAGAGTAAATCCGAAAAGGTTTAATTTTGCCAGACTGAGCTGCCAAAATTTTAAAAACGCCCACCATCAAAATTTAAAAGCATTCATGGAATACGAAATAAAGTTATCCGGCACGCCATTCGATGATGGGGCAATTGATCTTGACCGATTAGAAATTATTGCTCAGTATATGCGCGACATCGCAAAAGGGGCGCTCCAAATGCGGATGTTCGGTTCAAGTTTCAAAAGAGGGCGTGAAACGCAAGAGATTGCCAAGGCCCTGAAAATCCGTCTGCGCGGCTTGAGTGAGGGCAGCACGATTTTGCACCTCGAATGCCAACCGTTCCGGGAGACGTTGCGGCATGTGCAGGGCAACCTTTTTCACGAAGAAATCCTCCGTCGCCTGCCTGATGAAACACCCGTTTCGCTGGTCATGGAAAGTTTTCAGAACGCCCTAAATCCAGAGGGTGCGGGGGAAATGCTGGACAAGCATTTGCTCAAAGACCTACAAAATTTCAAAAAGGTGCTGGTCAATGAGGCGCAAACGGTTCAGTTCAGCAACCAGGGTACCCTGCCCGACCTTAAACTACGAATGGTGGATTTTACACGTTTGAAATCTATCGAAGAGCGAACGCCCAACCCGCAGCCCATAGTGATTACGGGCATCGTAGAGGAATTGAAATTTTCAAAAGCCAAAGTGACTTTTATACCTGATAAAGGCCGCGCAATAACCGGTTTTTTGGGCGAAGCGGTTCCAGCAGGCGAAATGGCCAAATATTGGGGCAAGAAAGTGACCATCAGGGGAACCGCACATTTTAGATCGAGCGGCCAAATTGGTTTTGTTGAAATTGGAAAGGTCGCGTTGGCAGAGGAAGGCGATACCTATTTTTCACAACCTGTCCGGCGCGAAACAGTTGCGCAACAATTGGAGCGCCAAATGGCGGCGAAGAAAACGGTAGGTAATAAGCTCAGCCAATTCATTGGCATCATGGCAGATGCTGCCGGGGATTATGAAAACGACCTCAAAATGCTGAATGAATGAGAAAGTTTGTGTTGGATACGAACATTGTTCTGGCCTATATCCGCCAAAATCCTCAGTACCTCGAAGCCGAAAGCAGGCTGAATCTCACGTCTGACGATGCTCAGCTCATTGTATCGGTGGTAACAATTGGCGAAATCCGCGTTTTAGCCCGACGCAACGATTGGGGAGAAAAGAAAATGGAGCAACTAAACTCATTCATAGAACAGGTATTGTTTGTCGTGGATGTAAACTCCGGCGCACCAGAGCTTCTGGATGCTTATGTGGAGATAGATTGTTTTTCCAATAATCGTAGCATGGGGAAAAATGACCTTTGGATAGCAGCGACAGCAATGGTAACCGAATCTACGCTGGTCACAACAGATGGCGATTTTGATCATTTAGGGGGCGTTTATTTTCAACTTGCCAATATCCCCAACCCTAGTTTCTAAAAGTATTAATGAATATTACAGCCTTCGACTGCCTTTAAGAGGCAACGCCTGTAAATTGCGGAGCGGCGCCTTCTGCCAATGCTGGCAAAATCATATAAAAATGTCTGAAGCGCGCAGCAGGGCGGCTTCCCGGACCGTTCCCAACTACATACATTATAAACTGCCATTAGATGAAAACGTTCTGCTTCACCGCTCTGTGGGCAGTGGCCGTTTGCCAAACCTGCCTGTCTCAATCTGCTTTCCCTTTTCCAACTGCCCATGCGGAATGGGTTGTCTACAAAGTGTATCCCATCATCGGTCCGACGGACGAGTTTCTGGTCTACCGCAATTTTGTGGAAGGCGACAGTGTTTTTATGGGCAAAACCTATACGAAGGTTTTCCGGCAAGACCTCTGCCGTTGTATTTGTTCGGTACCGAATAATTACCTGCCGATTGGAGCGCAGCCGATGCTCCTGGGCGGAGTCCGGGAAGAAAATCACCGGGTATATTTTACCAAATTCGGCGCAGGCAACGGCCAGTCCTACTACAGCCCCGTGACGGATACCCTGTTGTTCGATTTTACAGCACAAGCCGGCGATTCCATCCCTTATGCAGGCAACACCACGCTCGTGGTCGATCTGGTAGATACGGCCAGCGACGGGCGGAAACAGATACACTTCAAGGTTCATCCTCCCGGGTATCCCGGTGTATGGAAGGAGGGTATTGGCAGTGCGGGAATTCTGGAGACCACGGAATTCTTCTTTTCCAACGGCTCCTGCTTTAGCGATCAGGTGCCGTCCGCCTGTTCAATCCCCTGCGCAGTGACCGCAGTGGAAGACCCGGTAGTGCATCCCCGGTTTCAGGTAATGCCCACGCTGGCATCGGATGTCGTCCGTATCGACGGTTCAGACCCGTCCGAACAATATTCGGTACAGATTCTGAGTAGCACAGGGGCTTTACTGGAGACATATAGCGGTATTCTTTCCGGTGATCCGATCAACATCGGGCATTTGCCTTCCGGCATCCTTGTTTTCCAGATCCGGTCGTCAAACGGGGCTGTCGGTGCCGGCAAGGTCATCAAGGGAGAGTGACCGGCTGTTTGATCCTGTTACGAAAAACCCAGTCAGGCTTCACCAGCAAGTAAATACTGCAACACCATCCTGATCTCGCTGTAAGAATACTTTTCCTCGAAATGTGCCTTCGCTTCGCCACTCGACCGGGTCTGGTGCTCCAGGAAGTATGTTTCGATTTCCAGTACCTTTTCCCGGTCCATCACGGTGAGGATATCGAGTTCGCCCAGACCCACGAAATGCGCCAGATGCCCCTCGATCGTGCTGCGCACCAAACCTCGTTCGGCAGCAATCTCGTCGATGGTTTTTCCGGCCTTGAACATCTCAAAACTCATGGTTTTGGTATCGGTTTTTGGCGCGCGTGTTGCCAGCGACGCCTCGGCGAGCGCGGTCATCTGGCCTGTATCGATGTGGTATTCCGTGCAGTATGTCTGTATGATGGCAATCAGATCGGCCCCGTACCGCTGGCTTTTGGCAGCGCCGATTCCCTTGATCTTTTTCAGGGTGGACAGGTTCAAGGGTAAAAACTGAACGATTTCGAGCAGCGAACGGGTGGGCAACACCTCGTATAGCGCCACGCCGTCCGTATCGGCTGTTTCTTCACGCCAGGCCTTCAGACGGGTGTACAGGACGGGATGCGGTGTGTTTTTGGGCACTCCGGGCATACCGGCAGATGCGGGAGGCGCCGCATTTTTCGCCGCACGGAAATCCAGTTCGGCGTCGGCGCGGGCGCGCAGGTAGCGGGTCGCATTGAACCCGGACTGTACGGCGACAAAACAGGCATTTTTGATAAAAATTTCTCTTTGCAGCGTTTCCAGGGTCTCCATCGCGGCTTTCCGTACGGTTTTATTGTCCGTCAGGATTTGAACACTCTGCGCGACGGGCAGTAGCGCTTTACCCAGTTTTTCCTCAAAATAGGCCCCTGCTTTTTGCAGGCGCTCCTGCATTTCCCGGTTGCCCTCGGGCAGATCGCCCAGTGCAAAATATTGCCGGATCTGGAGTTTGAAACGCTCTGCTACCGCAAAAACCTCCTCTTGGGCCCGGGTTTCGAGCGCGCGCAATTGCTGCCCTGCTTCCTGGTGCAGCGTGTTTTCGTGCTCCAGAAAAATCCGGTTTCCCTTCTCGAAGGCCCGGCGCAGGCGACTGAAATCGAGCAGATCCAGTACAAGCGACTGCTGGTAATCGATCTTGGCCCTGGTCAGGTGGGTCTCGTCGGGGGCATTTTTATCGGCCTCCTCGGTATAATCTTTTACCACGAGGTCGGTCTTTACACTTGAATGGGCAATTTTGGATCGCAATACGATACCCTCAAAACTCTTGCACCGGCTCAGCGCGACATACACCTGTCCGTGCGCGAAGGCCGCCTGCGCGTCGATGATGGCGCGTTCGAAAGTGAGGCCCTGGCTTTTGTGGATGGTGATCGCCCAGGCCAATTTAAGCGGGTACTGGGTGAAGGTACCGACCACCTCCTCGCTGACCTCCTTGCTCTGCTCGTTCAGGGTATATTTCACATTGGTCCATTCTGCCGGCGTCACTTCGATATCTTCGCTTTCACCGGGGCATCGGACATATATGGTACCCTCCCGAAATCCGGTGATCTTGCCGATTTTGCCGTTGTAGTACCGTTTTTCACGCATCAGGTCATTCTTGACAAACATCACCTGGGCGTCCTTTTTACATTCCAGTATCTCGTCGGCGGGAAAGGCATAGGTCGGGAAATCGCCCGAAACGGCGGCTTTGAACGTTTGGCAGGGCTGGTCGATGGCTGCCAGTTTTTCTGCATTGATCTCCTGCGCCGAGGCGTTGTGGGCGGTCAGGGTGATGTAGGCATCCTCCGTTTTGGGCTGAAAATGAGCAATATAACGACTGTTGAGTGCCGTCAGCACAGCATCATCAATCCGGTTGTCGCGCACCTTGTTCAGCAATTCGATAAACGCGGCGTCCGATTGACGGTAGATGTGTTTCAACTCTATGGAGACGGGGTCGGTGTTGCGCAGGGCCTGGCTGCCGAAAAAATAGGCGGTCTGGTAGTAGTCGCGCAACAGTTGCCATTCCTCGTCTTTCACGACAGGCGGCAGTTGGTGGAGGTCGCCGATCATGAGCAGTTGCACCCCGCCGAAGGGTTTGTAATGGTCGCGGTAGCGGCGCAACACATCGTCGATAGCATCGAGTACATCGGCGCGCACCATGCTGATCTCGTCGATCACCAGCAGGTCGAGGCTCTGGATGAGTCGGATTTTTTCGCCCGAGAACCGCCGCTGCCGTGCGGCCTCCTGTTTGTTTCCGGGCAAAAACGGCCCAAACGGCAACTGAAAAAAGGAATGGATCGTCATGCCGCCCGCGTTGATGGCCGCCACGCCTGTGGGGGCTACGACGACCATGCGTTTTGGCGACTCCTGCTTGATCTGGTGTAAAAAAGTGGTTTTTCCGGTTCCTGCCTTGCCCGTGAGGAAGATGTTCTTGTGCGTGTTGCGCACATAATCAAAGGCAAGTTCGAGCTGCGGGTTCGATTGGAAAGACATAAACAGGCTGGGGGTAGTGAACACAAAAAGCGTGATAAACGACCCGCCAAAATACAAAAATCACTTTGCCTTTGCCGTAAAATCGTACTTCAAACCCCAATATTCCTTGATTACCATTTTCACCGATCCAACAGATACGGGCGTTTCGATGAGCAGTGGAATGCGGTTCTGGTCGTCGGACACCCAGACGCTCATTTTGGCGTCTTCTTTAAACACTTCACCGGCGATCACGTCGGGCTGGAATTTCAAAGTCTTGTACTTGCCCATGCCGTACACTTTCTTTTTGGACTCCTTGCCGATATATTTCATTTTCAGGGGATATTCCTCCTTGTCCATGAAGATGCGGAAAGGCATGGCATAACCCTCCTGCTGGCTGGCAAAGTCGACATTGCGCAACTGGTACAGGCTCGACAGCACATCGTGGACGCAGTCCTTGACGGTGTGTTCGGTTTTGGTTTCCGTTTCTCCGCGTTTTTTGGCGCGCCAAACGGTGGTTTTGCGTTCCTGCTGGTTGAACGATATCTTTTCAAATATCGAGTAGTCGCCTTCGTTTACGCTGCGCTCGGAATAGTTGGGCAGCAAGGTGTTTTTATCCACCCACGAGTTGTACTCGTCACGCACCGTAAAGAACCATTCGTACGAACTGTACGTGGTGCCGATGGCCTGGTAGTGGTACTGGTTGCCCTCATCAAATATTTTGAAGGTCACCTCCCCTGCGGGTATCCACACAAAATTGAGGTTGTAGTAGATTTTATAGGTGATCTTTTCACCGTTCTGGAAGGTGTTGTTGGTGGTGGCGCAGGGCTCGGGGCCGAGGGTATCGGCGGCGGGCTGCTGCGGCGTCTGGGGCATGGAAAAGCCCGTGAGCAGGAAACTGAGGAGTAGCAGGATCATTGGTTTATTCGTCTTCATATCCAAGTGTTGTGGTAATGTTGACGTGAGATAGTGAAAAGGTACCAATTAACGCGGGCAAAATCAGGTTTATTATCCATAAGACAAAGGTGGCGGCGAGTATCCCGACCTCATTGGCGCTGAAATAGGTCCAGATAAAAATGGCCAGACTCCCGCGCACCAGCAGCCCGGCAATAGCGGGAAGCGGGACAACTGTCTGCAATAAAAATATAGTAGCAATGCCGGAAAACCCCATTAAAACGCCCGTTTTTATGTCAAAAAACTGCAGCAACAGAAAATACTGGGACGAATATATGGCATATCGCAATGCCGACCAATACCAGACATAAGCCAGATCGCGCCGGGTGAAATCCTGCAACAGCCGCAGTTTGCTGATCAACCCATCCGCCTTTTTCAGTACCGGAAGTCTGGCGATGACCGGAATAATTAATCCTATGTTAAAATAGCAAAAGCAGGCAGCCAAAAGCGCCGGCAGGCTTGCGCACAACACCTTCGTTTGTTGTGCACCGCTCCAGCCCATTTTTTGTCCGGCAAACCAGATCCCCCCCGTTATGCCCCCTGTCAGCAGCACCAGGTATTGACCGATACTGCCCACCACATTGGCTGCAAAAGCCTTCCATTGATGCCTCGGGCTGACGAACAGTATCCTGCCGCCGTACTCGCCAATACGGTTGGGTGTAAACAGGGCAAAACTGTAGCCCGCCAGGACTGCCCCGAGGGCCTTGCCCATCGAAAGTGCTTCGTGCCGCTGTACAAAGGGGCGCCATTTCTGCACTTCGGCAAGCCAGTTAAGTGGTACCAGGATAAAAGCGGCCCATAGATACCAGGGATTGGCATGATGTAATTGATGCCAAAATACAGACACTATCTCCGGCAAGTCATCTCTTGAACCTATTTCGCGGTACAATACGAATGCCGGCAACAGGATTACCGTTGCTTTGAACAGGAGATTGATGAGCCGCTTTTTGGTCATGATGCCCAATGAAAATGGGCAACCCCCGTTCCGGGAGTTGCCCATTGTATATCAATGAGGCCGGTAATTAATATCCGGCGTCTTTGTTGCCTTTAAAATTGCCTTTTCCGGCTTCCGGACCTTCCGGGCGGGCCATTTCCGTTTCGCCTTTGGCGACGCGGAATTCCACGCGGCGGTTAGCCAGGCTGGAGCCTTTTACCGGAACCAGGGCGCTGCCTTCGCCTGCCCAGTTGAGGATGAGGCGGTCGCGGGCGATGCCGTGCGTCGATACGAGGAAGTCGATCGCTGCTTTGGCGCGGTTGTAGGAGAGCACGTTGTTGTAGCCTTCAGAGCCGCGGGCGTCGGTGTTACCGATCGCTACCACTTTGAGGCTCGGGTTTTGCTTCAGGACGGTAGCCACCTGGTACAGTTGCTCGTATTCGCTGTAGCGGATATCGTAACGATTGTCGCCGAAGTTAACCATCGGCAGGAACCAGTCGTTTTCAGGCTGCGGGAATTTGATTGCAGCGATCTTGGCGTCAACGATGCGATTTACTTCTGCTTCGGTGGTGTACTTGGGCACCTTGGCAACGCCATCGGCATCAACTTCGTAGCCCGGAGGAGAGTAGGGCTCTTTGTCTTTGTAGTCGGGCACCTTGTCGGCATCGCTGTCGAGCGTTACACCTTTGGTGTCAACACGTGCATTGGCCGGGCTGTTGTCTTCTTCGTCGATTTCGTCGATGATGCCGTCGCCGTCGGTATCCGTCGGATCGTAGATCTTGCGGGCTTCGAGGGCAGCGATAGCGTCGCCGACCTGGCTCATCGGGTTGGCCCAGTACAGCGGCTCAGCCTTTTTCATGCCGTTTTTATCCATTCCACCGAGGTTGAAGTTCAGCGAAACGTGTGGGTAGTGCAGGATATCGCGGTAGGTCGTAACGCCGCGGTCTACGTTTTCATCGCTGTCCAGCAAGTCGGCGCTTTTGCCGAATACAGAATAGACCGTGTGCTCCAGCGAGATGTTGAAACGCGGGTTGATGCGGAACGAAATGTTGCCGCCCAGCTCAATGTGTGCATTGGTCGTTGCATCCAGTTCACCCGTGGTTCCGCCACCGGCTTGCTGAATGTTCTCGTATTTGGTCTTGTAGTTGTCGAGACCAAGGCCGATAAAGCCGTTTATGAGAATCTTGCGAACGGGTTTGTTGAAGCGGAAATTGTTCAGCGCAACAACCAGTTGAGCGCCACCGGAAAGCCAGGTGTTGTCGGATTTAGCGGCATCCTGCTCGTTTTTTGTCTTCAGGTAACCTGCGCCAAAACGTACAGAGAAGATATGGTCGAGTGATTTGCGCACATGGAGGCCACCGCCAAAGCCCGGGAATTTTGAGTCTACGTCGCCCACGATAAAGGGCACGCCCAGGTCTACGCCAAGTTCCCACTGGTCAACAGGAGAAAACGTGCGATAAGTACCTGTCGGGGCACCTTCTTGAGCACTAAGTGCAAAAGAGACGAGAGCAAACAAAACAGCGAAAGTTAATTTTCGAACCGTCATAGGGTCACTGCTTTTTAAATGAAAAGATGTTAACAGTTTTGCAATTGTATTTGAAACAGAAAGTCATCAGGAGTAAACACCGGCTTTAAAGCCCACAATTTCATACAAATTTTGGAAAGATTAGTATCATACTCCCAACTTTCTCAGCGCCAAAGATAGGGCGTTAGATGAAATTTTATTTGGTAATGGGTTTATTTTTATCACTTCCTCCAATGCACGCCTGATTGTAGCCGAGGTGTCGCTGAATATTTCCTGATCGGTCATGCGCGCATCGGGCTGCATCAGGTACGCAAAAACGCGCGCCATACCACAGTTGGCGATAAAATCGGGTATAACTGCCGTACGCTCGTCGGCATACCTGGCTGTGGGGCCAAAAAACACGCCGTCGTCGACAAATGGCACATTTGCTCCACATGCTACAACCTCTATGCCACCTTCGAGCAGGGCATCCATCTGTTCGCGCGTGACCAGTTTGGACGCGGCGCCCGGGATAAATATATCGGCCCCCGATTGCCATATTTTCCGGTTGACCTCTTCAAATGGCAACAGGCCTTCCGCGCGGAGTTTGTTGCCGTCTTTTGTATTGAACAACTGTTTTATCTGCTCCAGACCCAATCCTTCAGGGGCAAGAATGCCACCGGCCCGATCAATAATACCCGTCACCTTAACTCCTTCCTTGGCAAGATAGCACGCCGCCGCAGAGGCTACATTGCCCCAACCCTGGATGATGGCCGTTTTCCCGGCAGGAGACACCTGGTGGTAGAGTTCGTAGAAATGCCGCACCGACTCGGCTACGCCGTATCCTGTGATCAGGTCGGCCACCGCGTGTTTGGATGGTCCGCCCTCCGGCACGTACTCGGGATCTTCCACAAACTTGGTACAGCCATACCTCAACTGACCGATTATATTGATCTGCTGGCCTTCGGAGGGTTGAAGATGGCCCTTGACGATGCCCTCCTGGGGGTGCCACAGCCCGAGCGCCTCCGTGATGGGTACCACGTCTTTCAGTTCATCGACATTCAGGTCGCCGCCCGTGCCGTAGTAGTTTTTCAAAATGGGAAGGGCCGCGCGGTACCAGCGGCGCAGCACCTCCTGGCGTTTGGGGTGGTTGGGATCGAAATTGATGCCGCTTTTTGCGCCGCCGATATCCGGTCCGCAAACGCTGAATTTGATCTCCATGACTTTGGCAAGCGAGGTCACTTCCTCACGGGTAAGCCCTTCGCGCATCCGGGTACCGCCGCCGGCAGCGCCGCCGCGGAGCGAATTGATCACGATCCAGCCTTCTGCCCCGGTTTCGGGGTCGTGCCATTCAAAAACGATCTCGGGGGTTTTCGCTTTGTAACGTTCGAGTAAATCTTCCATATAATTTGTGGTGGTGGCCTTTAATTTGGCGCCGCAAAAGTAGAGAAAAAGCAAACCGCTGAGCAGGCTGGTAAAACTCTTTACTTTTGGCTTTTTTTGAAAACGGCCTCAACCCGACTTTTGGTCCCATCACTATGCTACAAAACTGGCTAAAACCTCTTCCCGCAGCACTGGTAAAACAGGCGGAACAACTTCCGGCAAACCGTTTTGGAAAAAACATAGCGCTGTTCACGGAGCAACTTCCCGACCTGAAAAAAGTACGCATCGCCCTGATCGGTGCCGGTGAAAAAGAAGCCAACGACGTTCGGGAGCACCTCTACCAGACGGCATTCGCCTTCCCCAAGGCGCACATTGCGGATCTCGGCAATTTGCGCAAGGCAGATGCATCCCTGCTGATACCTGTCGTATTTGAGTTGCTCAGCGGTCGCGTGCTGCCCGTCATTATCGGGGGTAAGGATGCCATGGCCAAAGCGCAGTTTATGGCTTATCAGGATGCCCGGGCATTAGTCAACATGGTGGCCGTCGACGAAAAATTCCGATTTGGCGCCCCCGGTGAGGTGTACACGCCCCTGCTCCGGCCGGTACACCACCTGTTGTTCAATTTCGGCCTTATCGGCTTCCAGGTCCACCAGATCGCTCCTGACGACCTGGCATTTCTAATAAAAAACAACTTTGATACGGTACGCCTGGGCAAATCGCGGGCAGCCATCGAAGAGACCGAACCGGTGATTCGCGATGCCGACCTGCTGGCATTCCACCTTGGCGCACTCAAACAGAGCGAGGCGCCCGGCGTGGAGGCGGCTTCACCCTCCGGCTATTTCACGGAAGAAGCCTGCCAACTGTGTCGCTATGCCGGCATGAGCGACAAACTCAGCTCCTTTGGCATATACGGTTATTCCCGCGATCTGGACAAGAGCGGGCAGACGGCACAGGTCGCCGCGCAAATGATCTGGTATTTTATGGAAGGTTTTTTCAACCGGAAAAACGATTATCCCGTGTCGAAATCGGGGCTTACCGAGTACATCGTCGAGTACCGGCAACTTCACTACCAGTTAACGTTCTGGAAAAGCACCAAAAGCGGACGATGGTGGATGCAGGTGCCGGCAACTACCCGAAAAAAACACGAACGGCACCGCCTTGTACCCTGCTCCTTCCAGGACTACCAGCTTGCCTGTCGCGAAGAGTTGCCCGAAAGGCTCATGCAAGCCCTGCATCGATTCGCGTAAACAATGGCATCAGGACTTGAAATCCATCAGGAACCGCCTGACATCAGCCTGAAAATCAGCCTCGTCGTTGTCGCAAAAAACAACCTCCACCGGCAAGACATAGACCGGCAGGTTGTGCTCAAACAGAAACTTTTCGTGCAGTTCGAGCCGAACAGCGTCTTTTTCCGTGGTCAGGATGATCTTGTTGCGCTGGGGCATAGCCTCGAAGCGGCGCAGCATTTCATATAAATCCGGCTCTTCGTAATAATGGTGGTCTTCAAATTCCAGCGTTTGGACAGATCCCGCCACGCCGCCAAGGTGCTGGAGCAGATAATCGGTATTGGCGATGGCGCTGACCAGCAGGATATGGGTATCCAGATCGGGGTCGCGACGCATGTCGGGGCGCAGCAATTCATAGGCCGTGCCGTAGCGGTATCGGGAAAAATAAACGCGCTGCCGCGGATAAGGGTCGATTTCCGCCAGCATATTGAAGCGTTGTTGCTGCGTCAGTGCGACCGGGCATTTCGTGACAATGATGATATCTGCCCGTCGGGAACCGTGTCGCCACTCGCGCAGGCGCCCTGCCGGCAGCAGCCAGTCGCGGGTAAACGGACGGCTGAACTCGGTAAGCAGAATATTAAGCCCGGGAGTGACCGACAAGTGCTGAAAAGCGTCGTCGAGCAGCACACACTGGGTTTCAGGGTTGCGCTTGACCACTTCCGGCACGCCCAGCGCCCGGCTTTCGCTGACGCTGATCGGAATGTCCGGGAATTTGCGTTTGATCTGGAGCGGCTCGTCGCCGGCCTGTTCGGCGTTGTCGATGGTTGTCACCTGCCGGTACCCCATCGTCTTGCGGCCATACCCGCGACTGAGCATGGCAATACCGATATACTGATCGAGCCAGCGCAGCAGGTATTCGATGTGCGGCGATTTGCCGGCGCCACCCACAGAAAGGTTGCCCACCGAAATGACCGGCAGGTCGAAACGCACGCTGCGCAACACCCCCGCCCGGTACAGCAGGTTTCGAATGCCCACTCCAATGCCGTACAGCAAGGCAAGCGGCAACAGCAACACGCGTATGACGATGTCTTCAGACATGTTTTTGTCGTTTCCCTAAATGAAAAAATCCCGAAGGAAATTACCTCCGGGACTTCCGATTGTGGTACCTCCCAGAATCGAACTGGGGACACATGGATTTTCAGTCCATTGCTCTACCAGCTGAGCTAAGGCACCGAGCTCGCTTTTAAAGCGGCGGCAAAGATAAAACCACTTTTTGCAAAAACGAAAGGGGAATTCGGGATTTTTTAAAAAAGACTGCGCAACAAACATTTCACCACGGCTGTGGCGTTATATTCGCAGTTGTTATTGTTGGGATTGTTTCATTGTTGGAATTATTTCATTGCCGGGACTGCTATATTGTCGGGGCGGCTTCTTAACAGGAATAGCAGAGGTTGTTTGGCCTTTCACTTGCCCTAATCCAGACC
>CALMBD010000005.1 GCA_937861115.1 uncultured Bacteroidota bacterium | reverse complement strand
ACAATCTGTGTCATCAGCGTGCCATATGCGTGCCATCAACCTCGAAACACCTGTCCACAACCCTTATTGAACCTTTAATCTGTGAACATCTGTACAATCTGCGTCATCAGCGTGCCATATGCGTGCCATACCCAAAGTAAACGTCTCGCTATGATGAAAAACATCCAAAAAATCTGACAGGTTGGAACGGTTTGGCGAATGGAGTTTTGCCCCATCATTCATTTTTAAAAACCGTTTTTTATGAAAAAGCACGTCAAACATTTATTGGGCTGGCTTGCCGTATGGTGTACCCTGATGGTACTGCCGGTTCAATACGGCAACGCGCAATCCGCACCGGCGGGTTCCGCCAAACTCGAACAGGAGGAAGGAGGAGAGGGCAAGGGCTGTTGCGCCTATTCGCTCCAGTTTGTCAACCTGTACGAAGCAAAATACATCAAAAAGATACGGGTCACCGCCATGTGCGACACCAGGATCTGCTGCGCAGACCCCGACGAGTGGGCCCAGGCCGGCAATTCCTCGGAATTTGTGGAGTGGTTTCCGGCCGACAGCACGGCGGTTCCCTATGGCAACGCCATCGACAACGAGTTCCTGATCTACCTCAGTTCTACCACCTCACCCTATTTCCTGCAGGTAGAATGGTTCGACTTTGACGATAACATCGTCTGCCGCCACAACATCGAGATATCCTGCGACGGGCCGTTCAAGGAAGAAGACGAGGACTGGACGCAATACACTTCCAAAACCCCGCTCAACGATGACCGGTTGTTTGTGTTTGCCGTCAGGGAAGACGAAGAGGACGAAGATGCCTGCGAAGATTTCCTGAAAGCCGGCTTCTGCCTGATCGACTATTCCATCACCTGCTCCGGTATCGACAACTACCTGGTCAGCCTCGATGCTCCCGATGGCTTTGAACTGTACCAATGGGCCATCGTATCGGGCCCGGAAACGCCGTCGATCAGTTCCAACCAGCATACTTCGGTTATGCTGAACATACCCGGCACCTATGTGATATCAATGATGGCAAATCACTTAGACACCGGGGAGTCCTGTGCTACGGAAACAGAGGTTGTTATTCCCGGCTTCAATCCCGGCTTCACCACAGCGCGGGTACCCAATCCCTGCAGCCAAACCATCCGGTTCACCCCCAACGGCGCATACGACCCTGCCACAGTAGCCAGTGTGACCTGGCAATGTGTGGGTGTATCCGGATTCCCCTCCTCCTGCAGTTATAACGGAAGTGTGGATTACACCTTCACCGTCGAAGGAACATATGTCGTCACCATGACCATCATGGACAACTACGGCTGCGCGCACAGTACCCCGGCGACGAACGTAGTGGTATCGTTCGATTGCCACGCCGCAGCCGAGGTCGACAAATACTACCTCTGCGCCGGATGCGAGGGACAGGCCAACGTTCAGGTGTTTTTCAATAATACCTCCACCGGGGGCACTTGTCCGCTTACGTTTACCTGGGATTTCGGCGACGGTACGCCGACGGTGACCACCAATGAATCGCAGCTCAGTGTCGCACATACCTATTCGGTACCCAATTGCGCCGCCACCAACAACTATTCAGTCACCATCACCATGACCGACAGCGCGCCGAACCCCTGTACCAGCACCGCCGTCGTGCCGCTTGTCATAGCGCCCTGCCGCCCGGATGTCACCTGGAAGGTATGCCCGACCGGAAAAGTGTGTTTCAACGCCTCGGTTCCGGGCAAATGGACCTTCCCATCGTCGCTTCAGCACGTCTCCGGCGACCTCAATAATGCTTCGGAAGTTTGCATGAAAGTCTGTTCTGAAGGCTCCTTCCCGTTTACCTTCGAAGGCTTTTGCAATACCGGCGGCAGGTGTATCATCAACCGGACGCTTGTCGTGGATTCCCTGATCTGTTGCGCAAGGAACGATGCCGAGCGGGAACACTATGAGTTTTCCGGCGGCGGCACTGATTACAGAATGAAATACAAAATGGTGCAGCGCAACTTTTTGATTTATCACCGGATCAGGCTGAAAACAAAGTTGAAAAAGCACAAAAACCTGTGGGGCATCGGCTACTGGAAAGGCACCAAGGCCGACCAGATCGAGGCCCATTGCGTCGGTACGGTGTACAAATCCGACGGCGATTGCAGTTGTGTTTTGCCTTATGACGTGAACGATGGCGTCGTCAAATACAACAAAAAGAAGGCAAAAAAGAACATTGCCATCGGCGAGCCTTACCGTTCTCGGCTGAACAGCATCATGTCGACCCACCGGGTCATCAAGGCGGGACAGGACATCATCAAATACCTTTATCTGGGAAACGACTGCGATGAATCGTGTCAATAGCGGCCGGTTGAACAGGCCTGCATACGGCACAAACGCGGCTATCGCGTCGCCACCCCGGACCGAACCATTTTTCCACAACCTAAAAATTTCATTGTCATGACTCATAACAATCATGTCCGGCACACTACCCTGCCCGGGGTCTGCCTGCTGATTTGGTGCTGCTGCACCTTCCTGCCCGGGGTATTATCTGCCCAGTGCAACGTGTACTTTTCATTTTGCCCCGGCGACATTACCGTAACGGACTGCGACAACTCCGGATATGAGGCCATCAACTGGCCCGAGCCGATTGCCGCCACCACCGGAGGCTGCATGAATTTCAACATACAGCAAACCAGCGGTCCGGCGCCGGGCACGCTCGTTGCCTCGCCGGGCACCTATACGGTCACCTATGCCGCTTCAGCAGTCGATATAGCCACCGGGAAAAAATCCAAAGCGGGCTGCACTATAACCATACACCTCGAATCGGACAACACCCCGCCGGTATTTACATATTGCCCGCCGGATATAACCCTGTATACGGGAAACGAATCGACGGCCAACGGCCAATGGAGCATGCCCGTCGCAACGGACAATTGCAGTGAAAACGTAACGGTCAAAACCAAAACACCCTGTAATACAGCGTTCGAGCCCGGCATCCATTACGTTGAATACAAAGCCGTGGATGCTGCGGGCAACGCAGTGTGGTGCATTTTTACCGTAACCGTGATCCAGGGTTTCCCGAAACCGGCGGCCAACAGGAGTGATGCGGACGGCAGCATAACGGTACACGGCACCGAAGTGTACCCCTTCGACATCACCCTCACACCCAATCCGTTCCGGGACCAGATGGCGCTCTACACCAGCCAGGTGCCGGAAAAGGACCTCGATGTGCGGGTTTTTGACATGCAGGGTCGTCAGGCAGGGCAAAAGCAATGGCCCGCCGGCGCCTTCTCCATACAGTTGAGCACCGAAGGCATGGGGCCGGGTGTTTTCTATATCAAGATAACTACAGCGGAGGGCGCCTTTATCAGCACCATCCGGGGAGTAAAGTTGTAATTTGGACCTGTCCGGCTGCCTATCGGGAAACCGGTATGGCGGCCGGGCTTTTTTATGTGGCCGAACGGAGCGTCTCACTCTGAGTGAGACGCTCCGTTCGGTTTCTCCTAAAATAGTTCAAACCTGACTGCTTACCCGGCTGAACGGCCTTCTTTATTTTACAGTGCCGCTTTTGGTAATTTGACTGTACAGCAATACATTTGGAAACTTCATCACGCCAATACTTCCAGGGTTTTGTAGATTTATCCGGCGAGAATCTGCGCGTAGAGGTGCCCTTTACCAATAGTTACACCAATATTTAAAATGAAAAAACTATTCTGCGTCTTATTCATTGCATCGTTGGCGGTGCTCTCCTGTCATAAAAAAAAGATCAACGACAAATTGTCGCTCATTGGCACGTATTCCGGAAGGAGTGAAGTGCACTCAAGTCAGCTTCAAGAAATATTCACTTCCCCGGGGGTTAGTCATTTCGAGTGGCTATCCGATTCGGTTTCCATCGATCCAGATGAATTGATGGTGCAGAACTTATCAGATGATAGTTTTGAACTATCCGGTCCGGTGGCGATGCAATGGCCGGATTATTGGCGAAGGATTTCATGGAAAGAAGTTCAAAATACTGATACAGCGTTCGTGTTGATGAAGAACCTTTCCTCTCCCGGGTATTTCTCGGAGGATCTGAAAGTAGTGTTCTCTCCTGACGGGCAATTCGTATCAGCCAATTACCATCATACGGATACGCACAGCAATAAAACAGTTGAGTTCGATGGAAGCAAATAATCTCCCGTTGTTGATTATTCCTTTCCGCCGGACTTGGTGACAAATCGCTCCGCCATTCGGAAAATCCAAGCGACGGAGCTGTAGCCTTCCCAAATTGAGCGACCGAAGTTTAGTAGAAATAAATGCCTAAATTACATAACTATGCGAAAGAGCAAATTCACTGAGAAATAGGTTTTTGCTGATTTATCCGAGGAGGATTAGCGCGCAGGAGTGACCGTACTGTACGTTTGCACCTGGTGGCAACACCAAGTGCGGCGAGAACCCGTCAGGCTTTGGCCTTTTGTCTCACTTGGTATTCCCGCCGTGCCGTGGTCTTGTGACCCGGCGCAAGTCAACGTGAGTAACTGAGCGTCTCACTCAAAGTGAGACGCTCAGTATGGTCTGTTCAAGCAGATGACCTGCCTGCCCTCCTAAACGGCCTTCTCTATTTCACTGCCTCTACCGCCTGTTTCGTATCCGTAAACTGCTGGAAAGCCACGATTTTCCCATCCTTCAGCGTCCACAAGTGGGCCGTTTGCGAATCAATCATTTTACCGGTTGTCTTGTGCTTTCCCTTGTACCGCAGGGTGGCCAACACCATGTTGTTCGACATTTCGTGCAGTTGGATATTCGTCAGGTTAAAGTATTCCCATTCGGCGCCAATGCGGGCAAATACGCCGTTTACCACCGCGTCCGGGCCGATGTAGGGATTTCGATCCGCGTAGGGGAAGCCCTCGGCTTCGTTCCAGACAATGTTGGCATCCATGAAGGCCAGAACCGCCGGCACATCGCCTTTGACAAATGCCTGGTACAAACCGTCCACAGCGGCCACATTCCCGGGATCTGACACGACGCCCAGTTGCGCCAACAGGGCCATGTTGTCCATGAAGTCCTGCTCCTCGGCAATACGGCCGTCTTTGCTCATGCGGACAATGGTGCTGCCGCTTATTTCGACCGGGTTGCCCGTGGCCGGGATACCGAAAAAGTCGCCCGTGTGTTTGCCCTTGAACGTCCAGTACTTGACCAGTTGGTCGCCTTCCCCGAAGATGTTGTTGATGGTAAATTTGATATCGGAGAAAGCCGAAACCAACGCTTTGTAGTACCCCGCCATACCCTCGATGCCGACGATGTTTTCCGGCTCGGCGTGCATGACCACGTCCTCCGTGAAATGTTCCGGGTTGAAAAGTTCGAACCGGCCCTCGTTGATGATGGCGTCCCAGGTTTCGGTGTACATTTTGATGTTGGCGGCTACCGTGTGGTCGAGGTGCTCAATGGGGGTATGTACCGATTTGACGATTTTCCATTGGCCGTCTTTTTTCAGCATTACGTTGGCGTAGGCACCGGTAAAATGGACGGGAATATCGTACACGTTGGTAATGCCATTCACCTCGTAGGTTCCGCGGGCTACCCAGGTTTGTTCGTAATCCGACCAGTCGACACTCAGTTGCCGGATGAAAACGGTGGCATTGTTTTTCAGGAACTGGTCGGCAAAGTAGGCGGCGATGTTGTCCGCTCCTTTGATTTGTTTGCCCGCCTGGTCAATACGGACGGCATCGTCCCAGTACATTTTCCGGATGGCTTCGTGGTCGCCCTGATTGTAGGCGTTCATGAAGTTGCGGGCGAAGGCCTGCATGTCGTGTTCATCCGTGGCGGATTGGGCCTGTAGTATGATGGTGCAGCAGCAGAAAACTGCCAGCGATAGGAATGTCTTCATGGTTGTCAATTTTTGCGTTAAAAAAACCTGATAATGAATTTTACAGATCAGCGCTTGCACTATTCTGTTCGTTGGCCCGGTTATTCGGCTGGTAAATGGCTCATCCTGCTGCCACCCCTTCCGTTGCTTCTGCATATTGGTGCAGGGGCGTTTTGGCCGGCTTGAAATGCACACCCAAATCATTAGTGGCCAGCGCATTGCTGTACACCGTGCTGGGTTTCCCAACAGGCTCTTTCCCATTGAGCATCAGGGAGATATCGGACACCCGGTAGCTCTCGCTGGTAATCAGGTAATGCTTGCCATGCAGGTTTGGGAGGGTGGCTGCCTTGTACACCGATTCAGCAACATCCGCTACATCCACGAGCGCCCAGTTCACATCCAGGTCGTAAAACATCTGGATAAATGGATTGGGGGCTAACTTGTTTTTGAACAAAAACTGGATGCCCATCGAAGTGGAATCTCCCCTGCCCGACAACTGGTTGCCCATCACCCCGACCGGGGAAACCGTCACGATGTCAAATCCTGGCGCCGGGTTTTCCTGCGTAAATTTCCGGACAGCCTGGTCGGCGTAGTATTTCGCCTGGCAGTAGGGAATGCTCTCCTGGCTGTAGTAGGGCTTGTCTTTTTCCGAATAAACATGGTCCGGTGCAAAACCCGGCGCCGGCATTGGAAAGTCCGTGTTGTGCGCCGCTACCGAAGCGATGAACACCACCTTTTTGACTGTTGGCGTTTCGCTGACCACCTGCAGAAAGTTCTCCGTCCCTTTGATCGTCGGGTCGAGCAGGTCCCGTTGCACGTCTTCCACCTCCAACTGAAAGGGCGTACCGCTATGCACGAGGATGTCGCAGCCCGCAGCAAATGCTTTCAGTTGGTCGATATTTTGTACGTCCAACGGGGCAATCTCCATGTTTGCCGCATTGGGCAGCCCGGAGAGGTGCGCATATTTTTCTTTGTTGGAAATATCCATGGCCGAAACTTTGACCTTGAACCCGCTTTCCAAAAATTGCCTGGTGACGTAGCTGCCGATGAAACCGGCGCCGCCGATGATGCCTACTGTTTTCATGTTTTATAGTTTTTAAATAAATCAGGGTGATCTTGACTTCGAAAATCACCCTGATTCAGGTGATAGAACTATTCCGTACCAAGTCCGGAATTTGTAAGGTTGTTTGGAGTTGGTGATGACCCTTGAACTGCGACAAAGGTGGGGACAAGGCCAGGCCGGCAGCGGGTAATCGCGTTTCAATCAGCGGTAATCTGGTTGCGAAAAAAAAATAAAAACGGGTAATTTCGTTGCATGCAACGAAATTACCCGTTTTTTCGTTGCATGCAACGAAATTACCCGTTTTTATTTTTTTTTCGCAACCAGATT
>CALMBD010000004.1 GCA_937861115.1 uncultured Bacteroidota bacterium | reverse complement strand
AATTTCAGACAAGACCTCGGAGAGGTCAAATGTTTGTAGAACAGTAGATCAAGAGAATACCTCGACCTCGGAGAGGTCGAATATTTAGATGACAATTCGTGCTAGTGCGACCTCTCCGAGGTCGGGCAATGCGGTCATGGGCATTTCTACAAACATTTGACCTCTCCGAGGTCTTTTAGGCTCAAAAATTCGGGATGTCTCATGTTATATGTCACTATCTGGTCGTACAGGGTTACACCTGATGATACCCTGAAAAATACGACCTCAATACCCAAACACTTCTTCCATCGTCAGTTCCCGTACATTTCCGATCTTCTTCAGGTATTTGAAATCGATGTGCTGGCGGTCGCCGAGCACCAGCCAGGTATAGTGCCTGCCTTTAACGTGGCGTTGCTGGTAGTGGATCAGGTCGGCCGCATCGGCGTGTTCGAGGCGGCGGTACACATCGGCGCGCAGGTCGCGGTTGAGGAAGCCGCGGTCGCGGTTGGCGCGCCAGGTCCAGTACAACTCCGATTTGGTAATACGGCCCGCGGCGATCTGTTTGAGCACACTCTGCCGGGCGTGTTCCATTTGGGTATGCGAGACGGGCATATCTTCAAGTATGGCCTCGAATGCCTCCACAGCCTCGCGCAGTTTGTCGGGCTGGGTGCCGACATAAGCCTGCAGGAAGTGGGCGCGGTTTTTCTTCGGCGGATTGGCAGCGAAGGCGTAGGCGGAGTATGCCAGCGCTTTTGACTCGCGGATTTCCTGGAATACGATAGACGACAGTCCGTAGCCGAAATACTGGTTGTACCATTCCGCAAATACGTACTCGTCGAGGCTGAACTTGGGCGTGCCTTTCGACAGCAGCAGCAGTTCTACCTGCACCGTCGGGAAGTGCACAAAGTAAACCTTGTCTTTGCGGACGCTGAGTTCGGGGTATTTCCTGGCCTTGAGCGGTGTTTCCGTGATCGTATGGAGCGGGTGGTGTTTTTTCAAAATATTGGCCGCCATACGGGCGGTACGAGCGCCGCAATAAAACGCTTCATGTTTATAACTCAGCAGGTTGTGCAACATATCGGCCAGTTCTTCCGGCCTGATGGCAAGCAACTCCTCGCGTGAAAACTTGTCGGAAAACGGTGAAACAGGCCCGTATTTGGCATAACTGGCCATGGCCTTGGTCAATACGGTGCGTTTGTCTTTTTTGCTGTTCTCCCGGCGCTGCAGCACGTCGGCGATCAGATTTTGCAGTGCTTCGGCGTTGGGCAGGGCGTTGGCGACCAGGTGCTCCATCAATTCGACTGCCGGCTCGAAAGACTCTTCCAGCCCGCTCAGGGAGAGGTAAAAATGATCGTCCTGGCAAGTAGCCGAGAAGGTCACCCCAAGCCGGTAAAAGGCCTGCTGCATTTCCGTGGCCGAATATTTATGGGTGCCGAGATAGGGCAGGTAGGAGGCGAGCAGCGAGAGGCGCCGGTCGCTGAGGCGGCCCATATCAAAAGTGTAATACAGCCGGAAAAGTTTGCTTTCCTTTTCCTGCACGGCGCGCAGTTTCAGGTTGTTCGAAACGACGGCTTTTTTGATTGTTTTGCGGAAATCGATGAATTGCGGTGCGATATCGGGCGTTTCCTGCTGCAAAAATGACTGTGCGAATGCCGATACGTCGCTTCTGTTTACATCGATGGGGGTGATGGGCGGTTTTTCCACCTTCATCACCGAGTTGTCTTCGCCGTGGTGCTTGTACACGACGGCGTAATTGTCGGGCCGCAGGTGCTTCCGGGCGAAGGCCACGACGTCTGCCTTGGTAATTTTTTCCAGTTTTTCCCAGCGCCCGACCATGTCCGACCAGTCGATACCAAGGATAAAGGCATTGGTGATCGCTCCGGCACGGCCCTGATTTTTCTCAAAAGTCTTGATCTCCGACAGTTTCAGGTCTTTTACGACGGCGGCGGGGAGCCAGTCCTCGAATTTGCCTTCGCGCAGGTTGTCGATCTGTTCCCACATGATCTGCTCCACCGTTTCCGGCGACTGGCCTTCCCGGGGTTTACCGTACAGAAAGAGGCCGGAAAAGTCCTCGTACACGCGCGGATAAGCGTATGCTTCCAGCAGTTTTTGTTGCTGGGTAATGTTGAGGTCGAACAGTCCCGCCTGGTGGTTGTACAATATACTGGCGATCAGGGGAAGCAGGGCAGCCTCTTCCGTGCTGGCAGCGGGAAAACGCCAGGCCATCTCTACCCAGGCCGCTTCGTGGCCGTAAATATCGAGTTGTTTTCTTTCCTTCAATTCCGGTTGCGGCGGGAAGGAGAACGGCGGTACCGGTTTGGCCTGATAGTGTCCGAAAAACCGCTCTGCCAGTTGGACCGCCTGCTCCGGGTCAAAGTCGCCGGCCAGAATAACCGCAATATTATTGGGCACATAATAACGGTCAAAAAACCGGTAAATATTCGTCTGAGAGGGATTTTTGAGGTCTTCACCACGCCCCAGGGTCGTTTGGGTGCCATAGGGGTGCGAAGGGGTCAGGGTTTCCTGTATGGCCTTCATGGTTTTCCGGAAATCCTTGTCCTGGCTGATGTTGTACTCCTCAAAGACCGTTTCCAGTTCGGTGTGGAACAGGCGAAGGATCGGCCGGCGGAAGCGTTCGCTTTCGAGTTCGAACCAGCGCTCCAGTTCGTTGGCAGGGATGTCGTTGACGTACACCGTCTGTTCCACCCAGGTATAGGCATTGGTGCCTTTAGCGCCGATGGCGCTTACCAGTTTGTCGTACTCGTTGGCGGCAGCGTATTTGGCCGCTTCAAAAGACAGGCGATCGATTTCTGCGTACAGCGCTTTCTTTTTTGCGGGGTCCTGCTCGCGGCGGTGCTCCTCGAATTTTTGTTCGATCCGGTCGAGCAGGGCTTTTTCCTTTGGCCAGTCGAGGCTGCCGAGTCGATCGGTGCCTTTGAACATCATATGCTCAAAGTAATGCGCGAGACCGGTGGTGTCGGCAGGGTCGTGTTTGGAGCCGGCGCGCACCGCAATTTCGGTGTAAATACGGGGCTCGTCTTTATTGACGGTCAGGTACAGGCGCAGACCGTTGGCGAGCGTGTGCATCTGAACGTTGATGGGATCGCCGGATACGGCGCGAAAACTGACTTTGGAAGACGAAGGAGCGTAGTCGTGCATGATGAATGGAAGGTTTAATGGTTTCCAGGTTTCCAGGTCTTGAGGAAATGCAAAAATAAGGAGTCGAAGGGGATGATGTTTGGGTTTTTTCAGATATGTCTTTCGGGCCAATACGGGTACATGGGAAGATAAAAACGAAAATAACCGGCGGAAGTTTTCAGTATTTCAACTCCAGTACTTCCGTCTGCCCTACACCTTTGGTAACGGCGATGTAAAACATGCCGAACTCATCCTCCGGAATATCTTTGATATCGGGGCTGCCTTTCAGGTAGTTGAGCAGTTGCGGGATGGTGTTGGAATGTCCCACCATGAAGTATTTTTTGCCGCCGCCGGCGGCGAGTTTGTCTTCCAGCCATCCGTCCTGTATATTGGGCGGATACGCCTCGGCAGAGGGCGGGTGCTCCATTTGCCGGCGGGCTGTTTCGGAAGTCTGGATCGTGCGTTTGAAATTGGTCATGCAGGCCATGTCGATCGGCGTTTTGGCCAGCACCTTGCCCAGTCGTTCGGCACGGGCTATGCCCTCGGGCGAGAGATCGGGGTTGTTGCCCTTGTCTTTCAGTTTTTCCGTGTGGCGGACGCAGTAGAAAATGATGTACGACGAATCACCGTAGTGGGGAATGGGCATGGTTGTGCTGTCGGAGAACAGTATCTGCCCGTCGGGTTGTATGGCAACAATGACCGGCGCAGCATCTTCTTTAGGGGCCGGTGATTGGCAGGCCTGCCACAGGGGCAACAGGAAAAGCAGATAATAAAGTCGTTGCATGGCGTGTGTTTACTTGAGAAAAATTTTGGTGCAAGCGCTTAGGTTTGTGCGCGCACTCGGCGGCTATTTTCCATCCAGGTGCAAAAATGAGGGATTTTTCCGGTAGTTTTCGACCTTTTGATCTTCCGGATATCAGAAAGACAAATCAGGACCCATGAGAAAACGCCTGTATATTTTTAATAAAAAAGGCCTGACGGTCACTTTGGTGGCGGTATTTTTTTTCGCCTTGCCCGCTGCGTACGGGCAGGATTTGGCGAATAAACTGTCGCCCGGGCTTGCCCTGGTCTCCCGAAATGATGCGACGGAGCGGTTTATGCTGGTTGTAAGCGACCCCGATGATTTCTGCGAAAAGGTGACCCGCGAACGCTGGCCTTTGTCCATACTGCGCCGCTACGATCCGGGAGGCATTGTTGTTCTGGAGACTTCCCGGGATGTGCTCACCGAACGCCTGCTTCCAATGGACGAAGTGCAGTATATCGACCGCGGCCGGGCATCGGTCAGGGAAGAACTGCCTGTGCCCGGCCACAATCTTTTTACCAACAGCATTCACGCCCTTCAGGCTGTTTACCCCGACTGGAATGGCGAAGGCCGCACGATATCGGTCATGGAAAAACGGTTTGACTCCACCGATGTGGACCTGCGCGGCAGGGTGGCGCCCCTGCACAAGGCTGCACAGGAAGTCACCATCCACGCATCCGTCATGGCCACCCTGATCGCCGGGGCAGGCACTTCCAACCCGGCAGGGCAGGGCGCCGCCTGGGGATGCCGGCTGGCCTCTTCCGATTTTGTCGCGCTGTTGCCCGACAGCGAATCGGATTACGCTGCGCTGGATGTTTCCGTACAGAACCATTCCTACGGTGTAGGTATCGAAAATTATTACGGCGCCGACGCCATGGCCTACGACCAGAGTGTGCGCAGCCGCCCGTCCCTGGTGCATGTGTTTTCTGCGGGTAATTCGGGCGGGGAAAGCGCCCCGGCGGGGGTATACCGGAACATACCGGGTTTCGCCAATCTCACCGGCAGTTTCAAAATGGCCAAAAACGTGTTGCTTGCCGGCGCGGTGGATTCGTTCGGCAGGGTGGTGCCCTACAGTTCGCGCGGCCCCGCTTACGACGGCAGGGTCAAACCCGATCTGGTGGCTTTTGGTCCCGATGGCTCCTCCGGCTCGGCAGCGCTGGTGTCGGGAACGGCAGCAGTGCTGCAACAGGCATTTGCCGAAAGGCATGGCGGCAACCTGCCGCAGGCATCGCTGGTGCGCGCCATCCTGATCAACAGCGCCGACGATGTGGAAGCACCCGGACCTGATTTTAGTTCGGGCTTTGGCAACATGAATGCGCTGCGCGCTGCAAAAACGGTGGATGAGAACCGCTTTTTCACCGCACAGGTTGCCTTATTTCAGGAGTTTTGGCAGGAAATCGTTGTTCCGCCCGGGCAAGCCGAATTGAAGATCACGCTGGCGTGGGACGATCCGCCCGCCGCTGCCGGCACAGCACGGGCACTAACCAACGATCTCGATCTCAAGCTGCTGGGCCCTGACGGCCAGTCTGTATGGCTGCCCTGGGTGCTGAATATCTATCCGCATCCCGATTCGCTTCAAAAGGGCGCCATACGCGGCGTGGATTCGCTGAACAATGTCGAACAGATCACCCTGGACTTTCCCGAACCGGGCATATACAAGATTCGCGTTTTCGGAAGGCGCATCGTTGGCGCCTCACAACCCTTTTCGATTGCCTTCGAATGGCGTCAGGCGGACTCTTTTCAGTGGGTCTTTCCACTGCGCGGCAATACTCCGGTATCGGGCGAGGCGGCGGTTTTGCATTGGGAAAGTACATGGGAAACAGGAAGCGGCATTCTGACATACCGCTATACGGGTGATACGGCGTGGACGCCTGTTGATTCTTTTGTAACGCTTTCTGCCGGATACTACCGCTGGACGCCGCCCGATACATTTGCGCTCGTACAACTTCGCATGCAGGTTGCCGGTCAATTTTTTCCCGGTGATACTTTTCTGCTCGCGCCGGTGCTGCGCCTGCGCGTAGGCTTCAACTGTACCGATTCCTTGTTGCTGTTCTGGAACGCGGCGGGGGAGGGGAGTGCCTACCGGGTATGGGGGCTGGGCGACCGCTACCTGGAGCCTGTGTTGATGACCGCCGACACCCAACTTATCCTGGACAAATCCGTGTTTCCCTTTCCGAATTTTGCGGTAACGCCTGTTGCGGGCGCCGGTTTTTCCGGACTGCGCAGCGGCGCGCCCGATATCGCCACGCAGGGGGTGGCCTGTTATTTTCGCAATCTGCTGGCCAACCTGAATGCGGACAATGCCGTGGATGTTTCCTGCCTGCTGGGCAGTACCCATTCGATACAAAGTGTGCGTCTGGAAAAACTGTCCGGAGGCGCTTTTTCCAAACTCGGGCATTGGGATCAGCCCGCAGGACAGTTGCTTTTTTCGGCTGTGGATACAGATCCTTTGTCGGGTATCAACCTCTACCGGGCAGTACTGGAGGCAGATAACGGCGGCCTTATCTCAAGCGACACTGCGGTAGTGTACTTTGCAGGGGCAGGGGAGTATCTGGTTTTTCCCAACCCTGTCTCGGGCCGTAGTGTACTTCATATTATTGCACAGAGTATTGACGAGGATACGCGGTTTGTGCTGTTCGACGTTCTGGGCAGGCAATTGGCTGAAATGCCCATGAACGATTCCCTGCTGGCGGTGCCCTTGTCCGGACTCTCTCCCGGCGTGTATCCGTACGCGATCAGGCATGGGGGGCGGGTCGTTTTTTCAGGCAAGGTGCTTGTTGACAACTAGCAGCGTGGGTTGTTTTTTGAGTAGAATTGGACAGGTTTCCTTTTCAGACAGGATTGCGACACGCGCCCCCACCAACAAAACAGGCTGCCGGTGAAACTCCGGCAGCCTGCAGGCAAATAACACAGAGGTGCGCGAACCAATCAATACAGGAAGTCCAGCGCAGTTTTGTCGTTGTTGTTGAACGGCCGGTTCTGACCTGCGCCGATGCAGGAAAGCATCCAGGAGTTCGGGTCCGGGCCGCTTGGCGTGCCGGGGATAAGGATAGCGCCTACATTGGCCGCGCCTTCGTTGACAGCCTGACCGCCACAGCTGAAAGAACGGTCCATGTAATCTGTATGGCGGAAGCCGATACAGTGGCCCATTTCATGCGCCAGGATAGATGCAACGGTGCTTTGCGGCTGGTTGCCGATAGCGTTGGAGTTTACCTTGATCGAGCCATAAGGGTTGCCGCCCGTAGGGAAACCGGCCGAAGCAAGGTAGTTGCCATTGGATCTCGTTACATCGATTTCGGCACTGCTGGAGCTTATCCTGGTGAAAGTAATTTGCAGGTTCTCTGCATTATACCGCGCAATCGCTTCGTCGAGTGCAGCGATGTAGGAGGTCGGCAGTTTCTTGCCTCCACTGCCGGCATCGATCCAGACCGTAATGTTGCGGGGCAATCCTGTGACGAGGTTGGTCGTGCGGTACTGCTCTTCATCCCCGACGCGAAGCAATTGGTATCCCAGTTGCCGGTCGAGGTCTTCGCGGGTGAGGTAAATGTCGCCTTCCACGACGTAACCGTCGTCGGCAGCGCGTGCGTTTTGCGGACTAAATCCCAATGCCAGAATTTTATCCTGGATGTCCTGGGAAAGTTCCTGGCTGGTGGTTTCGTCGGCGGTTTTGGCGCATGAATTTAAGCCTGCAAAAAACAGCGCCAATGAAGCGAGGGTAAGTGCACGTTTTAGCATAACACAGAAAGTTAGATTTGGATGATGAATATAGTTTTACAGACGGCCAAATGTATAAATGTTTTGGTCTTGCAAGGCGATTAACATCCTTTTTTTATTTTGCTCTTTCCGTGGGTTGTGATAGGTTCTTTGGGTCAGCGGTACCGCCGGCTTCAGCCGGCGCCTCCGCGGAACCGGGCGCTAAATGTCTATCTGGATCTGGTTCCGGGTGAGGTCTTCCACCGTTTCCCTGCGCCGGATCAGGTGGGCCTTGCCGTTATAAATAAGCACCTCTGCCGGTCGCGGTCGGGAGTTGTAATTGGAGGCCATCATCCAGCCGTAAGCGCCCGCGTTGTAGAACCCGATAATGTCGCCCTCCACTGCTTCGGCAATACGGCGGTCGACGCCGAAGGTGTCCGTTTCACAGATATTGCCCACTACAGTATATATGCGCGGTTTGAAGGTCGGCTCCGTCACGTTGACGATTTTGTGGTAGGAGCCGTAAAACATGGGGCGGATCAGGTGGTTGAGCCCTGTATCGAGTCCGATAAAGACCGTAGAGGTGGTCTGTTTGACCAGGGTGCATTTGGCAAAGAGGTACCCCGATTCGCTGACCAGGAATTTGCCCGGCTCGAACATCAGGGTGAGATCGCGGCCGTATTCGCGACAAAAATTGGTAAAGCGTTCACTGAGTTTTTCACCCAGTTCTTCCACATCCGTTTCGATATCATCGGGTTTGTAGGGCACTTTAAAGCCGCTGCCCAGGTCGATGTATTTAAGGTTGGGGAATTTTCGGGCGGCCTCGAACAGTATATCTGCGCCACGGATAAAAACGTCGACGTCGAGGATGTCGGAGCCGGTGTGCATGTGCAGGCCTTCGATCAGCAGGCCCTGGCTTTCCACGACGCGCAGTACGTGCGGCAACTGGTGTATGCTGATCCCGAATTTGGAGTCGATATGCCCGACGCTGATATTCTCATGGCCGCCGGCCATCAGGTGAGGGTTGATACGCAGGCAAACGGGGATGTTTTTATGGTGGAGTCCCCAGTTTTCGAGCATGGGAATAGCGTCGATGTTGATCTTGACGCCAAGCCGTACGGCCTCGTCATATTCATCCGTTCCTGCGAAATTGGGGGTGTATAGGATATCCTCGGGCTTGTAGCCTGCGAGAATGCCCAGTTGTACCTCCTGAATGGAAACACAGTCCAGTCCGGCGCCCCATTTTCGGAACAGCTTCATCACCGTCAGGTTGGTCAGAGCCTTGCAGGCATAGTGAATCTTGATATCCGGATATCGAAACGCCTCTGTGATGCGCCGGTACTGGCGTTCCATCACAGAGGCGTCGTATACGTACAGCGGGGTTCCGTAAGTTTTGCAAAGTTCCAGCGGGTCGATGCCGCCTGTCAGCTGATATTTGTTGTTGACAAGTTCCATGGCGCAAAAATAGATTTTTACGCCGACGACGCCATCCTTTGTTATCGAAGGTCGCCTTTGGGCCTCAACTGACTGATCGGTTTATCCCGCATCAGTGCGAAAAAGTCTTCCACGTATTTGGTCAAGCTTTTAGCCGAATTTTTGGGCAGGTATGCACCATTGCACAACTGAATCAGGTCGTCGTGGGCATTGAGCATGGTCTGGTACGCTTCCTGCAACGCGCCTTCGGGCAAACCATGCGCCATCAGGTACCGGTCCTGCACCTTTTTAAGACCGCTATCCGAATTGGGCACGGCATAGGGAGCATTGACCAGTCCGGCAAAGTCAAAATCGAATGGAACGATCTGTATTTTGTCGTTACCGGGTTGTTTCAGCATGTACAGGTTGCGACCGTCGGCGACGCCCCAATCCGTATTGCCGATCATGAACTGGAACAGGGATGTGATGGCTGCCTGGTTCGTTTGCAGACTGTCGGCAGGCAGTTCGAAATAGTGGTTAATAGTCCCCTTGAGTCTGGCTGCGACCTGTTCTTCATGCTCGACCAGCAGGCAATATACCGGCTCCCGCACCTGCTCCACGTGTTTGTCGCGAAAGGCGATCTTTACCAGCCGCGCCCGCACGCTCATCGGGCTGAGCCGTTCGAACATCCGGTAGGCGACATATTCGCGCAGGAGCAGGTCTTCTCCCCGGGGTGAATCGAAGCAGGGTACGACCAGTTTTATTTCATTCAGGGTGTCGAGTTGCGCCTTGCGCAGGTCTTTTTTTGCGAATTTGAGTTTGATCGGCGGAATATCGCAGGTTCTGCGCCGGAATTTTCCGCGCGGCCGGACCTCCAGTTTCATCATGGCCCCGTCGGGAGTGGTGAGGGATGCCGGAAAATACTGGTTCGTATTTTTACTGTTAATCAGTTCCGTCAGGTCCAGTTCGAGGGTCATTTGGGCGCCCTCAGTTGCGCTCAGGTAGTCGAATACCGAAAGTGTTTGCGCTGTTGCAAACAGATGAAGCAGGAAGAAAATGCAACTGAAAACCAGCGCTTTGTGGTGGATATTTTTTGTTTTCATAAACATGACCAATTGTTTTATTTGCAGAAAGGCAGGCGGATTAAAGAAAAAGAATACACGGCAGCCCGGGGGATGCGCGTGGGAAAAAATTTGAAATGTCACTGATTTGGTTGCTTCGGTATAGACAGCTGTGTTGGCCGTGGCGTTGCAGTCTAATGTGTTAAACTTTTGCGCGCGGCTGCTGCGTCATTTTATCGAAAATTTACAATGCAAATATACCGTTTAACTAAGGTACTATGTTATGTAAAGTATATTGGCTTTTGCTTTGCCTCGACGAATGACCATTTTATGCCGATGAAATTGATATGTTGCAAAGGTCGCCCCGGCATTCCGGGCAAAAGTTTACAGGGGTAACATTTGACAATTTATACCGCGCGCCAGATAACCCCTCCATTTGTATTCTGTTTTATCGCCAGAAGTATCTGAATTGGAACATCCGCCGAGGATATCCCCCCCCGTCCCGGTACTTATAGTCAAGATTTTGAAGAAACAAACCCGCCAAATCCCTCACTACTTGCATCTTTACAAAAAAACGATCTTAACTCCTCATCTTTGACCGCGTGACCGAAGCACAACTCCTCCAACGCCTTGAGGCGCAAGACCCGGTGGCCCAAAAGCAGCTCTACGACCGCTATTCGCCGTTGTTGTTCGCCGTGTGTCGACGTTACCTGCGCTCGCGTGAGGACGCGGAAGAGGCGCTGGTGAGTGGTTTGTACAAAGTGTTTTCACAAATTGAAAGTTATTCGGGCGCGGGCAGTTTTGAAGGTTGGATGCGGCGTATCGTCGTCAATGAGGCGTTGATGATGCTTCGCAAAAGCCAGCCGCTCGTGTTTCCCGGCGACGATGCGAAGTTGAACTACGAACAAGCCGACAGTTTTAGCGTAGAGGCCGAACTTTCGGCCCGCGAAATACTCGAACTGCTCGACCAACTCCCAAACGGCTACCGTACCGTTTTCAACCTGTACGTACTCGAAGGATTCAAACACCAGGAAATTGCCGACATGCTGGGCATCAGCATCAACACCAGTAAATCCCAGTTGATCCTGGCCAAAGAAAAACTCAGAAACCTGCTTAAAGCCAAAGGTTATTGAACCGAAGGACGTAAATTGCACACCACATGCCTGATCTGTTCGATTTTTTTAAAGAAAACGAATCCAAACTGCACGAACGCCCGTCCGAGCAGGTATGGCAGAAACTCGAGCACCGTCTCGAGCACAGCCGCAGGCCCCGCCGGCGCGGGATACGCTTTTTGCAGATCGGCGCCATAGCGCTGATTATCCTGCTTCTTTTGCTGGCTGCTGTAATGGTATGGTACTATTCGGCCCGTCATTGAGAAACCCTGCTTATTTTGCGCCGGTTTTTCAAAACAGGTAGCGCGCTACCGCCAAACCATCAACCGAAGCAATGGCAAAATCCGGTAAAAATAAGCCCCGTTCAAACGATAAAGACGCATCGCGCAGCAAACAGGCCGCGACACAGTCCCCTCCTGCGCCTCCCAAAGATTACCTGACTCGTCCTGAAGCGACCACAGCATCAGACCCGCTCCTGCGGAAAGTTTTCTGGGGCATTGCGGCATTGGGTCTGGTCGTGCTGGTGGCCCTGTCGTTTGGCTCGGGCATCAACGCTGACGACAAGTTTCAGGTCGACTATTCGCAAAAACTGGTCAGTTATTACAGCAGTTTCGGAAAGGATACATCCGCCTTGTATATCCCCGACGGCAACATGCACCTCTACGGCGGGTTTTTCGAGGTGGCGACCGGTTTTGCCAATAAGATGCTGGGCTACAACCCCGAACAGTTGGCCTACCACAACGTCCGGCATGCCTCGAGTGCCATCCTCGGATGGGTAGCCATACTCTGTGCGGGTTTGTTCGCCGCTTTGTTCGCCGGCTGGCGGGCGGGTATCCTGACCCTGGTTATTATGCTGTTGTCGCCGCGCTTCGTCGGCGACTCCATGATGAATCCCAAGGATATTCCGTTTGCCGCAGGGTATATGATGGCCATTTACAATATGGCTGCCGTGCTGGAACGTATGCCCGCGCCGCGCCGCTGGAATATTGCGGGACTCGTTGCCGGGCTCGCCATGGCACTGGCCATACGCGCGGGCGGCCTGTTGCCCTTTGCCATGCTGTTCCTGTTTGCAGGGTTGCATTTTTGGCTTAAAAACGGGGGACTGTCGGCTTTTTCCAACTTTTCCGCGCTGAAGAAATACACCCTGATTGTCGTGGGCACGGCGGTTGCCGGCTATGCACTGGCCCTGTTTTTCTGGCCCTTTGCCCTGCAAAAGCCCCTGGACAACCCGTTTGTTGCCCTGTCAAAATTTTCCGTACTGGAAGTAAGGATACGGGTGTTGTACGAAGGCTTGAACATCATGTCGGATAAAACGCCCTGGCATTACCCGGTCAAATGGATGCTCTACACCATCCCCCTGGCTGCGCTGGCGGGTTTTGCGGGCAGCCTGCTCTGGTTGTTCCGGCTGCTCGGGCGTTACAATCCCCTGTGGGTGCTGCTGACGCTGTTTGCCGCGATTTTCCCCGTTTTTTACGTGATCTATAAAAATTCGGTCATCCACGACGGCTGGCGCCACCTCACCTTTGCCTATCCGCCCCTCTGCGTTGCGGCGGCCCTGTTCTGGAATGAACTGGCCAACGCCTTTTCGGGTAAAAAATATGCGCAATGGGCCGTTTACGGCGTTGTCGGCCTGCTGCTGGTCGATGCGGGCGCCTTTATCGCGACCAATCCGAAATTCCCCTACGTCTATTTCAACCCGATTGAAGGCGGAACAAAAGGCGCCTACGGCAAATTCGAGACAGACTACTGGGGGGTAAGCGTACGGCAGGGTATCGAGTGGATGGAACAACAGGGTATTCTGAAAGAGAATATGCCGGAGCAAGTCGTGATCGCTACCAATATGTATTATTCGGCCAAGGAACTGACGGCCAAATACGGGGATAAGGTGAAACTGAAATACCTCAAATGGGAAAAACGCTGCGACGACGCCTGGGATTACGCCTTGTACCCGACGCGTTTCCTCGACGGCTCCACGCTGCAAAAGGGGAAATGGCCGCCGGCCAACGCCGTACACCTCGTGGAGGCCGGCGGTGCGCCGATCCTGGCTGTCCTGAAAGATACCGGCAAAAACTGCTCGCTCGGTATGGCGGCGGCCAAGGTCGGCGACTGGCCAACCGCGATCGAAAAACTGAAGGCCGAAGTAGCCAATGTGCCGGATAACGATGCCGCATGGTCGGCGCTGGGACAGGTCTACCTCAATGTTGACAGCCTCGAACTCGGTAAGGCCGCAGCGGAAAAGGCGCTGGCCATCAGTCCCGACGACTCCCAGGCCAACAACCTGATCGGTATGTACTGGCTTTACAAGGACGAAACGGCCAAAGCGAAAGAGCAGTTTGAATACTCCATCCGCCGCGACGCTTCCAATCCCGCTGCGTGGTACTACCTCGCCCTGATCGCCCGCAGCCAGGGCGATAACCAGACCGCACTCAACAACCTGATGTCGGCCATCAAGGCAGCGCCCAACTTCAGGCAGGCCTATGAATTATCCGCCCAGATATACGAATCGGTAGGCGATCCCCAAAGGGCGCAACAATTCCGTGCGGCACTGGGACAAATTAAATAAGATGACAGGAGGTTGAAACATCACGCGTTTCAACTGCCAATGACAAAATATAAAACATTGAACTTCAAGTTTTTATTCCCAACATTCCGCAACCGCTACCGGTTTGTCCGCCGGCGCTTGCAGCGATACTTCGGCGATGAGAACTGTCCGTCGTCTACCGTCAAAGGCCTGAACCTCGGTACCGGCGAGGGCGATTACGACCGCATGGTTGCCGCCTATTGCACGGAACTGACCGGCTGCGACGTGAACGAGGAGGACCTGGCGCACGCGCGTCACCTGAACAAAGGGGTAATGAATCTCCGCTACGAAAAGAACGACGCCCTGGCGCTGACCTATGCCGACAATACTTTTGACCTGGTGGTCAGTTGCGAGGTGATCGAACACGTGGGAAAACCGGACCTGATGATCCGCGAAATGTACCGGGTGATGAAACCGGGCGGTATCGCGATCATGACCTTCCCCAGCCGGGAGTTCCCCATCACCTACGACCCGGTGAACCGCATCTGGCAATTTACACGCAGCGAAGGCAGCAGGGAATACGCCATATCGCAGGGCGCCTACGCATTCGGTCACGAGTACCTGATCGGCTCGGCAGATTTTAAAAAATGGGCCGCCGAAGCGGGATTTGAAATCGTCGAGTTTCACGGACTTAGCCGGCACCTGGTCGGTTTGCTGGAGGTGTACTGGACGGGGATCGCACAAAGTATTTTCAAAAAAAATGCCCGCAACGTGACGGCGGATACCGATGGCGGACTCAAAATGCGGCCCGCATCGACAAAAGAGCCGGCGCTGGTTGTGGTCACAGACTTTATCTTGTGGCTCGATAACCTGTTGTTCGGGTGGACGGGCAGGAGTGTGGGGAAGGGCGTGGTGTTGCGCAAGTAATG
Organism: uncultured Bacteroidota bacterium; assembly: GCA_937861115.1. Taxonomy (GTDB): domain Bacteria; phylum Bacteroidota; class Bacteroidia; order Chitinophagales; family Saprospiraceae; genus M3007. The sequence goes on along the minus strand of CALMBD010000004.1, from coordinate 13,459 downwards.
GTTGGGAAACAACACGCTACGGGTACCTGCCCTTCATCGAAAATGACCATAAAAGCATTACATGGATAATAAACTACACATTCTCCAATCCAAACTCGCCGAGGCCAAGCTCGGTGGCGGCCAGCAGCGCATTGACGCGCAACACAAAAAAGGCAAACTCACGGCCCGTGAACGCGTACATTTCCTGCTCGACGAAGACTCTTTTGAAGAGATCGGCGCACTGGTTACCCACCGGAGTACCGACTTCGGCATGGAGGAGCAGCAATACCTCGGCGATGGTGTGGTGACCGGCTACGGCACAGTCGGCGGTCGGTTGGTGTATGTGTTTGCACAGGATTTTACGGTATTCGGCGGTTCCCTGTCGGAGACGCACGCAGAGAAAATCTGTAAGGTAATGGACCTGGCCATAAGAAACGGTGCGCCGCTGATCGGGCTCAACGACTCCGGTGGCGCGCGCATCCAGGAAGGCGTGAACTCGCTGGGCGGGTACGCCGATATTTTTTACCGCAATGTACAGGCCAGCGGCGTGATCCCGCAGATATCGGCCATACTCGGCCCATGCGCAGGCGGAGCGGTGTACAGTCCTGCCATGACCGATTTTATCCTCATGGTGGAAGGCAGTTCCTATATGTTCGTGACCGGCCCGAACGTGGTAAAAACCGTTACAAACGAAGAAGTTACCTCCGAGGAACTCGGTGGCGCCGGTACCCACGCTACCAAATCGGGCGTGACCCACCTGGTGGCGGCCAACGATGTGGATTGCATCGACAAGATCAAGCGCCTGCTGTCGTACATGCCGCAAAACTGTGAAGACAAGGCGCCTATGTTGCCCTATACCATCGGTGAGGAGTTCCGCGACGAACTGAGCGAAATAGTGCCGGAAAATGCCAACCAGCCCTACGACATCAAGGACGTCATTGCAGGCATTGCCGATGCGGATTCCTTTTTTGAAATACACGAAAACTACGCAGAGAACATTGTCGTCGGGTTTGCCCGCCTGGCGGGGCGCAGCATTGGGATCGTGGCCAATCAACCGGTGAACCTGGCCGGTGTGCTCGACGTGAATTCCTCCAAAAAGGCCGCGCGTTTCGTCCGTTTTTGCGACTGCTTCAACATCCCCCTGCTTGTGCTGGAAGACGTGCCCGGTTTCCTGCCCGGCACCGACCAGGAGTGGAATGCCATCATCACCAACGGCGCCAAACTGCTGTACGCCTTTTCAGAGGCCACGGTGCCGCGCATCACCGTTATTACCCGAAAAGCCTATGGCGGCGCTTATGACGTGATGAATTCCAAACACATCGGCGCCGACATGAACTTTGCCTGGCCTTCTGCCGAGATCGCCGTTATGGGCGCCAAGGGTGCTTCGGAGATCATTTTCAAAAAAGAGATCGACGCTGCCGACGACCCTGCGGCAAAACTCGCCGAAAAAGAACGCGAGTATGCCGACACCTTTGCCAACCCTTACCGGGCCGCAGCGCGCGGGTTCATCGATGAAGTCATCCATCCCCGCGAAACCCGGCGCAAACTCATCAAGGCATTTGCGATGCTGGAACACAAGGTGGTGCACCGCCCGAGGCGCAAGCACGGGAATGTGCCGCTGTGATCAGAATTTTCGGAATTTTTGAATTAGCAGAATTAGAGTGCCGTAACGACAGTAGGTTAGCGAAACAGGCCATCTTGAGGAGATGTCAGGCTATGGTACTCATTAAAATTTCTGCTAATTCAAAAATTCCGAAAATTCTGATCCTGACAGAAAGGAGTATTCCATAATTTCATCCCCAATTCTGATCAAAATATGACCCGACCTATGGAAAGAGACCCGCTTACCTATACTATCATTGGCTGCGCCCTGAAAGTACATAATGCGCTTGGAAATGGATTTCAGGAAGTTATCTACCAGCGTTGTCTGGAAATCGAACTTAGAAACACTGCCCTTGATTTTGCCCGGGAGCAGGAACAGGAAATCTATTATTACGGCACGCATGTCGGTACGCGGCGTGCAGACTTTGTCGTGGAAAACAAGGTAATTGTGGAATTAAAAGCCGTGATTAAATTAGAAGACGTTCATCTCGCACAAGCCAAAAACTATGTAATCGCGTACGATTTTCCGCGTGGCTTACTTATAAATTTTGGTGCCAGAAGCCTTGAGTACAAGTTGGTCTTCAATCCGAAGCACACTGTCTGAATCAGAATTTGCTTAATGGAAGAATTTTCAGAATTATACACTCAAATTCTGAAAATTCTTCCATTAAGCAAATTCTGATTCAGACGAATTTATAGCGCGTCAGTGCGTCATCGCCACCGGCCTGAATCGGAGTATTTCGGCAAGGGCAAACACCTTGGAGTGGAAAATCGGGATGCACGGTTTGTTCACCAGGTCTTCCAGGTCGTCGGCCCTGCGGTCCAGATCGGCAAAGCCGCGAACTGCTGGTGCAGCACCGAGCGGCCGGTTGGCAGCGTCGGTCACCTGGAACAGTCCGTCGATCCGCGCAGGGTCTCCGGTCAGAAAGCGGGAGAGCGGGGCGGGCGCGCCGAAATTGACAGGCGACACGTGGGTAAATCCCGTTTGCGTTTCACCGCCGTGGCAGCCGCTGCAGGTGTTCAGCGAAAACACGTGGCGTTTGGTGTCACTGTTGATAAACGCCGGAGAGGCTACCGGACCTGTTCCATTCCAGTGGTGCGGGTGATTGATGGGCGGACCGGTCGGCACACCGACAGGTGGAAACTGGGTATGCGCCTTGGCGCCGAGGAACGGCTGCCCCATAAATGTCAGTGGTACTGAGGCCTGGGGCGGCGTCGAATTTGCCCAGGCGGCAAGCCGCAATACATCCGGGTTGGCTACTTTGGCATTGTACACCACGGCAGGTTCCTGTTTGACGGTGGTGGGTTCCAGCGCACCGGGCGCACCGCTCAGGTTGAATTCCCGCAGTTCCCATGGGCCGGCCAGTGCTATTTCGTTGGTACGCAACTGGTTGAGCGAACTTTGGTTGACCTTTGAGGGGTTCGTGCCACAGCGGGTAAACTGGTCGGTAATGGCCTGCAGGGCAGTGTTGTAGGCAGGAGAGCCGATCGCCATGCCTTTCAGGTCGTACCACGCCTGGGCGTAGGCTTTTATGTCGGCACATTTGCGTTTGTTGATGCCATATTCGAAAATGACAGTGAACTGGAGCGCTGTGCAGTTGGGTGTAAGGGCACAGAAAAGAAAGCGCCCTTCACCGGCATTATTGGCCTTGGAAAAGCCATAACCCGAACTGCTGCGCAAATCCAGGCGGTTGACGATGGCCAGGAGTTTGAACGGCGCAAACCGCATATCCAGTTGGCCGGCGGGGGCGCCATTGGCTGCGCTTTTGTTCAGCCAGGGTTGGATAATCTGGTTGTTTATGGCTACCCTGGCCGGAATTACTTCTCCATTCACAGTTTGGTTTGCCATCCAGGTACTCAGCCAGCGCAGTACAAAAGCCGATACCTCGGCATCGGTAGCAGGCGTTGCGGGGGCCGTCGAAGCCATCTCGCGCATCAGGGTACCGAATGTCCAGGCGCCGGAGGGGTTGCCAGCGCCTGTACAAGGGTTGAAGGTGCGCGTGGGGTCTTCCACCACACCGACCTCGGTAATCATGAGGGAGTGGTTTTTCAGGGCCGGGTCAAATGGCTTCAGGCGTAGAAACAACTCGGGTGGCAGGATAAATCGCCGGTCAAGTCGAAAATCCGAAGTGTCGAAAAGCGAAATGTTATCGGTATTGATCACCGTTCCGGAACGGTTGATAAACTGGACGATCTGCTTTTTCATGTAGACTGCTTTGCGCTGTTCGATCAGGGCCTGGCGCAGGTTGTTTTCATCCTCCTTCAGCACGATGGAAAAAATATTGTCGCCGGCTTTGCGATCACCGCCCATGCCGTCGTCGCGCAGCACGAGTGTGGTGTCGTTGAGGTTGATCGCGAAGGCCTTGCCCAGCAGGGAATCGGGCGCCATTTCAGCCTCAAAAAGAAAATTGCCGAGATTTGACGGCTTTTCCAGTCTGGTTACAAAGATGTTGCGTACTTCCGGAGGGTTTGTTTCAAAATCGGGTACCAGTTTAACCTGGGGCGGCAGATCGAATACTTGTTCGTTGTTGCACCCGAAAGCCAGGGCGATGACAGACAGGAACCAGAGAAGGCCCCATAGGCCGGGTCGGGGGAAAAGTTCTTTAGGCATTTTGTGTATGGTTTAATGATGAAATGAATCATAACGGGTTATCCGGCGGCGCCCTCTGTCAAGGAAGTGCCTTCCGGTGAAAAAACACGCCGGGTATTTTCTCGCCAATGGCGGAAAAAAAGAAAAAGGGTGGGAACGGGCTTTTCAGGAAGGGCATATCAGGCATTATTTGAGGCGCCGAACATATTGGCGTACAAAGTTATCCGCACAGGACGCTGTATCGGTCGCGGAGGCAGTTAATTAAGCGAGATTTAATCCGTTTTTTATTGGATGTTAAGCCATGGGCTATTTCGCTTTCATCAGTTTGACGGTAAACGTCGTGCCCTTGCCTACTTCAGACTGTTTCACGAAGATTTTGCCCTGGTGGTACTGCTCGATGATGCGTTTGGAGAGTGAAAGGCCCAGCCCCCAGCCGCGCGTTTTGGTGGAGAAGCCGGGCTTGAATACCGTTTTATAGCGCCCGGCAGGAATGCCCTTGCCCGTATCTGTGATATCCAGGCACACGTAGGCTCCTTCCTCGTACACCTTTGCCGTGATCTTTCCTTTGCCTTCTTCCATGGAGTCGATGGCATTGCGCAGCAGGTTTTCCATGACCCAGTCGAGCAGCGGAGCATTGACGCTCACGAGCAGCGGAGCATGGTCGCGTGGCTGTGGAAAATCGAATTCCACCCTGCGCGGCGCGCGGCGCTGCATGTATTCCCGGTTTTTTTCCAGTTGATCGTAAAAATTGGTGACACTGAGTTCGGGTTGGGAACCGATCTTGGAAAAACGGTCGGCTACCAGCTCGAGGCGGGTGACGTCGGCACGCAATTCATCGAGCATCTCCTGGTTGGTCGGGTTGTCTTCGTTCACCGCTTTGAGGGTTTCCACCCAGCCGAGAATGGCAGTGATCGGGGTGCCCAGTTGGTGGGCGGTTTCCTTGGCCATGCCGAGCCATACCTGGTTTTGTTCGGCCCTGCGCGCCATGCTGAAGCCAATGTATCCGAAAGCGATGAAAGCGGCAATGAGAAACAACTGCAACGCAGGATACCAGTTCAGCCACTTGATAAGACTGGAGTGGGTATAAATCAGCGTTTTATGTATATCCGGAGGAAATACTATTTCGATTACTCCGGTGTCTTGCTGAATCATCCGGTCGAGCGCTTTTTGTACGTCATCCAGATCCATTTCTTCCAGGTTGCGGTCGTCGATATTCCGGTATTGTTCTATATCACCGCTTTCATTGAGCAGGATTACAGGAATAGTGGTATTTTGTTCGATAATTTTCAGGTGCAGGGTGAGGTCGCAGTAATTGGCGAGGGTGTCTGTGCGCATTTTGGCAAGCATACGCATCGCTTCCGCAAATTGTTCCGCCTGTTGATTTTCCCGCTCCATCAGTCGTTCGGCAAGGTATCGCGTATAGAGCAAAGAGATAATGATGATCAGTACGCCGGCGGCGGCCAGATACCATTTCCAATATGATTTGCGGGTATAAATATCCATAGTATGCGAAAGAATGGGCGAAGGTACAACTTCGTTAAAACGTCATTTACAAGGTTTTAGCGTTTTTGTTTTTTCGCAGCGACCGGCCCGGTTTTATTTTGTTTAATATTTTGGCTAATCAACTTAAACAAAATATCCTTGCACGGCGTTTTGTGCTTCATTTCAGACCATGTCAAAAAAGATAGTTGTTATCGGTTCCGGGTTTGCCGGATTGTCTGCTGCCTGCAACCTGGCCGCCGAAGGCTATGATGTGACGGTATTGGAAAAAAACAGCGTTCCGGGTGGCCGGGCGCGAAAATTCGAAGCGGAAGGTTTTGTCTTCGATATGGGACCGTCGTGGTACTGGATGCCCGATGTTTTTGAACAGTTTTTTGCCCGTTTTGGAAAAAAGGTCTCCGATTATTACGATTTGAAACGGCTTGATCCTTCGTATGTCGTGTGGTTCGGGGAACATGACCGGATGGATATTCCCGCGGATATGACGGCACTGGAGGCGCTTTTCGAGCAAATAGAGCCGGGAAGTGGTCCTCAACTCCAAAAGTTTCTTGCCGAGGCGGGTTATAAATACAGGGTAGGGATGCGCGAATTCGTGCACAAACCGAGCGACAGTATTCTGGAGTTTGCGGATTGGCGCGTGCTGGGCAGCATGTTTCGACTGGATATGTTTACCTCAATGTCGAAACATGTCCGCAGTTTTTTCCGGAATGACAAGTTGATCCGGCTCCTGGAGTTTCCGGTTTTGTTTCTTGGGGCTACACCTCAGAAGACTCCTGCATTGTACAGTTTAATGAACTATGCGGACATGACGATGGGTACCTGGTATCCGATGGGCGGCATGTTCAAAATTGTAGAGGGAATGGTTTCACTGGCCCGGGAACTGGGCGTTGTTTTTGAAATGAACAGCGAAGTCAGGCAAATTTATGTGCCGAACGGGCACGCGACGATGGTCATCACAAACCAGGGAAAGGAATACCCGGCCGATGTCGTGGTAGGTGCTGCCGACTACCACCATATCGATACCAGCCTGCTCGATGAGCGCGTGCGCAACTATTCTGAAAAATACTGGGACAGCAGGACAATGGCGCCCTCCTGCCTTCTGTATTACATCGGTGTAAACAAACGGCTGGACGGCCTGGAGCACCACAACCTGTTTTTCGACGAAGATTTTGGCCGCCATGCGCGGGAGATATACGAAACCCCGGCATGGCCGGAAAAACCGCTTTTTTACGTCAGCGCACCCTCCAAAACCGACCCGTCCGTGGCGCCTCCGGGTTGTGAAAACCTCTTTTTACTGATCCCTGTGGCGCCCGGTCTGGCCGATACGCCGGAGATACGCAAGCGGTATTACGATATGACCATGGAGCGACTGGAACGCCTGACCGGCCAACAAATCCGGGAACACGTGACTTATTGCCGCTCTTATGCACATGCAGACTTCGTGTCGGATTACCACGCCTTTAAAGGCAATGCCTACGGACTGGCCAATACATTGCTCCAGACGGCATTTCTGAAGCCCAAACTCAAAAGCCGTCATGTAGATAACCTGTACTATACCGGCCAACTTACCGTCCCCGGCCCCGGTGTGCCGCCTTCGCTGATCAGCGGGCAGGTGGTTGCCAGGGAAATTGCAAAACGGTTTTAAGATTATACATCAAATTGAAGCATGGACCATCTCCAACTTTTTCATAATACCTGCTTTGAGTGCAGCAGCCTGATTACCAGACGATATTCCACTTCATTTTCGATGGGTATACGGCTGTTCCACAAGCGTTTTCGCGCACCGATATGCGGCATTTACGGATTCGTCCGTTTTGCCGACGAGATCGTGGATACCTTTCACGAATATCCGAAAGAGGACTTGCTGAAGCGGTTCCGCGAGGATACCTACCGGGCTATTGACGAGGGCATCAGCCTGAATCCGGTATTGCATTCTTTTCAGCAGGTCGTACACCGGTACGGTATCGGCAATGATCTGATCGAGGCTTTTCTGTGCAGCATGGAAATGGACCTCACGAACGCAACCTACGACAACGGCAGTTACGATGCCTATATCTACGGCTCTGCAGAGGTGGTGGGGCTGATGTGCCTCCGAGTCTTCTGTGAGGGCGACACGGCCCGTTATGAACAACTCAAGGCGCCCGCCCGGAGCCTCGGCGCCGCATTTCAAAAGATCAATTTCCTGCGCGATATCAAAAGTGATTTTGACGAAAGGGGCCGGATATATTTTCCCGGAGTCGACTTCAGCCGGTTTACCAACGAGGATAAGCGCAACATCGAGTCGGACATCAAAGCGGACTTCGATGCGGCCCTGGACGGAATCCGGCGCCTGCCCGACGGCTCCCGCTTTGGCGTATACCTCGCATACAAGTACTATACGCACCTGTTCAAAAAAATCAGAAACGCTCCTGCACAGCGCGTGGCACAAGAGCGTTTCAGGTTGTCGGACAAGCGGAAGGTGTACTTGCTATTCAGTTCCGCACTGCGGCATCAACTGAATTTTTTGTGACCCTCGGGAACCCCGACGTATAAACCCGGTATCCACAAAACGATACAAACTATGTATGGTCTGCAGGAAGCCCTGCAGGCCATTTTTATTTCAGTTTCGTCAACCAGTCGGCGATTTTATTCATATCTGCCTTGGCGACCTTCTGGGCTACCATCGGTACATAACCGGGCCAGTTCGAGGGTTCGGGCTTGGCCACCAGTTGTGCGATGCGTTTGGCGGAATACTTCTTTGCCGCGATATCCGTCCACATCGGTCCGACCAGTTTGCGGTTCATGGCGTGGCATGCGGCGCAACCGTATTTATCGAGCAGGGTCTGTACTTCTGCGGGAATGTCGGGGCCTGTCGTTTGCGGTGGTGCAGCGGGTTTGAAGGCCGTCAGCAGGAGCAACAGCGGTAAGAGTGCGAGGATTTTATTCATGTAAACAAAACAGTTAGAATGTCAATATTGCAGAACAAAAATGGGGGGCACTACAGCAACATTCCCCGTTTATTTTTTCTTTTTCAATTCTTTAACAGGAAAACCGGTATTATTCCTTCTTTCTGCCTGCTTTTACCCGGTTGACAAAAGCGTCGGCCAGGGAGGGATTTGCAGGCACGATCTCGTAGGTTTCGCCATCGGGCATTTTGATCTGGGTTTCTTTCGACTTCAGCCCTACCATCGCATCATTGAAGCGGGTACTGCTCGACACAACGTTCATGGCGCCTGCCTGATACCCGAAAAAGTACCACAGGTCGGCCGATGGCTTGATGTAGATATAGAAACGGTCGTCCTCGTTGCCGGGCATTTTGTATTCCACATACACCGTCAGTGTTTTGCCGAACGGCTCGCCGTTGATGGCCACCACCGGGTTCTTGTCTTCCAGGCTCAGGAACGACTGGTATTCATCGTTCCAGATAACCGGGTGCCTGCCCAGTACAAACAGGTACTTGTTATCCTTTTTCGGCAGCGCGATCAGGTTGTTCTGCAGGTTGGCCATGGCTTCCTGCCGGTCTTTTTCATCGCTGATCAGTTCGCTGACGGCCGGTTGGTAAAAGGTGGGATTGGTGTTGTAAATAGCAGGCTGGGCGTCGAAACTGGAAGCCCTGATATCGTTGACCATGATGTCGATCAGCGATTTGGGAATATTCATTTCGATGCCGCTCATGAACTCGCCCGTGACCGTGTGAAACACCGAGTCAGGCTTGTTGTAATCGGATTTTACCCGACCGGCTGCGGTTACTTTCATATACTTCAGCCCGGACCCGATGTTGAGCAATCCCTCGCCCTGCACCGTACCCACGCGGTTGTCGAATGTCATTTTGGGACCGCGCATGGTAACGCCGGCCACTTTGGAGGAGTCGCCATAGGTGAACCGGTCGTTTTGGCGTCGTACTTGAATACGCCCGTACAGTTCAGAATGGCCCTGTCGACGCGCGCATAAGCGGGCAACAGGATACGCGGATACATTTCGCCGATCTCCCTGGAAAGATAAAAGCCGGTGACGAGCGGGTCGCCCTCTTCGTTTTTGGCATTGACGATCCGGATGATGGGGTCGGTGCGGTCTACCTCGGAATAGATACTGAACCAATGCCTGTTGGGCAGTTTATCGGCTTCTATTTTGGCATAACCCTCGAAGCGCAGGTTGCGCTGGTTGGCTTTCAGGATAATTTTCCCTTTAAACAGGGTTCGGACGTCCATATGGAAGCTGTCTTCAGGTGCAATATCACCGCTGGCTGAGGTGAGTACGTTTTTGGTGGACATGGTGCCGCCGCCGCGCCGCTCGCCGATGATGTTGTTGAAAAACACTTCCTGGTTGTAGCCGAATATATTGTACTCGTAAAAACCGGTGGCTTTGTAGAGTTTTTTACCCAAAATGTCCACGGTGGCCCGGTTGATCGTGTGGTACTTGTTCACCGTGTCGGCCACGATGCGCGCATTCACGAGTTGCTTCATTTTCCCGCCCGGCTCGATGATGATGTCGGTGGTGTCCGGGTAGATATATGCGTCGGCAGATTTGATGACTTTAACGCCGCCGATGTTCAGGTAGTTGGTTTTCATGTCGTAAAAAGCCGTCTGGCCGGTAAACGACAGGGTATCCTGGTCCGGGTCGATGGACACGAAGTTGCCCGGCTTGTTGGGGTCCGATTCAAACTCGATGGTTTTTTTACGCATGTCCCAGGTGAACTCGTTCATCGAGGTGCGGTACTGGTCAAGGGGCAGGGTGGTGTTGGCGCTTTCGGAGTTGGCTTTAAAGGTGCCGTTCTGTGCGTCGAAATCGAGCTCACCGTCGATGTTTTTGGAGTCGAAAGCAATACCGGTTCCATCCAGCGACTTGATCTCCAGGTCGGCCGTGTCGGCGCTGGCCTGGAAGGGGCCGTAGGAGATCAGTTTGGAGGTCAGTTTGCCCTCCGTCCATTCGAATACGCCGCGTCCTTTCAGACCGGAAGGGGTCAGGATAAGCGTTCCCTTGTGCGAATAACCGGCGGCTTTGAACAACTCGAAGTTTTTCGCCATGCTCTCCACATACATGGAGTCTTTGAACGGCAGCCAGTTCACCGATACGTTTTCACCCTTGGCCTGGGGGACCTTCACAGCGCCCTTACGGTCTTCTTCCATGAAGAATTTTTTGGCGGTACCGGTCGTCTGGCGGGGTCGGAAAACAAGGTCTTCCGACTCGATATCGGCGGTGAGGTATTCCAGTTTGCCTTTCCCGAGGAAGCCTTTGTTGCTGAGATCAAGTTCGCCCGTATAGTTGCCTTTTTTGGAATAGGTCGGATAGCCTGTCGGTGGTGTTTTGTGCACAAAACCGAAGGATTTATCTTCATCCCGCACGACGATGGTTTCCTTGAACGGCTCGAAAATAGTGGCGGGGTACATTTCGCCCCTGAACTTCAGTTGGTCTTTGGTGTAACTGTCCAGACCGTTGAAGGAGAAGGGGTCGAGTTTGAAATAAAAGGAGTCGCGGGTGTACACCCCTTTCTGAATAAAAGGCGCGTCATAGAAAACGAAAGAGTGTTTTTTGGCCTGCAGCGAAGGGAACATGGCCAGGTCTTCCTTACCCGATTTGTTGTTCGGGGCATCCACCAGCAATACACCTGAAACGAGCTCTACGGTCGAATTCATGGCGTTGGCGATCGGCTGGCCGTTTTTGTCCAGTTCGCCCGTGGGCAGATAGAAGTCCATGTGCCGGACGGAGTCGAAACCCACCTGGAATTTTTCGTAATCGAACATCATATCGGTACCCTCAAACAATACCAGACCGGCAAACAGACGGCCGCCGAAGCGCATGTCGCGGTTTTTCAGCAGGGTAAACTGATTGCTTTTCGGTACCAGCGCCACCTTTTGGCGGCTGCTGAGTTCGATTTTGTTGACGTCGTGTACGAGGGTTTCCTTGGTTTTCAGGTTGAGTTGTGCGTTGGCCGTCGAACTCTTGGATTCAATGTTGATGGCATCGAAGTCGCGTTTGCCCTGGCTGGCGAGCGCATAGTGGATGAGTTTGTCGCGGAGTTCTATTTCGTGGCGGTCAAAGTAATAGTTGATGAAGCCGTCCCGCACCATTTCAGCAAGCAGGGTCTGGATACTGGAGTAGTCGAACTTGGGGTTCATGCGCTGCGCGAAGGTGTTGTCCGACACAATCCGGCCGTTATCTTCCTTGTCCTGATCGCTTTCCAGCCAGGTCACATACAGGGTCGAAATAGGGTTCTGGCTGGCGATGTGCTGCATCCGGTTGTACACACCCATGTCGAAGTGGTTGCTGCTTTCGAACGAAACCTTTTGTTCCACGCCCTTTGCCGTACCTGCCCGGGCGCCGATCTCGAGCGAGTCCTGGTTGAGGTGCCACGCGATACGGTCCGTATTGAGGTTCATGTTGTAAAACGACGAGAAAAAGGGGTTGCGCTCCGAGCCTTTGTCGCCGCGGGTAAGGCTGATCACCTGCGTCGGGATATCGAGGCGAAAGTCGGCTGCCGGGTGGAAAAGGCTGTCCTGCTCCATGTACAATTTGGCGTTTACCCCCTCGGCGACGATGTTTTGCTCCCGCTTGATGATGAAAAGCGGTCCGGTACCGTAAAAAGCCTTCTGGCGTTTTTTATTGTACACTGTCACCTGTGCCGGCTCGTTGCCCGAACCGTAGCCGTAAAGCGAACTTCCAGAAAGCCTGAAGCCGCCGAGGTACTCGATGCCTTCACCGATCTTGGTGATTTTCAACTGTTTGTCGAAAGATTCAAAACGCGGATACTGGGAAGCGCCTTTGTTGTCTACGACGATGTTGTGCTCGAGCCTGCCGACAATCTTCCTGCCGGGGAAATAAAGCGGGTAGAAGAGGTAGGCTGTGTCGCACTGGAACAAGGGCTTGACGGCCTCCACCTTGTAATTGGTCAGTTCGGCGTACACCGTCGAGTCGAGACCCGTTTCGCCCCACGATACCTTGCCGCCCTGACCGCGCCAGGTATTCTCGTAAGGCAGGTAAATACCCGTCGTTCCGGTCACGGCGATCGAATCCTGCTTGCGCACACCGATGAGATCGGTTTTTTCGCAGCGCAGTTGGGGCTGGTTGTTGATAAATTCGAAAGCGAATTTGCCGCCCTTTACACGCCAGGTCACCGAGCCGCCCTCGCCCGTTTTCAGGGCGCGGTGCTCCAGAAAGTCTACCGAAAATTCGAGAAACTGCCGAATCGGTTTGGTGCGGCCCTTGTCGATGCTGCCGATCGATTGCTCGGCCAGTCCGTGCCACCGGTTGAACAGCGCGGTATCGGGGTCGCTTTTGGCCGCAGAAACGGCGTTGATATAGTCCTTGAAATAGGGAAATGCTGACAACTTCTGATCGGCCAACATATTCGACACCTTGACGATACGCTGGACGTCGGGCTCGGTAAACTGGCCGGCCTTGTATTTTTTCTTGAATACGGAAAATGCCTCTTCCATGTCCGGACGCTTGGAGGCAGTCATGAACTCGCCCAACTTGTCCACAAACTCGTTGGGGTTGTCGGGAAACTTTGAAGTGCCGGGCGCCTGTGCCGATGCGGCAGCGGGCAACAGAAAAGAGGCAAGGAAGAAGGTGCAAAACCGAAGGATAAGGCTGGAATACAAATGTTTCATCATCGAAACAGCAGAATTATGGATGGGAAAAAACAAAAAATATAAACGCATCTGGATAGGGGTTCGCGCGTTTTGGTGATCTTTTAACGCCAAAATAATGGAAATGGTGTTGGTGACTTGATACATCAATCCTCATTTGGGGTATTTCAATCCCATGAATTAAATTCATCATTCATCATTCATCATTCATCATTCATCATTC
>CALMBD010000003.1 GCA_937861115.1 uncultured Bacteroidota bacterium | reverse complement strand
TGTGGGCGGCAACTCGAGGGATGTCAAGGAGGCGGATTTCGAGTTGGTGCGGTGATGGTACCGGCCCGCGCCATAAAAAACAGCGGCTTGTGTAGCCGGGTTATCTGAATGAACGCCATGCCGAACATCTCCAAAAAGATATTTGTATACCTGTTGTTCCTTTCGGTGGCCTGCTCTTGCGGGTATCGCGTTGCGGTGTCGCCGCCCTGGAAGAAAGCGAACCCGGCCGGGGGCAAGGCAGTTGACTTTCTCAAAAGTGACTTTGCCGGCCGTCTCGACAGCGCCGTGCTTGCCGGTCGGCCGGTATTTATCGATTTTTATACCGACTGGTGCGGCCCCTGCCGGACGATGGACCGCGATGTCTTTACCGATACCGAACTGGCGTCGTACTTCAACGGGGCGTTTCTCAGCCTTAAGGTCAATGCAGAAAAGGGGGAGGGCATCGAACAAGCCCGAAAATTCGGGGTCAAAGCGTATCCGACGCTCGTCTTCCTCGACGCCCGCGGGGTGGAAAAGAAACGGATCGTCGGGCTAGCTTCGGCGGCGCAATTGCGCAAGGCGGGCAGGCGGGTGGCCGGCAATAAGTGAAAATGCACGGGCGCGCTCGAATATTTTGCCGGGCCTGTTGGTAATTCCCCGGATTTGGCATTGGTTTGTAGCGATTTCGCCGGCGATGCCTGGCGGATTCCGGATGACTTTCGAAATCGAAAATCACCGGGTTACTGCCTGCAATTGAATCATACGCACAGCCCGTACATTCTTCTAAAACGAACCCGGCGCCCGGCACCATGACCACCCTCGGCAATATTTTCCTCGCCCTCTCCACCCTGATCTACCTCGTCATGCTATCGAGCATTTTCGGTGCGAAACCATCGCAGAGCGGCGATGCGGCCATGGGCTATCCGATAGGAGTGGTCCTGCTAAATCTCGCGTTTTTGGCCTTCATGGCCCTCACTACAGGCATTATTGCCTGGAAGGGCGGTCTGGAATGGGTCGCAGCGGACAAGGCCTCCCGGTATACCCTGGTTATATTCGGCTTGTTGGGCATCGTGATCGTCAATGCGCTGAGCGGTCTTTTTAAATACGAAAACGGACCGGTACCCTTTCTCCTGCGTATCTACTCGGCATTTGTGCCGGCCCTGTTTCCCCTCGTGCTGATCGCCGTCGGCGCCATCCTGCTCAACGACGGCCTGCGCACCTCGGTAAATAGTCTGGCCTACAAACTGCCGCTGATCGGCATCTTTTCCCTCAGCGCCCTGGGCATCCTCAGTGCAATCGGCGGATGGATAAGCGAATCCGGCCAAAACGCCGAACGCCGGGCACAACAGATGCAGGACGACGAGGCGCGCTACCATCAAGGCTATCTGGACCAAATCGCTGCCTGCAATCCGATGCAGGATTTTACCGGTATACTGGTGTTTACCGACCGCAACCACCACCCCGAAGTGCGGGAAAAAGCGCTGGCGAAAATAAAATCGAACCCCGGGTGGCAACAGGAAATGGTGAAAATGCTCGAAGGCAACGCATCGCTGGAAGCGTTCACGTTTCTGGCGTCCAATGAAGTAGACGATAAACAACTGTTTGTCGGGCCGGTCAACGCAGGTATTTTGCATGTAGCGGACTGGATCAGAGAAACCATCCGGAATGCTTCCCATGAATCGCACTTTTATGCCGATCAGTTTGTTTGGGATGTGGAACGCATGCTGACGAGTGTAGAAAAGTTTCAGGGTATGGGCGTCGATTACCTTCCCGCAGTGCGGCAGGTGCGCGCAGCCCTGAACGAGCCCAGTACGTACAAAAAAGTGAAGTTCCGTTGCGTCTCCCTGCTCGACGACTGGATAAAACGACACGAATAAATCGTAATATCGATGGTGGATTTCAACATTCGGCCCTGGACCCCCGGCGATCTCGACGACCTGGTCGAGGCAGCCAATAATATCGAGATCGCCAAAAACATGACGGATCAGTTTCCGTTCCCCTACACCCCGGAAAAAGGCCGGCAGTTTATCGCGTTTGCAACAAGCGAAACGCCGTATCGAATCATGGCAATTGAAGTCGGCGGCAAGGCAGCAGGCGGTATCGGCCTGCATGCGCAGACGGATATTTACCGCAAAAACGCGGAACTGGGCTACTGGCTGGCCCAGCCCCACTGGGGTAAAGGCATTATATCCCGGGCCATAAGGCAAATGGTCGATTACGGATTTAAAACCTGGGATATCGATCGCATCTTTGCAAGGCCCTTCGGTACCAATACCGGTTCCCAAAAAGCGCTTGAAAAAGCGGGTTTTGTGCTGGAAGGCCGCTTTGAAAAAACGCTGTTCAAAAACGGCGAGTACCTCGACGAACTGATATACGCCATCCGGCGAAGTACCCCGGAACGGCATTCCGGGCATCCGGCAAAGTAACCCGGGAAGACGTCCCGGGAGGCATAACATCTTTCCGGAACACCGTTCCGGAGTACAAGCATTAGCATCTATGAAAACACAAAAAGAACTTAAAGAGGCCTACAAACTAATGAAGTTTCCCATGGGCGTGTTCCAGATCAGGAATACGGTCAACGGCAAAATATTCGTCGACAGCAGCAACAACCTCGACGCCATCTGGAACCGGTACCGTGCCGAACTGGGTTTTGGCAGTCACCCGAACAAGGCGCTCCAGCAGGACTGGAACACTTACGGCGAAGAAAATTTCCGCTACGAAATCCTTTCGGTGCTGGAACAGAAAGAAGGCGATACCACCACGGACTACGCCAAAGAGGTCAAGGTTCTGGAGGCCATGTACAAGGAAGAGTTGCAGCCTTATGGCGAAAAGGGATACAATATCAAGTGATCCTGCCGTGAACATACGCTGAAAAACGTGTCGAAATTCGAACAACTGCTTTCCGGAGGCGACCTCCGGTCGATCGGCAACAGCAACGCAGTGGTTGCCTGCATTGGAGACCAGCGCGACTTCGACGAACTATTTGAGTGCCTGTACCACCGGGAACGGATCGTCGTTATGCGCGCCGCCGATGCCATTGAAAAGATCACCCGCCGTACACCGGAATACCTGGCGAAACATCGGGCGCAATTCCCCGCCCTGTGCCATGCTGCCGGAAACAAGGAACTGAAATGGCACCTCGCCCTACTGATACCACGCCTCCGGCCCGAGGGCAGCGAACTGGAGGAATACCTGGTTTTGCTGCGCAAATGGGTCGTAGACAGGCAGCATTCCCGCATCGTACGGGTGAACTCCTTACAAGGTCTCTTCGAATTATCGAAGCAAGACCCGGGCTTGCTGAAACAACTCCACCCCGTTTTAGATAAATTGGAAAAAGAAGGCGTACCTTCCCTGAATGCCCGGATACGAAAAATCAGGGAAGGCAAAAAATAGACGCAGGTTATGGCACAACAATCCGATATCACATTCCAAATATTCGACGACCACGAGCAGATGAGCATGGCTGCCGCCAATTTTATGTTCCAGTGCGTGCTCGACGATCCCGGGATGCTGCTCTGCGCGGCTTCGGGCAACTCGCCTGCGCAGGCATACGGTTACCTGGCGGGTCGGATTGCCGGATCAAAATGGCGGAGCCCTATAAAGGTGATGACCCTCGATGAGTGGGTCGGGTTGCCGCAGGAGAGCCGCTTCAGCAGCGCTTTGCAGATCAACAATCAGTTGATCGGGCCGCTTGGACTGAAAGATTGCTTTTTGTTCAGGGGCGACTTCAAGCAGGAGTCAGAGGAGATCAGCCGGGCTGAAGCGTATCTGGGCGCACACGGGCCCATCGGGCTGTGCGTACTGGGTATCGGGACCAACGGCCACCTTGGTTTCAACGAACCCGGCGACGACCTGCAGGCGGGCATTCACACCATCCGGCTTACGGAAGAGAGTCGCGGCCATACGATGGTGGCGGAAGCGTCGTTCAAGCCGGAATACGGAATTACGCTGGGCATACGCGACATTCTACAGTCGAAAAAGATACTGCTGCTGGTCAGCGGCCCGCACAAAAGGGCAATAATGGAGCAGTTTATGACCGGCAGGATCAACACGCATCTCCCGGCCTCCTTTTTGTGGCTGCACCCCAACGTCACCTGTATATGTGATAAGGCTGCCATGCCGGGGGAATAAAAGCCAATCCCCGCTCATTTCCTGCTCAGTGCATAATACCCTGCCCCGATAAAGCCGGCCCTGTTGCCCAGGCTTGCGGCCACGATCTCCACACCTTTGCAGCATTCCGGCAGCGCAAGGCGAAATGCCTCTTCCTTTATCCGGGCGATGTAGTCGGACTGCGTCTCCGATACGCCGCCGCCGATAATGATCTGATCCGGGTTAAAAATGTTGATGTATCCGGCCATGCCGAGACCGACGAGATAAATGTTTTCCTCAATGGCTTCCCGGGCTGTTTTTTCGCCTGCGGCGGCTTTTTCAAAAATACTTTTGGCCGACAGGCCGCTGTCTTTTTCTCCGGTACGAAGCAAATACCTTCGGACAAGCCCTTTCATAGAGGCAAAATCCTCCCAGTGGCCGTCCTTGCCGTCGTAATGAAAAGGAATGTAGCCCAGTTCGCCGCCGGCATTTCTGCTGCCGCGGTATAATTCGCCATTGATAAAAATTGCGCCGCCGATCCCCGTTCCCAGAGTGAAAAACAGGGTGTTTTTGGCCCGGCTGTTTTTTCCGAAGACATACTCGCCCAGCCCCATGAGGTTGGCGTCGTTGTCGACAAATGCGGGGAGTCCTGTCTCACGCGTGATGATGGCGGCAAGCGGCAGATTTTCCCAGCCGGGCAATTGCAGGGCGCCTCCAACAACAAATCCGGTGGATACATCCACGATGCCGGGTGTGCCGATACCGATGCAGCTGGCGCCGTGGCGTTCGCTGGCCAGCCGCACCTCCCGGATGCATCGCAGCAGCGTTTCTACGATGGCTGTACCGGAACTGTTGGGTGTGGGCGTGATGCTTTCCCAGAGGATATCGCCCCTGAGGTTGGTCAGGCCGAACTTGATGGCGGTTCCTCCGATGTCGATTGCAATGGCGGCAGGGCTCATATCGGACAAAGAATTGTTCTCGTAAAATTGCGTATTTTTCTACAAAATTTGCAGAAAACAGCTGCCGGGAAAAAATACGACAACCTATTTTTGTCGCGCTCCCGCATCCGGGGCATCTTAAAAAAAATACAACATGGATAAGAAAGTAGGCGTCGGTCTGATCGGTTCACAATTTATCTCCACGATTCATGCCGAGGCGTTAAAACTCGTCCCGGATGCGGCGCTCGTTGCGGTCGCCTCTCCCACGGAAGGCAATGCCCGGGCGTTTGCGCAGCAACACGGCATCCCGAATTACTTTACCGATGTACATCAAATGCTGGCTCTCGAATCCATTGACATGGTTGTCATCGGGGCGCCCAATGTATTCCACTGCGAGATTGCGGTGGCCGCCGCCAGGGCCGGCAAACACGTAGTGGTGGAAAAGCCGCTGTGCATGAACCTCGCGGAGGCCGATACCATGATAAATGCCTGCAAGGCAGCAGGTGTTAAACTGATGTACGCCGAAGAGCTGTGTTTCACACCAAAGTACGTGCGCCTGAAGGGGCTGCTCGACGAAGGCGCCCTCGGCGATCCGGTGCTGCTGAAGCAATCGGAGAAACACGACGGCCCGCATGCCGACCACTTCTGGGACGTGGAGCGCTCGGGCGGCGGCGTGACGATGGATATGGGCTGCCATGCCATCGAGTTTTTCCGCTGGATGCTCGGTCGCCCCGCCATCAAATCCGTCTACGCCCAAATGGGCACCCATGTACACAAGGACAAAACCAGGGGCGACGACAATGCCATCATCATCCTGGAATTCGAGAACGGCGTGACGGCAGTCGCCGAAGAAAGCTGGACCAAACTGGGCGGCATGGACGACCGCGCCGAAGTACACGGCACCAAAGGACAGGCATATGCCGACGTACTCCAGGGTAACTCAATCCTGACCTACAGCACCCAGGGCGTCGGTTACGCCGTAGAAAAAGCCGGCAACACGGTGGGCTGGAGTTTTACGATGTATGAAGAGATATGGAACTACGGTTTCCCGCAGGAATTTGCACATTTCGTGGATTGTGTCAAAAACGACAAGCAACCGCTGGTGACGGGCGAAGACGGGCGGGCGGTGCTCGAAGTGATCTATGCCGCCTACGAATCGGCGGGAACGGGCCGAAAAGTGTACCTGCCATTCAAAACGGATGCAGACAAGCCGTATAAACTTTGGAAGAAAGGGCAATGAGCCCTGCTATTTTTAATCCGATTTTTATCGGGAGGTAAGTGGTTTTGGGTCATCTTTGTCAGATAAATTTTCATAAAAC
The DNA here is from genome assembly GCA_937861115.1 of uncultured Bacteroidota bacterium. Taxonomy (GTDB): domain Bacteria; phylum Bacteroidota; class Bacteroidia; order Chitinophagales; family Saprospiraceae; genus M3007. The sequence continues at coordinate 21,723 of CALMBD010000003.1, read as the reverse complement.
CAAATATGATGATGACCGACCCCGGACATGCTCCCCTTTCCTTTGGGGCTTTTCTCACCGCTCCCTTCAAGGACATTTCTTTTGACAAGGCAGGCGGTTTTATCCGCGACAATTTCTTTTTCCTGCTGTGGATTTTGTTTGTCCCCCTGTTCCTGTTCGGCATGAAGCAGGGCTGGGAACTGCTCTACGGCTTGTTCGACGACCCGGGACCCTATCCCGGCTTTCGGGCGGCTTCGATGCTCTTTGTTTATTTTTTGCAAGCCCTGGCCATCTGGCTCCTGCCCCTGCCGGTATTCCGGAACATGACGAGGGAAGCATTCGACCGGCTGCGGCCCGTCACCGGCCGGAACCCCTACCGCGGACTGCTGGTCAGCAGCCTGCCCATGATCCTGTACAGCGTGGCCATGATCGGGGTGCAGGCCAAACGGAGTTTTGTGTGGTGGCAGGTATCGCTGACGGCAGCGACCATCGCCGGCGGGTTGTATTTCATGTACTGGATCATGGAGCGCAGCCGGCTGAAGATCGGCCAGGTGCAGTTTCTCATGGGAATGAACTGGTTGCTGGTATTTGTCCTGATCTGGATCGGAAAATTTTTACACGAGGTGTTCTGGAACTATTATTTCGTCGGGTTGTGCGTAACCATCCAGATGGCCCTGTTCGGCGGGTTGATCCGGCATCTGGAGCAGCAATACACCAACAACAGTTGGAAAACCCACCGACGGTATTACCGCTTTGTTTTCATTGCGGTGGTTGCCAGCACCCTGATCCTGTCGTTTATGGACAACCTCCAGTACCTGACGCCGCCTTTCGTACTGCTGCTGATCATCACCTTTTATGTGCTCCTCAACGACCTTGTGATTGCCTTGTATGTACTGAAAAAAGGGAAATGGCTAAAAATCGGCCTGTCCATAGCACTGGTGGCGCTTGGCTGGTTCGTTCTGCTCCGGCGCTCGGAGATACACAACATCAACTACGTCGGTTCGACCCTCAAAGCCGACGACCGCGTGGACTTTCACCGGTATTTTGAAGCCTGGTATCGCAATAATATCGCTCCGGGGATCGATACGACGCGCAACGACGACATTCCGGTATTCCTCGTCGCGGCGCAGGGCGGCGGCAGCAGGGCCGGGATGTGGACGAGCCATATTATGAACTGCCTGGAAAAAGAGAGCGGCGGTCGTTTTCACCGGCACCTGTTTGCCGTGACCTCCGCATCGGGCGGGTCGACGGGTACAGGCGCCACGCTGGCCTTCTGGCGATACCTTGAAGATCATCCGGAGATTGATTCCACCGACCGCGCGCAACTGTTCCGGTATTTTGCTCCGGAAATGTTCCGGCGCAACTACCTGAGCTCGCAGTTCATGCAACTTTTTGTCAACGAAGTCGGCAAGCGTTTCCTCGCGCTGTTCAAAGACGACGTGTACGACCGCAATTACGAGCACCAGCGGCATGAGGCTTCGGGTTTTGCCAATGCCATCGGTTTTGCCTACAACCCCTCGCGCATGGGGGAGCTCAATCCGCTGGAACGCATCAAAAATACCTTTCGCAACGACAATTTCGACAGCCTGGGTATTGGCAACGGGCGATCGAGGATACCCAATTACCCCATGTTGCCTTATTTGTCCTATTGGTACGGCGCCAATAAAGCGCCCGATACCCGCTTCCCGTTGTATTTCCCGGTCACCACCAATATCCAGACGGGCAAATCGGGTTATGCCAGCGCCATCGCCTGGGATTCGACCCTTTTTATCGATGCCATCGATATACTCGCCGATGCGGAAAGAGGCCGGGATGCGCGCGGGCGTTCGCTGGCTATGGTGACGACCTCCAACCTGAGCCAACTGTTTCCGATCATGAATTCCTATACGTATATAGAAGGTGTCGGCAATTTTATGGACGGCGGCTTGTTCGAAAACATGGGCCTGACACTGATGAACCGCATCCATGCCCGGCTGAAAGGAGAGATCGAGTCGGCTGACTATATCCCGGATGCCGTAAAAAAGAGGCTGCACATCAAACTGTTGTTTTTCATCAACGGAGCCATTGAACCGCGTGAAGAGACCAGTTTTAACCCGAAAAACCAGAGCATTGCCACGTTCACCGCAGTGGGGTTTTCATCGATATACGGTACGACTACCTGGTGGCTCGACTATTTCCGGAAAACCATGCCTGCCGATGAGCAACCCGTCGAGTTGATCCTGCAGCGCCCGACCGACCCCGACCGCGATAAAGTACCGCTGGGGCGCTGGCTCTCCATTCGCTCGGCAGATACCGTTGTCGCGCGGGTGGAACGCCTGCCCCTTGACGACCTGCTCGGTCCCCTGCGCTGAGCGCTCCGGCAGGCTGTACGGGCCCCGCGCTCAACAATGTGCCCGAACTTCCTGTTATTTGCGCAAGCAAACGATATGGAATTGTATTACCGCGAATTTGGGCAGGGTAGCCCGGTCATCATCCTGCACGGCCTCTTTGGCTTTTCCGACAACTGGCAGACCATTGCGAAAGACCTGTCTGAACACCACCTGGTGGTCACACCCGATCTTCGCAACCACGGGCGCTCGCCGCATGTGCCGTCGATCAGTTACCCGGAAATGGCGGAAGACCTGCGGGTATTCATGGAAGAACACTGGATGTTCAGCGCTGCCGTCGTCGGACACAGTATGGGCGGCAAAGTAGCCATGCAACTGGCGCTCACCCATCCCGATATGGTAGAGCGCCTGGTGGTAGTGGATATATCCCCGGCGGCGGCTGAAGACAACCATTCTTCCATATTTGACGCCCTGCTTGGTATGGATTTGTCGAAAACGGACTCCCGGAAAGCGGCGGAACTCTACCTTACGGAGCGGATAGCGGACACAGGCACCCGGCAGTTTTTGCTGAAAAACATCACGCGCGGGACCGACGGCCGGTATACCTGGAAAATGAACCTGCCCGTTTTGTGGGAACATTACGGCGATATCCTGGCGGCAGTAAGCGGTCCGGCATTTGACAAACCCGCGCTTTTTATCCGCGGCAGCCAGTCCGGATATATCAAAGACAGCGATTTTCCGTTAATACAGTCCCTGTTCCCGCAGGCACAGGTCGTTACGATCGAAGGCGCCGGGCACTGGGTTCATGCCGACAAACCGGCCGAATTGCTCGAAATTTTGAAAAAATTCTTATCCTGACGATAATTTGCAGAAAATGAAGCATAGACTCAATCTGTTCCTCACCCTCCTGTTGCTCTCTCCTTGCGCACTCCTCTACAGCCAGGGCAAGTATTTCGATATTTCCAAAAACATGGAAATATTCGCCAATGCCTTTAAGGAAGTGAACCATTCCTACGTGGATGAACTGGACCCGGGGAAGGTAATGCGCCAGGGCCTCGATGCCATGCTGGAGGGCCTGGACCCGTATACGAACTATATCTCCGAAACGGATATTGAAGGGTATCGCATCCAGACCGACGGCAAGTACAACGGCATCGGCGCCGACGGACTGCAAATCGGCGATTATGTGACGATTACAGAGATTTACGAGAATAGTCCTGCCCATAAAGCCGGCCTCAAGGTGGGCGACGAGATACTCGCCGTCGATGGCCAGAGCGCCAAAGGCAAAACGGAAGGCGAAATGCTGGAATTCCTGCGCGGCTTTCCCGGTACAAAGGCCGATCTGCTGGTCCGCCGCCCGGGTGAAAGCAAAGACCTGAAAATCGTGCTGCTCCGCGACGAAGTGGATATCCCCAACGTGCCGCACCATGGACTGGTGGCTGAAAATATCGGCTATGTCAACCTGACTACCTATACCCGCGATGCCGCCCGGAATGTGGGAAATGCCATACAGGATATGAAGACCAAAAACCCCGGCCTGAAGGGCGTCATACTCGACCTGCGCGGCAACGGTGGCGGTCTGCTCAATGAAGCCGTCAATCTCGTCAACCTTTTTGTACCGAGGGGAGAGTTCGTGGTGAGCACCAAAGGCAAGGTGCCGGAATGGGACAACTCTTTCAAGACCATCAACAACCCCCTGGATGAGGATATTCCGCTGGTAGTGCTGATTGACAAGATGAGCGCCTCGGCAAGCGAGGTCACCTCGGGCGCCTTGCAGGACCTCGACCGCGCCGTGCTGATGGGACAACGCAGTTATGGCAAGGGCCTGGTGCAGAACATGAAAGACCTCGGCTACAACGCCCGGATAAAACTCACCACGGCCAAGTACTACATTCCTTCAGGGCGCTGCATCCAGGCCGTTCGATATAAAAACGGCGAGCCGGTAGACATTCCGGAATCCGAACGCGCGGCGTTCAAAACACGGAACGGCAGACCCGTACTTGATGGCGGCGGCGTCAAACCCGACATCCTGTTGCCGCACGATACCGCTTCCGGTGTGGTAAAGGCACTGCTTGCACAGCACATCATCTTCGACTACGCTACCCGCTTTGCGCTCAAGCATTCGGGCATCGATTCGGTCGAACTGTTTTCCTTTACCGACTGGGACGGGTTTATGGGCTTTGTGCAGGAAAAAAAGTTTGAATACGAAAGTGCTTCCGAGAAAAAGATCAAGGAATTGCGCAGCATGGTGGCGAGCGAAAACTATCCCGTAATGGCCGATATCCAGTCGCTGGAAGACAAGATCAGGGCAGACAAGAAGAACGACCTGATCCGGAACAAGGCCCGGATCATGCACGAGATCGAGCAGGAAATCGTCGGGCGTTATTATTTCCAGCGCGGCAAGGTGCGCAAAAGCCTGAAAAATGATCCCGAAGTGGAGGCAGCGGTCAAATTGCTCAACGATCCGGGACGGTACAAGGCAATCCTGTCGGGAAACAGCTGATAACCGGTGTTGTTTGGTTAAAGAATTCTGCCGTTATGGGTTCAAGTGTTAAAGTTCCTCTAAAAATGCCGGATAATAACCGGTGACATCCTATTTTTGAAATGATTTTGGAAACCCGGGTTTCCTTCACACGCTAAACTTTCCTGAATTTCATGAAAAAAGCTATTCTTTTCCTGTCCTTCCTCTTTACGCTCGGCATCACTACCGCTAACGCACAGTCATGCGCCAGTGCCGGCAAATCCTGCTGCGCCTCTAAAATGGCCAAAGCGGCTGCATCCGATGCAACGATTGAAAAGCGCCAGACTGACGAAGGCGCCGTAACGTATGTACGCAAAGAAACGGACACCGATGGCAACGTAAAATTCGTCAGCGTTCAGTTCGACGAAAACACCAATACGTTTGTAAACGTAGCCCCCAAGTCGGCAACTGCTTCTGCTGACAGCAAAGCGACCATGACGAAAAAGTCTTGCTCTGCAAGCGAGAAAAAAGCCTGCTGTGCCGGCAAGGCCGGTGCGAAGTCTTGCGCTGGCGGCAATCCTGAACAGGAGTAAAATTGCTGAAAATCAGTAAATTATGCGCCAACGCCTCGACGGAATATCCGGCAAGGCGTTGGTCGTGTTTAAGCCGGATTTTTTTTGTCATAAAACCTTGACAAAGTATTTTTACAACAATTTCGGACTAAACGCGTTTTCTTAAAAGTTTTCATTTGGTTTTTTGGGGTTTATTAGTCGTCGGTTTGCGCAAGCAAGTCCGGCGACTTTCTTTTTCAGCCTCTTAGCCCTCCTGCATTTTGGCCGCGTTATCGGCGATGGTCAGGGCTTCTATCAGTCCTTCCAGGTCCCCTTCGATCACCCTGTCCAGGTTAAAATTCTTGTTGTCGCCGTCGAGCCGGTGGTCGGTGACGCGGTTCTGCGGCCAGTTGTAGGTCCGGATCTTTTCCGAACGGTCGCCGGTGCCGACCAGGCTTCTGCGCGCGGAGGCCAGCGCCGACTGCTGTTGGGTTTGCTGCATTTCGCGGATCTGCTGGATCAGGCGGCCCATTGCGATTTCACGGTTCTTGTGTTGTGAGCGGCTTTCGGTACTTTCCGCTACCGTGCCCGTAGGCAGGTGGGTGAAGCGCACCCCTGATTCGGTTCGGTTCACGTGCTGTCCGCCCGCGCCCGATGCCCTGAACACGTCGGTGCGGATGTCTTCCTTGCGAACATCGATATCTTCCGGTTCCATGATGGGCAGCACTGCGACCGTTGCCGCCGAGGTATGTACACGGCCTTTGGCTTCCGTATCGGGTACACGTTGTACGCGGTGCGCACCCGATTCAAATTTCAGTTTGCCGTATACATTTTCGCCGGTTACCTCCAGCACGATCTTGGAAAACCCGCCTGCGGTGCCGGGGTTTTCGTCGAGCACCTCCACTTCCCAACCCTGTTCCGAAAAATAGCGGCCATACATCCGGTAGAGGTCGCCGGCAAACAGGGCCGCCTCGTCGCCGCCGGTGCCCGAGCGGATCTCGAAGATCACGTCTTTCTCATCTTCCGGGTCTTTGGGCGTGAGCAACACTTTAATTTCCTCTTCCAGGCTGTCGCGCAGGGGGTCGAGTTCTGCCATTTCCTCCCGCGCCAGATCGCGCATTTCGGGGTCGCTCTCGCTGCGCAGCACCGCCTCGGCACTGCGCAGGTTGTGCAATACCTTTTCGTATTTGGTATACGCTTCAATGATCGGCTGGAGTTTCCGGTATTCCTTGTTTACCCGTTTGGATTTGTCCATATCGGCCACAATCCCGGGGTCGGAGAGTTGCTCTTCCAGGTGGAGGTATTTTTCGCGTATGGCTTGCAGTTTGTCGAGCATGGTAGCGTCAATTCGTCATTAGCGTCAATTCGTCACGAGTCGTTTTGGGGGGGTGTTACTGTATCACTTCCCGCCCATACCATATGTACCATCGAAATAACAACAATGGTAATAATGTCAACAATGTCAACAATGACGAATTAAAGCCGCAAAAGTAGGAGAAATCCGCTGTTCAGCGCTTGCTCATATTTACGATGGCTTCGGCCAGTTTGGCATTGACCTCTTTTTCCTGTTCCACCATCTTTGTCAGCCGGGCGATTTCCTCGCGCAGGGCGGCGTTTTCCGCCTCCAGGCGCTTCAGGTCGTTGGCGCCGGCGCGGTAGGGCGTGTCGGGCTCCGATACCATGCCGGTATCGTCCATTTGCTCTGTAAAGTAAGACTCGGGAACCTGGAACACGGCCATTGCCTTGCGCAGCGGCTTGGCCGGCAAAACGTCCTTTCTATAGAGCCTTGGCAAATAGGATTTGTCGACGCCCATCGCGTCTGCGATCTCCCCGGTGCTGCGAGTGTCCCGTTTTACCAGCAACAGGAGTTTTTCTCCCTGTCGTATATGCGCCATTTTGACTAAAAAACGTCTTTTTTACATTATAGTCCACATAATGAAATTTTTAATCCAAAAAATGGACTAAATATTTGTAAACTCCATAAAGTGGAATATTTTTGTTCCGGTATATATCCACAAGCAAACCTACGCCATTATGCCGGACAATCAGCACGACCACCGTCAGAATTACCCCCAGGTTGTATATGAAGTCGTAGCCTTCCGGTACGGCAGTGCGGATGATACCACCATTGTCGGTGAGGCGGAGATTGTGATTGAGACCTACGGCGCTGATACATCATCAAGCACGAACCTTCATTCCGTCCGGGTTGATATCCTCTCCGCCTACGACTTTGAACACAACGACATTTACTACCGCGTCATCCGCACACCCGGACTGAAAAAAGTGCTGGAGCAGGCGGCGCTGCTGTATTATTTCCACCCGCCGGAAGAGCCGGTAGTATTGCCGAGGAAAATATCGGAGTGGTAATCGGTGGTGCCGCCGCAGGTACCGCCACAGGTACCGCCGGCTTCAGCCGGCGAAGCGAGAGGTACCCCCGGCTTTAGCCGGCGAATAACAAGTACAGTCGGCTTCAGCCGGCGACAACATCCTCAAGTACACATTAGCAGCAGAACAAGGTAAAATCCACTCAATAATACCCCTGAAAAACAATAACTTTGGCAAAAATTCAGCAATATGGAGGCTATGCCCAAAGCGGCGCCGAGGCACACATCGGGGAAAGTACCCGATTCCCTGATCTACGAGACCATGGATGGAAAACCAGTATACCGGAAAGGTTACAGGTTGGTTTTAAACGGCGTGAAAAAACTGGAAGACATCGTGGGTAGCAGTACGCTTCAATCCGAGATCATATCATACCTGATCCGACGGTTGATGATGTTCTATGACGAGCAAGCCTACGCTATACATACCAATGAGGCCGGTCTTCATATCAGCAAGGGTAATAACCTGGCCGGAGATATTTTCGTATATGAAAGATCTGTGATGACTGCTGAAAACATCAATAAAAATTATTCATCGGTCCCCCCGCTCCTTGCTTTTGAAGTCGATACCGAAACTGCAGTTGAAGTCGCGAGTCAAATGGCTTATATCTCCGGAAAAATCGAAAAACTGATCCAGTTTGGTGTGCAGAAAGTATTCTGGATCTCAACAGAAGCTAAACGAATCATTGTCGCCGAGCCGGGCATGGACTGGCGCACCATATCCTGGAAAAATGATGTAGAGATAACGCCGGGGCTCCTTGTCAATATCGCCGGGCATTTGGAACAGCGGGGAATTAAGTAAGGCACCGACAGGTACCGCCGACAGGTACCGCCGGCTTCAGCCGGCGAAAAACAAACAAGTCTCCACTTTTCAAAAATACTGTATTAGGCTAGGCAGGTGGATGGGAGGCTGTTATTTTAGGACGAGACAGTGGTTGTTGTTCGCCGGCTAAAGCCGGCGGTACCACACGGTACCACACGGTACCATACCATACCATACCATACCATACAATACCATACAATACCATACCACACAATACCATACAATACCCGTACAACCTATTCCATCCCCCGCACTACCACACCGCCTTTCCGTACCGCCCGAAACAGCAACAGCAGGAACAACCCGCCCAGGCCAAAGGCAATCTGAGCCGGTCGTGTCATGTTACCGGTCTGGTAAAACCACGCACCCATAGCCGCCGATGCAATACTCAGTGTGGTGAAGATCAACTGCTGCACGGCAAAATACACCAGTTTGCCGCTGTCGCGGATATCGGGCGAGCGGAATTCCAGTTCGCCTTTTTGGGTCTGTTGCAACACCCGGTGCAGTTCGTCGGGCAGCCCGACCACCGTTGCCACGCTGCGGCGCAGGAGTCCGGTGACGAAGGTGACCATGTTCTCGCGCTCGCCGATCACGAACTCCTGTACGTAGGGTCGTACCACGTCGAGCGGGTTCATCATGGGGTCGAGGGCGCTGCAGATGCCGAGCAGGAGCGTGATCATGCGGTTGAGCAGCACGTAATCCTTCGGCACCAGCACCGTGCTGCTGATACCGCTGAAGCCGATATCGCTGATGAGGTTGAACAGGCTGTTGTCGAAGGGACTGACCTTGATGTCTTTAAAGTTCAGGCCTTCAAACTCGACTTCGTTCTGGAGGAAATTGCGCATGGCCCCGATCATTTTTTCCGCCATTTTTTCTGCCTCCCTGCCCTCTGCGATGAAGCCCATCTTCCGGCAGGCCTGTATCATGGCGGGTGTATCGTTTTTCACCGCGGCCTCGATCAGTTCCGGGATGCCCTCGCGCAGCGCAGTGCTCAGCACGGCCACGGCGCCGAAGTCGAGCAGCACGATGGTGCCGTCCTGCCGGATCAGGATATTGCCGGGGTGCGGGTCGGCATGGTATAGCCCGTCTTTGAACACCATACGGCAATAGGCACGCAGCAGGCGTGTGGCGATGTCGCGGCGTCCGATGCCCCAGGCATCGAGTTGTTCCGTGTTGACGATCTTCACCCCGTCGTGCCAGGTGGTGGTGAGCACGCGGCCGGTGGAAAAATCGCGGTGCACTTCCGGAACGGCGATACCCGCCTCCGCTTTCAGATTTTCCTTGATTTTCTCCATAGACACAGCCTCCCGCGCAAAATCCAGTTCCTCCCCGATCATTTGTTTCACCTGGGTGTACATATAGTCCATGCCCTTGATATCGAAAAACCAGGAGAAGATACCGGTCAGCCGGCGGATGATCTCCAGGTCGACTGCCGCCACGTTTTCGATATTCATGTGCTGCACTTTTACGGCCACTTCCGTGCCCTCGTGCAGCAGCGCCCGGTGTACCTGGCCGATAGAGGCGGAGGCAACAGGCTCCGCGTCGAACCGGGCAAATAACGCCTCGGGAGGCTTCCCCAACTCCGAAATGATGCGTTCCCTGACCTCGTCGTAGGGCCGGGGCGGGATTTTGTCCTGCAGAGCCTCCAGCGGTTTCTGGAAGGCTTCGGGCAGGAAATTGCCGAGGATCGACAGCATCTGCCCGAGTTTGATGAACAGGCCCTTGAGTTCGAGAATGGCGTTTTTGACCCGTTCGGCGTTGCGCAGGTGGAGGGCCCCGATACGGCGTTCGTACCAGGCCCGGCCAAGCAGCCGTTTCAGCAGCCAGAGCCAGGCGTAACTGAGCATCACCACCGCAGCGGTGCCGTATGCCTTGCGCAGGCGCCAGTAGCGGGAGTATATCTTTTCGGTGGACATGGGTGTTTTTTCAGCGGAAGGTAATGCCTTGTACGGCGGACTTCCAAGTGCGCCGATATGCCGGGTGTGTCAATGGACCTGGAAGTCCGATTAACACGCCCAGATTTTAAAACTCCACCCGGTAACTCAATATTGGTATCAACGGGCTTTGATAATAATACTTGATGGCGCCCGCCTTGTCGTCGTAATACCGCCCGATGATGTTTTCGCGGTTCGTGGTGTTCTGGATATCGAGCGAGAGGGTGGTGGTCAATCGCTCGTAGTTGCGCTTGAGGCGGAATCCGGTATCGAGGCGGAAATAACCGGGCAGTTGCTCTTCGAAGGCGCGGCTTTCATCGCGGACGGTTTTGCCCTGTTCGGCGGAAGCAACCAGGTCGATCGGCGATTCGCGGTACCCGCCCATCCAGGTGAGTTTCAGGTTGATCCCGAAACTGCGGTTCTTGCCGTTCCTTTCCCGGGTCCATTCTTTGCCGCTGACGAGGCTGCTGACAAAGTTGGTATTGAACCGCGATTTGCGCCACACGGCGTCGGAGCCGCGGTATTCCGACTGGAACAGGGAGCCCGACAGCAGGAAGTAAAAACCGTTGGTCAGAAATTTTTCAGCGGTCAGTTCCACCCCGTAGTTGCGTCCGCTTCCCCGGTTGGCGACGATTTCGCCGGGAAAACCTTCAAAAACGTTCAGCATGGAAAACGAGTCGGAAGTATCGCGGCTGACGGGCACGTCGAACAGCGACTGGTAATAAAGTTCGGGCTTGATGTGCCAGTTGCCGGGCAGCGACCGGTCGTACGACAGCACGAGGTGGTGCGCCCTGGTAAAGCCCAGGTTCCGGTTGGGCAGCGCGCCGTTTTCGCCTTCGATAAAATAGACGCCGAGGGGTTGCATCTGGCCGTGCAAACCGTAGCCCAGGCTGATCGACTGCCGGTCGCTGAACGCGTATTTCACGGCTGCGCGCGGCTCGATGGAGCGTGTGTTGTTCAGGAAAAAATAGATACCATGCGCGCCGGCATTCAGCGTCATGCGCTCGGAAATGCGGTATTGCCACTGGGCGAATGCGTCGACCGAGGTGGCCGAACCGCTTTTGTTGAGTTGTTCCACGAGCCGCTCCGCATCGTCGTCCCATTCGCTTTGGGTAAACCTGAACCGCAGGAAATTGGCGTAAACGCCGGCGCGCAGCAGGTGCCTGGGGCTGAACTTGTGGGTCAGTACCGACGAGGCGGTGATTTTTGACTGCCGGTGCTGGCCGTCGAACTGGCGGCGCAGCGCATAGTCATTTTGGAACTCATCTTCGCGATCGCCGTTGCGGGTGCCCGAGGCTGCCACGACCGTCTTCAGAAAGGTATTATCGCCCCAAACGATGCTGTGCGTCAGCCCGAGCACGCCCGTATGCGCCCTGAAATCCCAGGAATACTGCTTGTCGCCTTCCTCCTTCCAGAGCAGCGAATCTGCCACGCCCGCATAGGTCTGATCGCTCAGGCCGCCCAGCCCGAACAACGTGAACTGCCCCCATTTACCGGCCGGCAGCCATACGTTGAAGGAGAGGTCCTGGAAATTCGTCTGCGCGTCGCCGATGTTGACGCCGAGTTTGCTCAGCACCGAAAGCGTTGAATAGCGGTAGTTGACCAGGTAGGAGCCGGTCTGGTTGCCCAGGCGCAAGGGGCCTTCCATGGCGGCATCGAGGCCGAGCACTCCCGCCTGAAAGGTATACTCGCGTTTTTCGGCGTTGCCTTTCCGGAGTTTCAGGTCGAATACCCCCGACAAGGCGTTGCCGTATTCGGCCGCGAATGCACCGGTCATGAAATCGGAGTTGGACAGGAGTTGCGCGCTCAGGATGGAAATGCCGCCGCCGGAGGTGCCGACCGCCGAGAAGTGGTTGGGGTTGGGAATGTCGACGCCTTCCATGCGCCAGAGCAGGCCGTTGGGCGCGTTGCCGCGGATCACGATGGTGTTGTTGCCGTCTGAAGCCACGGCTACACCCGCATAGGCGGAAGCCATACGCGCGGGGTCGTTCACGGCGGCGGCAAAGCGCTGTGTTTCTTCCACGGAAAAGGTGCGCGCACTTACGGCGGACAATTCGTTGAGGGGTTTTTGCTTCTCTGCCCGGGCTACTACTACAACCTCTTTGGTGGTCAGCAGGTCTTCTTCGAGTTCGATGATGAGATCGGTTTCCTTGCCGGAATTGACGGTAACACTCGACAGCACCGCCTCTTTGTAACCGAGGTAGGTGATGCGGAGGTTGTGTTTGCCTACGGGTACGGCGGGCAGGCGGAAGCGCCCGTCCGTATCCGTTGTGGCGCCGACGACGGGCTCCAAATCGGTCAGCACGACCGTCGCGCCGATGAGGGGCGTTTTTACGGACTTGTCGAGCACCGTACCTTTAAGGGTCTGGGTAAATTGCTGGGTGCGACCGATGGCGGCGAGGCCGACGCCCAACAGCGTCAGCATAAAGATTCTGGTTGTTTGCAACATAGCGTTAATTCGTTAGCGTCTAAGTACTGTGAGAAGATTATTGAATCATTTTGACCAAGTCATTTTGTTGCTGGTCAAGGCGCGAACGACGCGAATACCCGGGGTCTTTTAGGAGTGAGCAACGCTGAGCAGCGGCAAAAGGGCTGGCCATAAATGGTTTGAATAATCTTGTCACAGTATTTAATAGTGGCGTGCATCGCACAGACGGGCAGAGCCCCGCTTTTTCACACCATGACATTCAGACACGCAATGCCGCAGTTTACCCTGACGGCGATTTCTAAAAAAAATATTTTGCCCTGCGCATCAGGGTAAATTTCCACAAGCGTGTCCTTAGGTGCAGTAAAACCCGTATACGTTGAAGTATCAAGACGAAAACAATCCGACCGAGGCGCTGCGGCGCGGCGACGAAGCGGCATTCGATGCTGTTTTTCAGCAGTGGTATGCCCCGCTTTGCCATTATGCATGCCGCCTGGCCGATGGAGACATGGATGAAGCGGAAGATGTGGTACAACAGGCTTTTGTAAAACTCTGGGAGCGCCGCGCGCAACTCGAAGTAGCGTGGTCGCTGAAAGCATACCTCTACAAAGCCGTACACAACGCCAGCCTCAATCGCCTCCGTTCCAGGAAAGTCCAATCGAAGTACCTGGATTTTAACGCTCAACAACTGGCGACGATGCATACGCAACCCGACGACACCACTCCCGAACTCATCGAACGCTTCAGGCGCGCGATGGAGAGCCTGCCGCCGCAATGCCGGCATGTGTTCGAACTCAGCCGTTTCGAATCGCTGAAATACCGCGAGATCGCCGATCAACTGGGCATTTCTATCAAAACAGTGGAAACCCAGATGGGTAAGGCGCTGCGTGTACTGCGCGTCCAACTGGCCGATTATCTCATTACCCTGCTCGGAGCGATCATCCTCCGCGCCTTTTTTTAACGCACCCAATCATTGCCTGCATGGAGCATTTTGACGAAATAATTGACGAACGCCTGGCCAAATACCTGGCCGGCGAATGTACGCCCGGCGAGCAGGAGGAGGTGGCGCGCTGGCTGGCCGAATCGCCGGTACACCAACAATACCTCGACGAACTGAAATGGCTGTGGGAGCACGCTGCCGGAGGCAGGACCGCTCCGCCGCGCGAAGTAGATACGGAAAAGGCCCTGCAACAGGTTAAAAGCCGCCTGCGGATGCCGGGGGCATCGCCGGTGCTGCGCATACAAAAAGGCTTCTGGCTGCGCGCCGCAGCGGTTTTTGTGCTGGCCGCAGCCGCCGTCTACTGGTGGACACAGTGGGATGTTCCTGCTCCCGTTCGCATCGCGGCCACGGGAGCGGCGCTGACCGACACGCTTTCCGACGGTACGGTGCTGCAACTCGCCCAACAATCGGGGATTACACTGGCAAGGGGGTTTAATGGTCGCGAGCGACGCCTGCGCCTGCAGGGTGAAGCCTTCTTTCAGGTCGCCCATGATACCACCCGGCCTTTTATCGTGGAGGTACAGGACATGGAAGTACAGGTCGTCGGGACCGCCTTTTCGGTGGACGAAGTCGCTGAACCGGGGAAAGTGACGGTGACGGTGACGGAAGGAAAAGTGCGGGTAAGCCACAAAGGGCAGGCGCTGTTGCTGGGCCCCGGCGAGCAGGCCGTGTACGACCGCGCTGCCGGAAGCCTGACCCGCGGCACGGCGGCGCCGGAGCAATCGGGCAGCAGGCTGTTCCGCTTCGATGCTACGCCACTTGAAGCCGTCGTCAGCCAGGTCAATCGCGCCTATGGCGCAAACATCATTTTGAAAAACAAAAATCTGGAACAATGCCGGCTCACCGCTACCTACAACAACCTGTCTTTTGACCGCGTCCTGGAACTTATTGCAGATTCCTTTTCCTTGAAAATCGTGAAAACGAAAGAGGGTTATTTGCTGGAAGGGGACGGGTGCGGGGAGTGAACCGGTACTGCGGGTCTGACTTCAAATTTTCCGTACCAGCCGCCATGCGCTGAAGGAGAATATTCACATGAATAAAGCTATGAAAATAAAACATATTCCATGCGGGGCAGCCGTCCTGCTGATCGCCCTGTTCAGCGCGACTGCCCTGCGCGCCGGTGATATACTGGAACGGACCATTTCCGTTCATTTTGACAAAACGCCCCTGAAAGAAGCGCTGGCGGAGATATCCCGGCAGGGCGGATTTCAGTGGACCTACAACGCCGGAATTCTGGATGAGGGGCGCCGGGTCACGCACGTCGCCGATGGCGCCACCGTACGGGAGGTGCTGCTGGATATGCTTGGCGACGCCTATACCTTCAAACAGAATGGCGATTACCTGATCCTCAAAAAGCGGAAAAAGCCTGTCCGCCAAATGGGCGGATATATCTCCGACCGGGAAACGGGCCAGCGTATGGCCAATGTGACGGTATACGACCGGCAATCGCTGCGTTCGGTTGTGACGGATAAAAACGGCTATTACGAGATACCCGTTACGGAAGGCTCGGAGATTGTCGTGTCCCGCCTGGCCTACCGCGACACGCTCCTGCGGGTGAACCAGCAGACGCCGCGCCTGGTCAAACTGGAACTGTACACCGACTCCCTGCCGAAATCTGCGACGCCTTCTTTCCGGGAGACGATGGACCGCATGGCGGTGCGGATGGAGCAATTTTGGGTAGGTTCTTCACAAAAACTCAGCACCCTCAACGTGCGCGATTCGCTGCACCGCTATGTCCAGGTGTCGCTTTTGCCCGGTATCGGCACCAACCAGCGGCTCAGCGGCAGCGTGACCAACGACTGGTCATTCAACATACTCGCCGGCTATTCCCGCAGCAACCGGATATTTGAAATAGCCGGACTCGGCAACATCAACCGGGAAGACGTCAGCGGGTTGCAGTCGGCCGGGCTGTTCAATATTGTCGGCGGCAATGTAACCGGACTTCAGATGGCGGGTCTGTTCAACAACCAGGGCGGCAACCTGACGGGGTTGCAGTCGGCAGGGGTGTATAACTATACGGGTGGCGCGGTAAAAGGCGTCCAATTCGGGGGCGTATTGAATATCGCCGCCCAGGGGCGCGGCGCCGTGCAAGCCGCCGGGGTGCTCAACCTGGTTCCCAAAGGAGAAGTCGCCGTTCAATTTTCAGGGGTGTTCAACCATGCACATATAGCATCGGCGTTTCAGGCCGCCGGTGTGGTGAATTCAGCCGATTCGCTCCGGGGCTGCCAGGTTTCCGGGGTGTTCAACCGGGCGGGATACGTCAGGGGCGCGCAGATTGGCCTCATCAACTTCGCCCGCGAGGTACACGGCGTGCAGATCGGCCTGATCAACTACTCAAGGCACGGCGGGTATATGGTGCTGGAAGCAGGCACAAACGATGTACTTCCGGCAAATGCGGCGTTTAAATCGGGCGTGCCGGCCCTGTACACTATTCTCAGTGCCGGAACCGACCCCGAAGGCGCGTCGGACCGGCGACTGTGGGCATATGGTATCGGTATTGGTTCCCGTGTCGCTGTGAGCAACTGGTTTGGCCTGTCGTTCGACCTGCTCCACCGGCACCTGAATGAAGGCGCTCATGCCGATTTTGTGCAGGAGTGGGAGCAATTGGCCGTGATGCCTGATATCAAACTCGGCAAACACCTGTCCATTGCAGGCGGCCCGTCGATCAATCTGCTGATTACCGACCCCGATCGCGCATCTGCGACGAGTATTCGCGACAGGATTGTTACCCGCGACCTGCTCGACAGTTCCAACAACGCCGACGGCTGGCTGTCGGCATGGTGGGGCTGGAACGCTGCGCTGCGCGTCCGCTTTTGAGGTGTAGCCGGTTTTTTGACAAGATTGATATACTTGTCGGAACCTGTAAATCCTGTCAAAAAATAAACCCTGTCCATCAGGGTAAAAACCATTTCGGGTGTCTGAGAAGAAAACTGTTCACAAAAACGACTTAACGCTATGATTACGAAAATGCAGAACCTGATGACCCTGATTTGCCTTGGCATTGCCCTTTGGACCCTTTCTTCCTGCGAAGAGGTTTTGGGTATAAAAGGAAAAGGCGATATTCTTACGGAAGTGCGGCCGGTAGACAATTTTCACGCGCTCGATATTGCTGCGCCGGGGACTATCGAACTGCGCGTCGATTCGGTATTCCGGGTGGAAGTGCGCTGTGAAGAAAGTATTATCGATTACCTGGAAACCATCGAAGACAACGGCGTGCTCAAGATTCTCTTCAACCGGGATGTGTACGACGTCGACGACCTGAATATCCTGGTCTCTGCCCCGGCCTGGGACGGCATCAAAGTAAGCGGGTCGGCCAATGTGGAAGTCCCCGACGCCATTTCAGGGAATACGCTCGACCTCGGCATTTCCGGCAGCGGCCACATCAAGGTGTTTACAGCCCAGTTCGACAAGATCAAAGCGACCATCACCGGCTCAGGCAATATCGATATCGACGGCAACGCCGACGACCTGCAGTGCAGCATCACCGGCAGCGGCAATTTCGACGCCCTGAATTGCCCGGTCAAAACAGCCACCGTGCAGATTTCCGGCAGCGGCGACGCAAGGCTCGACGTCAGCGAATCGCTCCACGTAACCATTACCGGCAGCGGCGATGTAGAGTATCGCGGCGATGCCCAGGTGACGTCCAATATTTCTGGATCGGGGAAGATCAGGAAGATATAGACTAGCCTTCTATTCCACTATTCTGATCCCCAACTCTTCCAGTTGCTTCAACTTGATCGTATCCGGTGCGTCGATCATCATGTCGCGGCCCTGGTTGTTTTTAGGGAATGCGATAAAGTCGCGGATGGAGTTGACACCGTTCATGACGGAACTGAGCCGGTCGAATCCGAAGGCGATGCCGCCGTGGGGCGGGGCGCCGTATTCGAAAGCGCCGAGCAAAAAACCGAACTGCGCTTCTGCTTCCACGGCTGAAAAACCGAGCAGGCGGAAATTTCGGCTTTGCAGGTCGCGGTCGTGGATACGGATTGAGCCGCCGCCGATTTCCACGCCGTTGAGCACGAGGTCGTACGCGTCGGCACGGATGCTTTTGAGCACGGCCGGGTCGTCGCTCTCCATTTTGGGGATGTCGGCCTGCTTGGGCGAGGTAAAGGGGTGGTGCATGGCAAAGAAACGCCCTTCGTCTTCGTCCCACTCGAGCAGCGGAAAATCGACCACCCAGAGGGGTTTGAAATCGCCGGGCTTGCGCAGGCCGAGACGGGCGCCCATTTCGAGGCGCAGTTCGGAGAGTTGCTTGCGCGTTTTTTCATCTTCGCCACAGAGCAGGAAGAGTATATCGCCGGGTTTGGCTCCGCATTGATCCAGCCAGCCTTTCAGGTCGTCGGCGCTGTAAAACTTATCCACCGACGATTTGACGGAGCCATCGGCTTCGTATTTCACGTACACCAGCCCTTTTGCGCCGATTTGCGGGCGCTTCACCCATTCGGTCAGTTCGTCGATCTGCTTGCGCGAATATTCGGCGCAGCCGGGCGCACAGATCGCGATCACCGATTCCGCGCTGTCGAACACCGGGAAGCCCTTGCCCTTGGCCACCGCCGTCAGATCGGCGAACTCCATGCCGAAGCGCAGGTCGGGTTTATCGGAACCGAAGCGGCGCATGGCCTCGTCGTAACTCATGCGCGGGAAATCGCCCAGTTCGATGCCGAGGGTGGTCTGGAACAGGTATTTGGTCAAACCCTCGAACGTATTCAGGATGTCTTCCTGATGGATGAACGACATTTCGCAGTCGATCTGGGTGAACTCCGGCTGACGGTCGGCGCGCAGGTCTTCATCGCGGAAACACTTGACGATTTGGAAATACTTGTCGAAACCCGCCACCATCAGGATCTGCTTGAAGGTTTGCGGCGACTGCGGCAGGGCGTAGAACTGCCCCTTGTTCATGCGCGAGGGCACCACGAAGTCGCGGGCGCCTTCCGGGGTTGACTTGATCAGGAAGGGTGTTTCGATTTCCACAAAACCCTGTCCGGCGAGGTACTTGCGCGTTTCGATGGCCAGGTTGGAGCGGAAAATGATGTTTTGCTGCACGGTATTGCGGCGCAGGTCGAGGTAGCGGTACTTCATGCGCAGGTCGTCGCCACCGTCGGTATCGTCCTGGATGGTAAACGGGGGCGTCTTGGATACATTCAGTATCTTCAGTTCGCCGACCTTGATCTCGATCTCGCCGGTGGCAATTTTCGAAGTTTTGGATGCCCGTTCGATCACCGTGCCGCTGGCCTGCAGCACAAATTCGCGGCCTATGCTGCGCGCCGTTGCGAACAGATCCGGCGCCGTGTAATTTTCATCGAAGACCAGTTGGGTGATGCCGTATCGGTCGCGCAGGTCGATCCAGAGCAGACCGCCTTTATCGCGGACGGTGGCGGCCCACCCGGCCAGGGTAACGGTTTTGCCGACGTCGGCAATGCGAAGATCGTTGCAGGTATGCGTGCGGTACATGGAATGTAGTTTGAAGTGATGCGGTTTAGGAGGTTACTGGTTACTGGTTACTGGTTACTGGTTACTGGTTACTGGTTACTGGTTACTGAAAAAAGAGGCGCAAAGGTAAGTGAATTGGGGAAGTTCGGAGGGCCGTGTTTTGAAAAAATGACCATGCCGCAGATTTCCGTATTTTTGCCGCCCGACCCTACATTGGCAAGTCGACCATGACAAAGTTATTGACCGGTATTTATGTTTTTGTGCTGCCGCTAATGAGCGCCATGCACGCTTGTTACCACACGGATGCGTCGGATTCCCGCGCCTATGCGACGGCGTCGGCGACCGGGCCCGCCACGGATTCTGTCCCCGGCAAGGCAGATATCAACTACCTGCTTGGCAAGTTCGATCCGGCAACCCGTTCCGATTTCGTGTCGGTGGGCAAACCCTACACCGACAAGTCCGGCATGTTGCTGCGTAAAGAAGCGTTCGAAGCCTTTAAAAAAATGTTCGAAGCGGCAGAAAAGGACGGTATCGGACTGCGCATCATTTCCAGCACCCGCAACTTTGAAAAGCAAAAAGCCATTTGGGAGGGTAAATGGTCGCGTTTTGCGGAGGAAGCGCCCGGCGCGAAAGCGCGTGCGCTGAAAATTCTGGAATATTCGGCCATGCCGGGTTCTTCCCGCCACCATTGGGGCACCGATATCGACCTGAACGACCTCAACAATCCCGCATTTGAGAAGAAGGGCAAGTTTGAAAAAGCATACGCCTGGCTGGCTGCCCACGCCCATGAATACGGCTTTTGCCAGCCCTACACGGCCGGGCGCACTGCCGGCTACCACGAGGAAAAATGGCATTGGTCGTACACTCCCCTGAGCCGGGTTTTTCTGGAACAATACAAAGACAACATAAAAGACAGCGACATAGAGGGTTTTAAAGGCGCCGCTACGGCGTCAGAAATCGGTATCGTCAAAAATTATGTGCTCGGTATAAATGAACAGTGCAAGTGAATGATTGCATTGTTACATTGTTGAATTGTTACACTGTTGAATTGTTGCACTGTTTAAACAAAATGCCCTAATTACAGACAAATATGGCTTATACAGAATCGAATATGCTTCCGCTGGGCACCAGGGCCCCGGATTTTACCCTGCCCGACACCGTGAGTGGAAAGATGGTATCGCTCGGGGATGTGGCTTCACCAAGAGCTACGGTGGTGATGTTTCTTTGTAATCACTGCCCATACGTCGTCTATGTCAACCCCGAAATTGTGCGCGTGGTGCGCGATTATCAGGCACGCGGCGTTGCATTTGTCGGCATCAGCAGCAACGACGCCGAGTCATACCCGGAAGACGGGCCGGATAAAATGACAGCCCACGCCAAGGCAGTTGGCTACACTTTCCCATACCTTTACGACGCCACCCAGGAGGTAGCGCGCGCCTACGACGCAGCCTGTACACCCGATTTTTATGTGTTTGACGGAAATCTTCAACTCGTTTACCGCGGACAACTCGACGACAGCCGACCCAGACGCAACCCGGTTGAGTCTACCGGCGCCGACCTCCGCGCCGCATTGGACGCAGTACTGGAAGGACGAGCCGTCAACCCCGTGCAGCGCCCTTCGGGAGGGTGTAATATCAAGTGGAAATGAAATTAGGGAGGTTGTGGAGGTTACGGGTTTAGGGTTACGGGTTGCGCAGGTTACGGGTTGCGTTTTCTTTAATCATTCCGTAAATGCAACCCTAAACCCGCAACCCGAAAACCCGTAACCTTCGTAACCCGCAACCCGAAAACCCGTAACCTTCGTAACCCGTAACCCAAAAACCCGTAACCTTCGTAACCCTAAACCCGTAACCTCCACAACCTCCCAAAACCCTGAACTAAACATTGCTCAATTACTTATACGCATGCGACCAAAGCAAATTACCGATCAGCAGATACACGATTTCATTGTAGCAGGACTGCAGGAAGATATCGGAACAGGCGACCATACTTCTCTGGCAACCATACCTGCCGGCAGCCGGAGCCGCGCGGCACTCAAGATAAAGGACTACGGTGTACTGGCCGGTGTCGAACTGGCGGAAATGGTTTTCCGGCATCTCGATCCCACAGCCGTTATAACCGTGCATAAAGCCGACGGCGCCGATGTGCTGTACGGCGAGTCGGGTTTTGAAGTGGAAGCCAATACCCGTGCCCTGCTCATGGCCGAACGCCTCGTGCTCAACACCATGCAGCGCATGAGCGGCATCGCCACCCTGAGCAGCCGCTTCGCCTTTGAGGTGGGCGACCTGCCGGTCAAAGTGCTCGATACCCGCAAAACGACGCCGCTCATCCGTTTTCTGGAGAAATGGGCAGTCAGTATCGGCGGCTGCGAAAACTACCGCTGGGGCCTCTACGACTGGATCATGATCAAAG
>CALMBD010000002.1 GCA_937861115.1 uncultured Bacteroidota bacterium | reverse complement strand
CCAAAGTCCTCCAGTTCCTGCATGATCGGTTCATACACCTCAGGCATGGTCGGAATGCTCACCCCGGTGGTGGAAATTTTGCCGAGCAGAAGCAGTTTGACAAATATGCCGAGGGGTACACCGACAAGTTTTGACATGGCAGTATCGGAACCGTTGGCGCCTTTCATGATCAGCGTGGACGTGAGTTTGCGTTTCCTGCGATTCAGTTCGTATTCGAAAACGTGCTGCATGATGACCATATCCTTGTCCGAGGGTCCCAGCGCCCATTTTTCAAGCAGCAGGTTCTCCAGGATAAGCGAGGGAGTGGCATTGTTAACCTTGATGCGTCGCTTGCTGAACAGCCCGAGCCATTCGAGTTTTTTCATGACGTCGCTTTCAGGGTCCACTTCGATCAGTTTGGCAATCCTGTCTTTCACCGAGCCGGTATGCTGGCTGATACCCAGAAAGGCTTCCATAAGGTCATGATAGGTCAACTGGTCGGAGTCGACGATCGGAAAGGTAGCGTCGGTCAGGCCGATGCGCACCAGGGCATTCCAGGCGTCGCAGAAGCCCCGGTGCCGTATGGTACCCCTGAACAGCGTTTTGATGTCTTTAAGACCGTATGCATCGCGGTAGAGCAGCGAATCGCGGTTGGCATATACTTCCCATTGTCCCATATTCGGGATATCGACGAGGCGGTATTGCCGGAACAGCCGGCGGTAAGGAATATACTTAAGCCTGCCCTCTTCCAGAAACTGAGCGGTTCCCTGACCTGCCAGCACCACATTGCGCGGGTTCCAACTGAATTTATAGTGCCAGGGGTTGTCGTCGCTTTCGGGCGCAACGAGTCCGCCAGTATACGAATAGAAGGCCGTGATCTTGCCGCCCGCCGCCCTGATCTTGTGGATGCGCTGCATGGCGCTCATGTGGTCGATACCGGGGTCCAGCCCCAGTTCATTCATGAATACCAGCGCGCGCTGCCGGGCTTCGTCGCCCAGGCGGAACACCTGCTTGGAGACATAACTGGCCGTGACCATGTGTTTACCCAGGGAGATGCAATCCTGCGCTACCTCAAGGTGCATCTGCGGGGGAAGAAGCGAAACGACCACGTCGTGCCGGCTGATCACATCGCGGCGATCATTGGGTTTGGAGGCATCGAGCCAAATCGCCCGCCCCTTGGGGTGGTTTTGTATTTTTTGCTTGGCCAGTTCAATATCAGCATCGGCTACGGTAATAAAAAAATCATGCTGCCGTGCCTGTTCCAGTATATACGTGATGAGCGCCGTTGCAGAGCGACCAGCCCCGATGATGAGCAAGTTTTTCATGGAAATCGTTGTGTTTGCTTGAAAAATACCTGGTTATTGGTTCAACGGCAAGGGCTTGAAACAGCAAACTTACAGTAAAACATGTTTTGTTAGGCATCGATAGAAAAAAAACAAGTCAGGCTGGAGACTCGGGTTGATACCAACAAAAAAGGTCGGCCCTGACGGCCGACCTGATCCAAAAAGGAAATGCACATGGGATTATAATGGGAAGGGTGCCATGAAAGCGGATTATAAATGGCAGAAAATTAGTTTCGTTTCACGGCCTAAAAGTAAGCCGGTAATCCGTACCCGGCAAATTGCCGCTCCAATTTTTTAAGCGTATGTCGGACACTTTGCAAGAAATGCGACAAATCCGGCAGCAGGTTTTGTTCAGCAATTGTCGCCCAGCTGCAAAAACAGTGTGGGAAAAGGCTTTAAAATCGATATTTTCGTATCACAAGGGAGCCTTGTTTTTTGTTTTAATATATTGACTAACAGATAGATAAAACATTTTTATTTTTTTGTTTCAACTTCACAACAGGTGAAAAATGTCATTGGCCGGGCAGGCAATGCGCCGCACTTTTGTTTCATCAAATCAGACATTGTTAAACGAATTCAAACCATTTCAGCAGCCTATGTCTAAACCTGTTACAATCAAGATCAAAAACGGCACCGTACATATCGCTACAAAACGCTGAGTGTGCCCACCGCTTTTACCCCGATAACAGGTCAACCTCCAAAAAACACCTTACTTTTAAAATGTTCATGGGAATATAATTTTAAAAGGTCCTGTCACATGAGACGGGACCTTTTTCATTTCCTGCCCGCCAGGTTTTGCAGGAAATAACGGCGCGAACGATAATCGTCTTAACTTTGCGCCGAATTTTAAACATGCCATGAAAATTACCTTTTTCGGAATACTGTTTTCCCTTTTCAGTTTTTGTCTTTCCGCTCAGACGGAGGCGATCGATACCACCGTTTACGATATAGCCGAAAGCACCCCCTACCCGCTCCTGAAGAGTTGTCTCGTCGAGAAACATCCCGGATGGACCACCGACAGTGTCCGGCGTTGCTCGGAGCTGCAGTTGCTGGTCATCCTGAGCCAGAATATCCGGTACCCGGAGGCCGCCCGTGAAAACAACACTGAGGGTACCGTTGTCATTTCTTTTGTCGTAGAGCCCGACGGCACCATGTCTAACTACAAGATAGCCAAGGACATCGGCGACGGATGCGGACCGGAGGCTCTGCGCGTATTGCAGGCTCTGGAGGGGGTCGGATTGCGCTGGCAACCCGGCATGCGCGACGGCAAGCCCGTACGCATGCGCCAGTCGCTGCCCCTTCGATTCAAATTACAGGAAGCCTTGCCGTACTACCTTTCCGAAAGCGGCGACAGCATCTATTCCACCTACGATACCGGCCCGGGGTTCGCGGGCGGCATAGACTCGCTCATCAGTTTTGTCCTCAACAGGCTCAAATACCCCTCTGCATACCTCGACAGCTGTAAAACCGGTGTGATTGAAATGTCGCTGCTGCTGTACGACGACGGCGGTGTGGAAATCGAGAACCAGCTCGACTTCAGCAACCTTGGCTCCGAATTTCAGTGGGAAGCCCTGCGCCTGGCCCACCGGACAGAGGGCATGTGGACGCCTGCAACCTACGCGGGCAAACCCGTGACAACGACCCTGCCCCTGCGGGTTTTGTTCAAATCAAATAAAAATACCTGCAAGGCGGCCAATGATCGCTTTGACAAGGCGACCCTGCTGGCCGACGAGGGTGCGGGACTGTTCGAGCAAAACAAACCGGAAGATGCCATCGGCAAATGGACCGAAGCCCTTGCCATGCAACCCGATAATACGGAATGGCTGTATTACCGGGGAACTACCCTGCTCAATCTGGACCGCCGGGAAGAAGCTTGCCAGGACTTCAACCGGGTAAAACAAATCCTGGGAATTACCTGGTTTGAAACGGTAAGGAAGCTGGTGTGCGGCTGGTAAGGCCCTGAAAACGACCGCCTGGCGCAGCCCAAACTTAACACAGACTTAAAATCAACCCCGACCAAGAGCGTTCGGGGTACGTCTACCTTTGCGGAAAATCAGCATGTTATGAAGGATAATGCGCCTGCAAAAAAAATACTTATCGTGGACGATGAGCCGGACATACTCGAGTTTCTCCAGTATAACCTCCGGAAAGAAGGCTACGAGGTGGTGTCTGCCAACGACGGCAGGCACGCCATTGAAGTGGCGGAGCGCGAAAAGCCCGATCTTATCATCCTCGATATCATGATGCCCGAACTCGACGGAGTGGAAACCTGCCGCATTTTGCGCAGCCGCAAGGAATTCGCAGCAACGCCCGTTGCTTTCCTGACAGCGCGCGATGAGGATTTTTCACAGATCACAGCGCTGGACGTCGGGGGCGATGATTATATCACCAAACCCATCAAACCCCGTGTGCTCATCAGCCGTATCAACGCCCTGCTCCGCCGCTCCTCCCGAATGGACGACGACGACCGCGAGGCCATAGAATTGAGCGATCTGGTGATCGACAAACAAAAAGTACTCGTATTTCGCGGACAACAGGCTATCGAACTGCCCCGAAAGGAATTCGAGATACTCTGGCTGCTGGCCTCCAAGCCCGGACGGGTGTTTACCCGCGAAGAAATATTTGATAAAATCTGGGGCAGCGATGTCATTGTCGGCAACCGAACCATCGACGTACATATCCGCAAACTCCGCGAACGACTGGGTGAAGATTATATCAAAACCATGAAAGGAATCGGATATAAATTTGACTTTTAGGGAATGTTCAAGAACCAGACACCCCAGCAACTTTCCTTTTACATCGCGGCTATATCGGCCTTGTTGATGACCTTGCTCGCCCTGTTGTGTAAAGCTACGGGTATACTGCTCATTTCCTGGAAGGGTATCGGCCTGTTGGCGGTCGGTTCCTTTGCCGTCGCCTTTGTCGCCAATTTTTACTTCGTACGATACTACATTTTCCGGCGTATCAAACTGATCTACAAGATCATACACCGGCATAAACTACCGACGGACTTCAAGGCGGGAAAGATTGATATGGACAAAAACGTACTCGAGAACGTGGAGCAGGAAGTGGACGAATGGGCGCAGCAGAACGACCGCGATATCGAGGAACTGGAACGCCTGGCAACTTACCGGCGTCGCTTTATCGGCGATGTATCGCACGAATTGAAAACGCCCATTTTCAATATTCAGGGCTTTATTCACACCCTCCTCGACGGCGCCATTCACGACCCTGAAGTCAATATCAAATACCTCCAACGGGCAGCCAAAAATGTAGACCGCCTGCAGGCCATCGTGGAAGACCTGGAAACCATCAACAAACTGGAAGCCGGGCAAATGGTGCTCGATTTGCGCGAATTTGATATCCACGACCTGGCGGAAGAGGTGTTCTCCGACATGGAAATGCGCGCCAGGGAACGCAATATCCGCCTCACCTTCAAGGAGGGCGCCAACCAGCATTTCAGGGTACGCGCCGACAAGGAAAGCATCCGGCAGGTGCTGATGAACCTGGTTCACAATTCGATCAAATACGGCCGGGATGGAGGCCTCACCAAGATCAGTTTTTACGACATGGAGAATTTTATCCTCCTGGAGGTGAGCGACAACGGTATAGGCATCGATTCCGACCATATGAAGCATGTGTTTGATCGCTTTTACCGCGCCGACAAGCACCGCTCCCGCGAAGCAGGCGGAACAGGGCTTGGACTCTCCATCGTAAAACACATTGTTGAGGCCCACAAACAGACGATCAACGTGCGCAGTTCGGTCGGACAAGGCAGTACGTTCGGATTGACGCTGGAAAAGGCATGATCGTCATTGCCGAACGACCTTCTCCACTACCCTGCCCTTATCGGTCGTCACTGCCACAAGGTAGGCGCCACGCGCCGCCGGCAATTGAATATCCCCGGCATCGGATTTGTCCCAGACCAGTTTTCCTTCAACATTCCACACCTGTACCCGTTGCACACGGATACCGGCTGATACCCGAATATTTACGGTTCCGCTCTGGTTGAACGTGGGAAATATGGTCACAAAGCGCTCTTTTTCAGGACCTTTTGTTCTTACCGGGGACACAAACACATCATCCAGTACGCGCTCTGCCACGAGTACGGGAGAACGATCCGCAGCGTCGAACATGGCCCGGAAAGCATCAATCTCCGGCGAATCGTATTCAAACATCGGCGCCATCCACTTGGGCGGAAGGCTTTGGTACCAGACACGGGCCGTTACTTTCAGTTTACCGGTATACCCGTTGGTTGGTATGCTGTATTGCACGGCATCGGAGCCTGAAGCAAGGTCGAAGTTTGGATCGCCGAGTGCAGCGCCAATGATCCGGGTGGTGTCGTAGGCAGGATCGCTGAGGGAAAACCCCTGCGGTACCAGACGGTTGTCTTTAAGGCCGACATGGCCGCGCTCCAGAACACTGGTAAAAGTGCCGTTCACATCGCCGGGCACGAGCTCGTATATCTGCACCTGTCCCGGGTC
>CALMBD010000001.1 GCA_937861115.1 uncultured Bacteroidota bacterium | reverse complement strand
TATTGATTTGCCTCTCCGATATACTGATAAACCGCTATCGTCAGTGTACGCACCTGGCCAAGTCCGATCACCGAGGTCAGGCCGTACTCGAACCACGAGATCAGGAAGGTCTGAAAAAAACAGATCAGCAGGGCCGGCCGCGATACCGGCACCAATACCCGCCAGAATGCCGCCCGCGCCGAACCGCCCAGGGTGTAGGTCAGGTCTTCCATGGCCTGCAAGGTGTGATCGAAGTGATTGAAAAAGAGCAGGATAGCAAAGGGATAGGTCAGGATGAACTGGGCCAGCAGCACGCCCGTGAAGGTCCCCGACAGGTCGGATATGTTAAAAAAGAACTTCAGGCAGTGGGCGTAGATCACCGGCGAAAAGGCAAAGGGGAGGTACGCCAGGGCCAGCCACAACTGCCGTTTCGGGTGTCCCGACAAATGCCGGGCGGTCAAAAAACCCGCGCCGGTAGAGAACACTCCGGTCGCTGCTGCCAGCGCCAGCGACCGGCAGGCATTCGACGCCCAGTCCCCGCCTGCGCCACCCAGGTTGGTCCAGTGCCCGGGCGTCCAGCCCGATGGCAGCAGGTCCGGGAAGCGCCAGCCCGAAGCGAGCGAAAGCGCCAACAGGTAGGCAAACGGAAGACAAAACAGGGTCAGCAGGACCCACAGGACGATGCGGCGCATTACGGATGGGTTTGTCGGGTGCTTTTGTTGAGTTGCAGGAATATGGCGGTAAAAACGACTACCACCAGGGCGTACACTACCGTCGCCACATAGGCCACCGGCAGGTCGGCCAGGTTGAACTTGCTGAATTTCTGGCTGATAAAAACCGATATCATCGCCGGGTTCTGCCGCCCCAGCAGCAGCGGCACCTCATAGGCGCCAAACAAAAACACGCCGTACAGCAGCAGCGTGGGCATGGTCCGGCGCAACAATACGGGCCAGACCAGCCGCAGGTTGATGTGTGCGGGTGAAGCGCCGAGCGTGGAGGCGAGTTGCGACAGTTGCAACAGATTGGCCGCCTGGTAGTGGTTCAAAAACAGCAGCAGCAAAAACGGGAAGGTCAGCAGCATCGACGTCAGCCCGACGCCCAGGTAAAACGGGTCGTTGATGAGCGGCGGGAAAGCGTCGGGGTGCGCGATCCAGCCGAACCGGTATGCGACCCGCGCCAGCATCCCGGAACTGCCGAGCCACTGAAACGACACAAATGCGGCGATGATCGGCGGTATGGCCAGCGGAAAATGCAGCAGAAACCTCGTCCGGGGCCGTTCTGCCAGCGGCCGGAGCCATACCAGCAGCAGCAAAGCCAGGGCGGTGGAAAGCAGTACGACAACGGTCGCCACGGCGGCACTCAAACCCAGCGAGGCCCAAAAACTGCCATCCGTCAGCGTTTTCTGCCAATACACCGGCGTGACACCGCTGCTCAGGGCGCCCACCACGCCCAGCGAATACAGCAAGGCGTACACCAGCCCGGCAGCGAGCGGGGCGACGGCAAAGCAGAGGAAGAGGGCAGGCGCCAGTCGTTTCATTGTTCGATCACTTTTTTCCGGAAATCCTCGTAGAGCCGGATCATGTATTCCGGCGCGGGCTCTTGCAGGGCGAATGGTTGAATATCGGCGCGGCGCGGCGCATTTTTTCGCTCGGGGATATTTTCAAACCGGGTTTTCCATTCGGCAGGCAACTTTTCCGGGTCCAGTACCGTTCCGTCGCCCCAGATGCCGGGGTTGAGTTTGCGGAGTTGCGCTTCCGGACTGATGAGAAAATTGATGACCGCCATCGCGCCGGCTTTATTCTGGGCGCCCGAAGGGATACCGAGAAAGTGCGTGTTCTGGATCGTCCCGCTTTCCAATACAAATGCCCTGGCCGTGCCCGGGAATATATTTTGCCCGATTTTGTTGTCCACCTCGTTGTCGTTGTTGCTCATCGTAAAGTCCAGTTCGCCATTGGCAAACATCTGGTGCATGGCGGCCAGGTTTTCGGGAAAAGTCTCGCCCTTGCGCCAGAAAAAGGCCTTGTTGCGGTTGATAAAATCCCACAATTGCGTCGAAAAGGTCTGATATTTCGCTTCGTCGAAGGGTCCGTCCAGTGCATGGCCGCCGCCGGCCAGCGCAATGAGCCACGATTTGAGCAGCGTCATCCCCGTAAATTCGTAGGGGATGGTGAACTTGCCCGGGTGCGCCCGCACGTACGCCTCCAGCGCCTGCATGCTGCGCGGGGGCGCGGGCGTGCGCAGCGTGTCGTATATCAGGCACAGTTGCACATTGCCCCAGGGACATTCGAAGCCGTCGACCGGCTGCTGAAAATCAAAAGCGATGAAAGGGTTCCGGAAGTCGATGTACTGCGCATTGGGCAATTGTCCGGCGAAAGGTCCGTACAGCGCGCCGATCTGGCGGAGTTGAAAGAAGGTCTCGCCATTGATCCAGCACATATCGATACTGCTGGCGCTTTTGGCGGCCTCCTTTTCCGCGAGCAAAATCTTGACGATTTCGGTTCCCTGCCCCGGCGCGATATTGAGGTCGATGTTGTAGCGCTGCTTCAGTTCCGGCGCCACCCATTCCCGCATATAGCGGTTGATGAGCGGATCGCCCTGCCACATCATCATGCGGACGGTGCTGTTTCGGGCCTCCTGTTCGATCTGCTGCCACGGCAGGTCGGCAGGACCGGCCTTGTTCGCGGGGCTCTGACAGGCAAAAACCAGGCAAAGCAGGGGCAGCAGGATGGGCATTGATCGGGTGGTCAGCATAATTCCTCTCATTTTTTCAGAAGGCGTAGCGGAGCGAAAACTGGAACTGTCGCGGCGGCGCGGCGTTTCTGCGAACCAGCAAGCCACTCGAGGCCGGGCCGACCTGTACCTGGTTGCTCTGTGTGGCGTTGTTGGAATAGCCGCTCAGGTTCACCGCATTCAACACGTTGAACACATCGGCGCGCAGCGCAAGCCCCGTGCTCCCGAACCGGTATTCCGTCGCCAGGTCAAAGGTATTGGACCAGGGCAGTCGGTCGCTGTTGCGCGATTCGCCCGGCTGCCGGTCGCTGTTGCCGACATAGGCATCGCCGAACGAGCGCCCGTCGCCATTCAGGTCGGTTGTACCGTAAACAGTCGCATCCGGGATACGGTTGACCGGCTGGCCGCTTTGCAGAAGCGCCGCCGCTGTGATGCTCAGCCCCTTGCAGGGATAATACGAATAGATCGCATTGATCACGTGGGTGCGGTCGTTGATGCCGGGGCCCCACTCCGCGTCAAAGTTATTGCTGTCCTGTGCCTTGAAATTGATATCTTCCGTATTGTTCCGCAGGCGGGAAAGGGTGTAGATCAGTCGCCAGGCGTAGTTGTCGCCGGCGCGGTCTTTTTGCAGGTTGAACGAGGCGCCGTAGTATTCCGCTTCGCCTTCGCTTTCCGATACCACGACGTTGCGGGCCACGCCCGTCAGCACTTCGCCGTTGATCGTAGCCGTACCGCCGACGATAGGAACGGGGCGGGTCAGGTCTGCCTCGGCCACGGTGCGCACGGTCACGTTGTCCGGATCGTCGAGCGGATACGCGGAGGGCGCATTCAGGTCGCGGAGGCGCAGGAGGCGCTTCGATTTGTTGTACACGAGGTCGACATAGAACAGCCGCTTGTCGTCGATCTGGTGCTGGTAGCCCAGCGATACCTGGTGGGTAAACGGGTTTTGGTAGCCGTTGGGGTTCAGGATGCGGCGTTCGCCGCTGAAGGTGCCCTCCCGCTGGCCTTGCAGTTCGGTGTAGGACGGGCCGTTCAGGTAGGTCACGTTGGTAGCCGTAGCGCCGGCATTGCCGTCAAACGTAATTTTGTCGATATCGGTACCGGCCGGCAGTACGCCCAGGTCTTTCAGGGCCTGCAGTTGTTTTTTGTAGTCTGCCGACGTCGTATTTTGCTGCAACGCGTCGGAATAAATGGCGTACAGGATCTTGTCGTAAAAAATGCCGTAGCCGCCGCGCAGGCTGCTGGTACTGTTGAGTTTGTAGTTGAAACTGAACCGCGGCGCGATATTGTTCAGGTCGCCCTTGTCGGAGCCGCCCTTGCTCAGGTTGTCGTAATCATAGCGCAGCCCGAGTGTCAGTACGAGGCGGCTGGTGGCGTTGAAGGCGTCTTCGACATAGGCCGAAAAAACATTCTGGCGGGCGCCGAACGAGGCCGGACGGAGTTCCACATTGTAGTTGAGCACCTGCACGTCGGCGGGGATGTCATCGATACCGAGGCCGGCGCCCTTGCGGAGGTTTTTCACAGCATCCAGTTGGCTTTGCGTGAGTTGCACGGTGTAGTTGCCGTTTACGTTGCCGCCGCCAAGCAGTCCGTGGTCGGCGCTGATGAGTTCCACACCGGTTTTAAAAGTGTGGCGATCGAGGTAAAACGTCAGTTTTTGCTGCGCCTGAATGGTTTGTTCGGTCTCGTCGAAATAATAGCCGGGGTGGCCCAGTACGGCGGCCGTCACGCCCTGCGGGTCGAGCACGGTCACCTGCGGACTGGAATTGTCTGCCGCGCGGCCGTAGTTCCAGCGGAACCGGGCGAACTGGAGGTTTGTTTCCGACTTGAATTGATCGCCCAGATAGGTGTTTTGCGAAGCCAGGAGGATCGAGTTGCGGTCCTGGTAATTGGCCGCTGAAGGGAACTGCACCCCGCCTTCGAGGCCGCCACCCTGCCGGGCAATATTGACGACGCCAAGGTTGGCGCGGAGCGCCGAACGAAAACGGCTCGTCCAGTTGTGGTCGATTTTGGCGCTCAGGTAGGTAAAGTTGTTCTCTCCGCGCACGGTCTCGTTCACCCCAAGCGCCGGCGAGTTGAGCAGGTTGTCTTTCAAGTCGCGGGTATATTCGGCATTGACATAATAGAATGTTTTGTCTTTCCGGATGGCGCCGCCGAAACCGACCCCGCCCTGATAACGCTGAAACCCGTCTTTTACCTGGTTGCCCGACAGGTCGCGCTGGGCGTAGGGCGATTCGGCGTCGAGTGCGGCGCCGGGGCGGGTGACGAGGAAGGCCTCGCCGGCAAATTCGTTGGCGCCCGAGCGCGAGGTGATGTTGATCACGCCGTTGCCCGTGAGGCCGTATTCGGTGGAAAAATTATTGGTCAGCACGTTGATGTTCCCGGCAAAGCCCACCGGAATATTGAATTTCTGTCCGCCGAGAAAACGCTCGTTGTTGTCCATGCCATCAATCATGTAGTTGGTAAACAGCGCATTGGAGCCGTTAATGCTCACATTCGGCGCTTCGGGGTAGAAGCCGGTGGCTTGAACCACGTTGGGAAGCCGGTACAGGATGCGGGTGATATCGCGCCCCTCCAGCGGCAGGCTTTCGATCTCTTTTTGCTTCAACTCCGACGATACCTCGGCATTCCGGGCATTGATCCGGGAAGCGCCGAGAATGGTCACTTCATCCAGGGCAACGCCGTTTTTGGGAAACATTACCACCAGCACGTTTGCATCGGTGTTCGAACGCAACACGATGCCTTCTTTTTTGCTTTGCTGGAAATCCGTGTTTTCCGGCACGGTTACGCTGTATTCGCCGGAAAGCGGAAGGCCGGCAAAAACGACTTTTCCCTGACTGTTGGTGGTTTTTTCTGCGGAAAAACCGATGGCGGCGTTGGTCAGTTGAACGCTCAAACCGGCGAGTGCACGACCGGACTGGTATTCGCTGAGCGAGACCTCGAGATCGACCTGGGCTATCAGGTGAAATGCCCCCAGGCAGAACAGGAGGGTGAACAGATTTTTCATATAAGATTACGACTGGTTAATAATGTGCGAAAAAGAGCCGCTCCCGTGTGTCGGGAGAAGCAGGAGGCGCCGCGAAGACCCGACAAGTTGCTCATTGTCGGTGGGGGCCATCCGGGAAAAGCCTTCTTATACAATCCGGACCGGCGGCCCGCGCAAGGCCCGGCAATCCATGAAAACCGCAGCGGTTGCGGCGTCTGTCCGGAACAGAACGGTGGGTATATGCCGCTTCAAAAAAATCAGCAGTCTGATTTTCAAAAGTATCGGGATTCGACTACTGCGCAGTACCCGCAGCAGGTCGGTGGGGGAATCCACGTCCGACTTTTCTTCAAGATATACATAATCGCCGGCGGCGTAGTCTGCCAGTTCCTGCAAAACCGCAGGCGTCTGCCAGTCGATATGGAGGAAAGCGGCCCGGTCGTACGCTTCGCGGCGCATGCCGATGAGGTAGGCGCCGCCGTCGGCAGCAGGGCCGAACACCAGGCCGGCTGCGTCCAGGCTGTTTGCCGCATCGACAAGGTCGCCGGGGTGCAATGCAGGACAGTCGTTGCCGATAGCAACAACCCGTTCTATCCCCTGCCCGAACAACAATTCGAAGGCATTGGCAAAGCGCTCGCCGAAAGTGTCGCCGCGTTGCTGCTTTTCCGAAACAAAATAAACCGGCAATCCACTGCGCCGCGCCACACGGCGGGTTTGCCGGATCATTTGCGCCGAAACCGCCCGTTTTATACCGTCGGCAGCAGCAACCAGCGGCTTTGCAGCGTATTCCGCAGCAGCCGAGCGGCTGAACAGGAGAATGGCAGTATCTGAACGAGTTGGGCGCAAATTATTGTCGGTTGTGTTGTTGCGGAGTCAAATGTAGAAAAGAATGAAGGGGTATTTTCGGGGCGGTCTGAAATGGCCGGTATTTGTCCGTGTTGCGACACGCGGCTTTGAATGATGAATGATGAATGATGAATGATGAATGATGAATGATGAATGATGAA